>JACRLI010000024.1 GCA_016235265.1 Candidatus Eisenbacteria bacterium
GGGCCATCGGCATCTCCCGCAGTTGGTCAGCGCACTCGCCCGCGCCCTGAACATCAAGCAGCAGTCCAAGCGGCTGGAAGAGGCCGCGTGATCACACGATGGAGCCGTGGAGAATTCCAACTAAGAATGGGCTTGCTTCCAGTACTCCGCCCGGATGGACCTCGAGTCTCCCACGCCTCCGGTGTCCCCTTGCACACGAATCGGTGCCGCCGCCTCACATACATAGAACCTGTTTGCCGAGTCCGCCTCAACGACCATCCTGACGACCATTTCCCCCTCTCCACTCCTTATTGGGGTGGCCTCGATCAACCACGTAGTGAAGCTACCCCCTCCGAGGGCGGTCACGACCGTATCCCCTGATAGCACTCTCAGGAATCCCGGAAGCGCCACACTTATCCGACACCACTTCCCGTGCCTCCCATCGACTTCGACAGATGGGCGGATTTGAAGCGTCGCCCCGACCTTCACTACGCCCGCACCCACTGCGATTCCAGCGCCGAAGGGAGGTGTCCCCCTCAACTGAGGCCTCGCAGCGACAAGATCCGACCAGCCTAACAGCATGTGCGCCACCACCGTCGCAAGTACGCTCCATCGTGCTACCCTGCTCATCTCACGTTCACCACTTTCCGCCCAGGTCCAGTCTGGACACGGCTAGCTTTAAATCCCCGGTTTCCGCATTTGCGAATCCGGGGCAAATGGATCCTCATCAGTTCTGTTTGGTTCGCGGGTGCGCCGCCGGACTTCCTGGAGCTTCTCACCCGCCACGTAGTACCGACCGCGCTTCTCTCCCTTTGGAATCAGAAGCCCGAGTTCGGCCAGCTTGCTCAGGTCCCTTGAGGCAACAGCGGGGGTGACCTCCGCGTTCTTCCTGTACATGGGATTGCGTACCCGGAGAGACCAACTTGCATCCGCCAGGGCGAATAGCATTCGGCCGGGCAGGCCAAAGTCCGCAGCGATGGCTTCAAGCTCGTCCCAGAGCTTCTGGAGTTCCTTCGTTCTTCGGAGGATTGTCAGCATCTGTCGAAAATGGGCTGTCAGGCAGAAGCGCACCCAAATCCTGCAGTCTTCGTCTGGGTTCCAGTGTCCCTGACCCACGTGCGCCAACACATCATAGTACTCTCGCCTGTTCCTGCCCAGGTACTCCTCGATACTGCAGAACTGTGGTGCTTGCACTCCAGATCGGACCAGGATCAGAGTCTGCAGGCACCTCCCCATGCGCCCGTTACCATCCCGAAACGGATGGATCATCACCAGATTCAGGTGCGCCATGGCGGCGCTCACGATGTGGGGAGCCTCTCCCTCGTGGGCATCTCGCCGAATGGACTCCATAAGTTCCTGCATCAGTCCGTCGACCAGGGATTCATCCGGCCCTGTGTAGACCACCTTCTTGCTCTCTTCGTCGATCACGCTGATTGACCCGGCGCGCCAGCGACCGGGCCACTTGGAGAGGTCATGGCTGAGCATCATGAAATGAAGCGATTTCAGGAGTTCGTTTGAGTAGGTGAAATGTGGGTCTTTGCCGAGCTGCAGAACGTACGTCATGGCTTGGCGATATCCATCTACCGCGATCCATGCTTCAGTTCGCTCGTCCATCGGCTCCTCACCCTCGATCGCCGCAATCGCCTCGTCCTGGGTGACGTTGTACCCCTCAATGCTGTTTGACCCGCGGATCGCCTTTGCGAGAGCATTCCTGGCAAGCAGGCCTGTCCATCTCACGGGATCTTGGAGTACGTAACTGAGGCTGTCTTTCATTGCGGAGATCCGCGCGATTACCCCCATCTCGAGGTCGTCCAGCGCGGGAGCTTCGAAGATCCGTCGGTTAGTCATTTGAAAAACACCTCCACGACATATAATATAGGTTCAGGAGTCTGTTTGTAAACGCCTTTCTTGTCGGATACCACCCTGGCAGTCCGGGCAGGGTGTGGACTCGAGAATGCTGGGCGATGCCACCTGGCCGAGTCACAGCCGCTTTCTCAGGCGCTCCTGGTCATGTAGTTACGTCATCCCGGGCCACTAACCACCCGTGGACAGCTGGGTAAATTACTGTCCTACTGGACGTTCCGGAAAACCGACCCACTACTTCAGAATCCCCTTGACTCGCACGCAATCAAAATGATATCATCCTGACATCAAAGGAGGGTCCCATGATCCAGGAGAAACCTGCTCACGCGCTCCCCGGAATCCCGACGATGCTCCTGCTCTTGCTCGTCCTCGCGGGGTCGCTCACATGGTTGATCATCTTCGCCGTCCACCAGTTCGCGCCCGGGGTCATCAGCATGGCCGTGACCCTGCTGGTGAGCATCCTGTTCCTCGGCGGGCTGACCGTGGTGAACCCGAACGACGCCTGCGTGGTGCAGCTCTTCGGCACCTACGTGGGCAGCGTCAAGCAGCAGGGCTTCTGGTGGGTGAACCCGTTCACCACCCGCAAGCGCATCTCGCTCCGTATCCGGAACTTCGAGAGCGCCAAGCTCAAGGTGAACGACCATGACGGCAACCCCATCGAGATCGCCGCGGTGGTGGTGTGGAAGGTGGTGGAGAGCGCCGAGGCGGCCTTCGAGGTGGACAACTACGAGAACTTCGTCACGGTCCAGAGCGAGGCGGCGCTGCGCAACCTGTCCACGACGCACCCCTACGACACGCACGTGGATGGCGAGACGAGCCTGCGCGGGAACACCGCCGAGATCGCCGAGCAGCTGAAGAAGGAGATCCAGGACCGTCTGTCCAAGGCCGGCGTGCAGGTGATCGAGTCGCGCATCAGCCACCTGGCGTACGCGCCCGAGATCGCCAGCGCCATGCTGCAGCGCCAGCAGGCCGGCGCGATCATCGCCGCGCGCACCCGTATCGTGGAGGGCGCGGTGAGCATGGTGGAAATGGCGCTCGAGAAGCTGGCCGAGAAGAAGACCGTCACGCTCGACGAGGACCGCAAGGCCGCGATGGTGAGCAACCTGCTGGTGGTGCTGTGCAGCGACCGGCACGCGCAGCCGGTGGTCAACACCGGCACGCTGTACCAGTAGAAGGCGGCCCGACGTGGCGGAGCGCAAGTCCTTCCTGCTCAGGATCGACCCGGCGGTGCTGGAAGCCATGCAGCGCTGGGCCGCCGCGGACCTGCGGAGCCTGAACGCCCAGGTGGAGTTCGTGCTTCGCAGGATCCTCGCGGAGGAAGGCCGGCTGCGCTCCGATGCGTCTCCCCGGAGTCCCCGGCGGGAAACGGACGCCGGCGAAGCGGCCGAGTGACCGGCCCTACTCCACCCGGATCAGCGCCCTCGCCCGCCGCTCGCCGCGGAATTCCAGCGCGCACCAGTAGGCGCCGGCGGGCGCGCGGCGGCCTCGCGCGTCGCGGCCGTCCCAGCGGGCCTGGTGCGGGCCCGCCGCCTGCGCCTCGTCCACCAGCGTCGTGACGCGGCGCCCCGCCGCGTCGAATACCGTGATCCGCGCGCGGCCGGACGCGGGCAGCTCGTAGCTCACGTGGGACGCGCCGCGCGAAGGATTCGGCGAGACGGCGGAGAGCCGCAGCGCCGCCCGCGCGGCGGCCGCTCCCGGGATCCCTATGGCGGTCCCCTTGAGCACCGTGAAGCTGTCCCTCACCACGCCGAGGTCGTCCAGGAAGCGCGCGTCCAGGCGCGCCCCGTCGAAGTCCAGGAGCATCGAGCCCATCACGTTGAGCGAGACCACCATGACCGGGTGATCCAGCGTTCCCCCGCTCGCCTGGCACGAACTTCCCGCCACCGCGTACACCGAGCCCTCCCCGGGGGCATTCCCCAGCGTGGGCTTGTGGTAGGCGCCGGTCCCGGCCTCCCGGCCGTCGCCGGAGTCCACCTTCATCGCGGAAGTCAGCGTGTTCGACTTGCCGTAGTGGCTCTTCAGCAGGAAGGAGCGCTCGTAGGAGTGGCTGTGCCCGGTCAGGACCAGGTCCACGCCCAGGGAGTCGAGGATGGGCAGCACGTTCTGGCGCATGTCGCGCATGCGTCCGCCGCTGTCCAGGTCGTTGTCCGAGTCGTGCGAGCCCTTGGTGTACGGAGGGTGATGCCAGAAGGCGATCACCCACGGACGCGGCGTGCTCGCCAGGTCGGAGCGCAGCCACTGCAGCATCGCCCCGCCCACCGCACGACTGCTGCCCTCCGAGTCCAGGCATATGAAGTGGACCTGCCCGTGGTCGAACGAGTAGTACGCCTCGGTCCCGGAGGGCACTCCCCCGGCCTGGGCGGCGGCAGGCATGGTGAACACGTCGTAGTAGTCGTTGTTGGGTCCCGCGTACAGAACGTCGTGGTTGCCCCGGGTGGGCCACAGCACGGCGCGCCGCAACATGTCGGGATACATGTCGAACACCCCGGCCTGGTATTGCGCGTCGGTGCCGCTGCTGTAGGCGTTGTCGCCGAGCATCAGCCACAGGTCGGTGGCGAAGGAGCCCGGGTGATTGCGGAACGCGTCGCGCACCGCCCGCGCTCCCGCGTTGCCCAGGCCCGAGTCGCCCAGGATCCACGCCCGGGTGCGCCGCGGGGTCCCGGCCACCGGATGGGTGACGAACGTGCAGGTGGTGTCGCCGCCCGCAAGCGGGCCGGCGGAGGTGCCCACCGAGTAGTAGTAGCGCGTGTCGGGTGAAAGACCGGTCAGGGCCAGTTCGTGCTCGGTGGTCAGCGCGGCGTCGGAGAGCGAGCCCGGCTGGCTCGCGGGCGACGGCCCCCACGTGACCCGGCTGTCGGTGGCCACGTCGGTGCGCCAGCGCACCGTGATGCCCGCGGGGGTGGCGAGTTGGAGATACGGGCCACGCGTGACCAGCGCTGCGACCGGCGCAAGGCGGGCATCCGGGACCGCGCCGGAGGCGGGCTCGAGACGGAACTCCCGAACAGGGGCGGAAGCCGGAGCGACGCCGCCCCTCGGCGCGACGACACCCACCGGCGTCGCTCCGGGGGCGGGCGCGGCGCCCGCGTCATTCCCCGAATCCCAGCGCGCGGTCGCGTCCGACTGCCTGCGCAGCGCGGCACCGCGTCGTCCCAATCTCGCTTCCAGGCTGGCCGCGGCGCCTTCGAGCGCCGGGGCCGGCCCCAGGCGTGAGATTCCCGCCTCGAGGGCGGCCAGCGCGGCCGCGGCCCCTCCGGGGCCCGCCGCACGCTCGTCCGCCAGGCGCAGGTACCAATCGGGATCCGGCGCGGCGGCGGACGCCACGGCGAATTCCAGGTCCTCCGCGGCGCCGGCGTGGTCTCCCGCGGCCGAGCGCACCCGGGCGCGCAGCACCCGCGCGGGCAAGTCGTGCGGCGCACCGGCCAGCAGCGCGTTCAGGACGATCCGCGCCTGCGCGGGGTGACCGGAATCGAGCAGCAGCGAAGCCCCCTCGAGCGGCAGCCCGGGCAGGTCCGGTCCCAGGCGGGCGGCGCGGTCCAGGTCGGCGCCGGCCGCGGCCCATTCGTGGTTGCTGCGCCGAAGCTGCGCCCGCTGCAGGTAGAGCTCCGCCCTTGAGGGCTCCCGCCGAATCGCGAGGTCGAGGGCGCGGAGGTGGTCCTGGATGGGGGCGTGGGCCAGTGCCGCGGTGGCCCACGGGCAAGCCAGCAGGGCGAGGGCGAGCGCGAGTGGGCGCAGGTCGCCGTACCGGGACACGAGCCGGGAGGAAATCCCGGCGGAAGAGCGGGAAGAAGCCCGTCGGAATGCCTCGGCGGCGATCCGGATGCGTGGCATGTGTGTGTCCTTGTCAGGGGGGGCCGGAAGTCCGCCACAAGTCTAGCACGGCCGCGGCTCGACACCGACCGCCCCACAAGCAGAAGCCGCCGGGTGTGCCCGCCCGGCGGCTTCTTCGTGGATGCGTCACCGTCTGCACGGAATCGCACCCGCGGGGAACAGGATCGCAACTTTGGGGCTGCCCGACGGAGATCGGCATCGCCCCGGCAGCTCGTCCGGCCTGTCTTGTCAGTGAATCCAGAGCCTTGGAGCCGGCCTGGGTGCGGAGCGGGGGTGCCCGAGGGGTCCTGGGGCTGCCGCCCGATTCCGCGTCCTTCGGCCTTCATAGAATCAGACGAGGAACACGGGACAAAGGTTGCATCGTTTCAAAACGGAAGCGGCGCGGTGCGGACCCGCCTTCGCGATGCCCCGAACCGCGCCGAACCTGTTGAATCCCAGCGAATTCCCGCGCTCACCCGCGGGCGGGTCACTTCTTCCGAGGCGGTGTCCTCGAAATCCAGGCGGACAGCGTGTCCAGGAATCCCGGCACGAACTCCTTCTTCATGGACGGGTACTCCGCCGGGCTGCCGGTCTCCGAGGTCAGGAACAGGTGGTTGGCCTTCGGGAACACGTGCGCCCGGAAGGCCTTGTTGCCACCCTTCCGGAGCGCGCCCTCCACCGCGGGCCGGTTCTGGGCCGTGGGCACCTGGAGGTCCTTCTCGCCGAACAGCGCCAGCACCGGCACGCGCAACTTCTGGAGCTCCGGGGCCGGGTCGTGGTCCAGGAAGTAGCGCATCCACGGGCTCTTCGATCCCTGCAACTGCTGGTCCACCACGCCGGCAAGGTACTTCTCCGGATCTCCCACCGCCTGACGCTGGGCCTCCGGCAGCGCCGCGATCTGCCGGCGGCCCATCTCCATCATGCTGGCGCGCACCGTGTCCCAGGGGATCACGCCGCGCACTGCCTTGAAGATGCGCCGCTGCAGCGCGGCCTGCTGCGCCAGTTCCTCGGGGGTGGCCCGGCCGGCGCGTGAGATCTCCTGGCCCTGCTCCAGCAGGATCTTCTCGCCGGTCACTCCCGGACCCGCCATCAGCACCACGAACGCCACCCCGGGGTTGCGGTTGGCCACCATCGGACCGATCAGCCCGCCCTCGCTGTGCCCGCAGATGCCCACGCGCTTCGCGTTCACCTCCGGGTGCGCCCGGTGGAAGTCCGGGGAACGGAGATACTCCACCGCTGCGTGGGCGTCTCCGGCGAAGTCGGCGGTGGTGGAGGCGGCGAAGTCGCCGGTGGACTTCGCGATGCCGCGATCGTCATAGCGCAGCACCGCGACACCGTGACGCGACAGGTGGTCGGCGATCAGGCGAAATGGCTTGAACGAGAAGATCTCCTCGTCCCGGTTCTGCGGCCCGCTGCCCGTCACCAGGATCACCGCGGGAAACGGCCCCTTGCCCGGCGGCACGGTCAAGGTGCCGGCCAGCTTCACCTCCCCGTTCGCGAAGCTGACCTCCTCCTCGCGGTACGGAACAGGTTCGGCGGGCACGACGGGTTTCGCCGCGGCACGGTGCAGAGAGAAGGTGCCCTTGAACGGGCCCTGGGTGTAGTCGCCCGACAGACTGTCGCCCGAGAACGCACCCACGAACGCGCCCGGCGCGCCGCCCGTCTGGACCGAGAAGCTCACCTTGCCGTCGGCGCCCGAGACGATGTCCACCAGCACCAGCCCCGTCGCGCCCTGCGCGGGGATATCCAACGTGCCGGCGAGGCCGCCGTCCTTCGCGGTGAACTCCGCGCTGAGCGCGAGGTTCACGCCCGGCCCCTGCAGGCCTCCTTCCCAGCGCCCGGCCAGGCCGTCGGCGGCCCGCGCCGCGGCGTGGGGCCATGCCAGCCCGGCCAGCAGCGCGAGGACGGTGCCGAGGGTGAAGAACGCGGCCGGACGGCGCGCGCGAAGGGAAGCGAAAGCGGACATGACGGCTCCCTTGATGGGGTGAAAGGGCCGCGGCGCGGCCCGGGGAAGTTCCGGGGGGAATGGTGCAGCGGCCCGCGCGCGGCGTCAACCCGGGCGCCGCCGATGCGGGACCAGGAGGGACATGTTCACCGTGGATTCGGGCGGTCATGATCGCTGAGGGCGACAGGACGCCGCGAGGCGCTGGCATTCCCCCCCCGCCTCGGGTAGCCTCGGCCCCCTATGCACGAACCCGAAGTCACCGACAGCCCGCCGGCGCAGGACGCCGCGGCGGAGAACCGTCCCCGCGACCTCACGCAGGGGCCGCTGGTGCGCACCGTGATCAGCATGGGCGTGCCGTCGGCGATCGGATTCTCCGCGCAGATCGCATTCACGCTGGTGAATCTCTTCTGGGTCGGCCGGCTGGGCACCGACGCCATCGCCGGCGTCACGGTGTTCTCGGCGCTGCTGTACGTGCTGTGGTCATTCAATGAAATGATCGGCGCGGGCAGCGTGCCCATCATCTCGCGGCGCCTGGGCGAGCACGACTTCGCGGAAGCCTCGGTGGCGATCTACCAGACGCTGTTCTTCAAGTTTGCCATGGCGACGGTGGTGGGGATTGCCGCCTGCGCGCTCACGGGGCCGCTGGTGCACATGATGAACGCGCGCGGCGATGTGGCCGCGCAGGCGATCGCCTACGGCCGGCTGGCCTCGCTGACGCTGCCGCTGCTCTACTGCATGGTGAGCATCTGGACGGTGCTGCGATCGGCGGGTCGCGCGTCCACCGCCATGATGTTCATGCTCGGATCGGTGGGGCTCAACATGGTGCTGGACCCGCTGTTCATGCTGGTCCTGGGCCTGGGAGTGCGCGGCGCGGCGATCGCCAACGGCATCACCAACCTCATCTTCCTGCTGGCCGGCGTGGCGTACCTGCAGTCGGGCCGCGCGGGCTTCCGGCTGCCGGTGCCGCCCCCGCGGCCGTGGATCCGCTGGGACGTGGTGGGTTCCATCGTGCGCATCGGCTTTCCCGCCACCGTGGAGTCCATGTCGCGCTCGTTCTCGCTCACCTGGTGTGTCTCGCGCGTGGCGCTTTACGGCTCGGCCGCCGTGGCGGCCACCGGCATCGCGCAGCGGCTGGTGGACATGGGCACCGTGGTGGGTGTCGGCTTCACGCTCGGGACGATTCCCATCGTGGGCCAGTGCCTGGGCGCGGGAAAGCCGGAACGGGCCCGGCGCGCGGTGCTGGTCGCGACCGCGATCAGCGCCGGCATCGTGGCACCGGTGGTGATCGCGGAGCTGCTCGCGGCGGGCCCGTTGGTACGGCTGTTCGATTCCGGCGGGCACGCGCACGAGATCGGCAAGGTGGCGGTGCGGATCATGGCCCCGCTGCAGTTGCTCCTGGCGATCCAGCTGCCGCTGGCGGCGGCGTTCTGGGGCTCGGGCAACACGCTCTCGACCATGGTCCTGGGCGTGACGTTCGGGGCCGGGGGCACGGTGGCGCTGGTCCTGGCGGCCGAGGCGCTGGGGTTCCATTCACCGATGGTGGTGTGGGGCGCCATCCTGGCGGCGTACTCGATGGAGCTGGCGGGGTTCGTGCTTTGGTTCCGGCGCGGGAGCTGGATGAAGGCGAAGATCTAGGGAGCTCCCCCCGGAGGCGGGCCGGCCCGCCTCCCTGGGACGACGAACGAGGACGCACTCAGGTGGATCCCCGTTCCAGTCCTCCTTGTGGCACAGGCCCTGGCGCGGGGCGTCGGCGGCCGCGCCTAGTGGCCGCCCGAACAGCCCCCGCAACCCCCGGCGCTCTCGCCGCCTTCCTGGCCCTGCGGCGTGAAACTCTGGCCGCAGCCGCAGCTCTTCACGGCGTTGGGGTTCTCGATGCGGAACCCCCCCCCGACCAGGGAGCCTTCCCAGTCCACGGACGCGCCGCGCAAGTACTCCGCGCTGGCGGAGTCCACCACCACGCGCACGCCCTGGGTCTCGTACGTCACGTCGCCGTCTTCGGTCTCGGTGGTCAGCTGCATGCCGTATTGCAGGCCGGAGCAGCCGCCGCCCGCGACGTATATGCGCAGGCTGGCATCCGCCTTGCCCTGCTTCTCCATGACCGCCTTGATCTCCTGGGCGGCCCGCTCGCTCACGGTGACGATCGCCTCACCAACCTGGGACATTCCCACTCCTTTTCGTAAAGGGCCGGCTGGCCGCCGGCCACGGGGTCTACCCAGAACCATTGGATGCCACCCCGCCCGCGATGGGTGCGGGCCGGGCCCTCCCGGGGTCTTGGCGCCGGAAAGCTCATCCGACCCAAGTATCCCAGATGGGCCGAGAGGCCTGTCAACGCGCAATATGCGAAGAGGGCGCCCGGTTGGACGCCCTTTCACTCAAGCCAGGTACCAGGTATGTGTGCTGCGTGGACAGTAAGGGATAATTGGGTATCTATCTTACGTCCGGTGCCGCGCAAACCGGAAACCACTCCGCGGACACCCGAACAGTGATTGTGAAAACAGTAGCAAGAAAGCCCGGCCGCGTCAAGCCCCTAAATCGTGCCCGGGACTCCACTTCCGTGGAATGACCGTGATGGTGCTATTCCGTTATCCACGGTGGACCGTGCCCTTGAGGCGGCGCGACAAGGCAAGGCGGCCACTCCCGCGCGGGAAGTGGCCGCCAGGTACAGCGAGCTTCGTTGGAGTCTAGCGGTAGACCTTGCGGATCTGGCCCCAGGTCGAGTTCTGGACCGGGGTGATGCCGGTGTAGGCGCACGCGTCATAGAACGTGGTGCCGACGCCCAGGTTGTCAACCTTGTAGGTCCAGTTGACCGAACCAGAGACCGGAGAGCCGGAGCTGCTCTGGCGCAGGCCGAACGAAGAAATCGACAGCCGGGGGATGATCACGCTGGAGGTCGAAGACGAGACGCTCGGGCTCGACGGGCTGGTCGGGTTCACCCACATCGTCGCGACCTTGGCGGTGCCGTCCCACGAGGTGACGATCCAGTAGGTGGTGCCGAACGTAAGCGGGGTGCCCCACACGCCGATTTGCGCGATGTTGTTGACGCTGTAGGCGGAGACGCCGAACGTGAACTTGGTGGCGTCGCCAGCAACCGGGAGCACGAACAGGCGCGCCCAGAAGTTTGAAGTGGTGCCGTCCTTGAAGTGGGCGAAGTAGTTGCCCACCACCGGCGTGACGGTCGGCTGCGGGATGGTAACCTGGTAGCAGGCGTACACGGTGCCGAATGAGTCCTGCGCGGCGAAGGAGCGGTTGACGTCCGGGGCCTTGGTCATGTCGCCGACGGCGGCGCTGCTGACGACCTGGACGTCAATGCCCGTGCCGGTGCCGGTGATCGTACCGCTGTGCACGGCCCAGCCGCCGTTCGGAGTCAGGTTGCCGTTCCCGTAGCTGAACAGCTCGCTCATGAGATTGAGGGCCTGCGCGGACCCAGCGCAGGCGACGAGCAGCGCCACGGCGGCGAGAATAGTACCGAGGGTCTTCATGGGCTCTCCTTTTGAAACGGTGTGAGACGGGCTTCGTTTGGAAGCGGTCCACGGTGACAACGACTGGTGGCTCCGCTCTCGAGGCGGGTAGGCCTCGCCGGTCCGGGAACCAGCGATACCAGTAGAATTCACTCAGTGATGATAATAATCGCTCAGGGGTCCCCTGTCAACGCCAAAATGAACTGCCTGTTGGATTTACGCCGTTGAAACAGGTATACAACGAGGTTGTTTCAAAGGTGGTGGCAAGCCGTTGCGGGAATGTAGATTCCGGGCAGTTCCGGCGCCCACCGGGGGTGACACCGCGTCAACACAGGGATCTCCCGGGCGGGTGCGAGCGCCCGGCGTGATGATCCCCGCCCCGGGACACGCCCGGGCCCGATCTGCTATCTTCCCCTGCGTCCTGAGGCGCAATCACCCGATCCAAGGAGAATCTGGATGCGAAAGTTGGTCGCAACAATGGCGGTCCTGGCGGCCCTGGGGGCGGCAGGGTGCGGCAAGAAGGCGGTGGACCAGGGGGCGGAGACGGTGGCCCCGGGTGGAGCGGCGACGATCGACAGCGCCAGGTCGGTGGCCGGCGAGGCCGCCACGGCGGCGGCCCAGGCCGATTCCTCGGCCATGGCCTACGTCTGCCCCATGCACCCCGAGGTGACCTCGGACAAGCCCGGTCGCTGCCCCAAGTGCAAGATGGAGTTGGAGGAAAGGAAATAGTGGTATAATCGTGGCCTGACTTCACTCCCTCACATCTCGCTCCGCTTCCAAGCCGGGGGGCCTGCTTGACCCGTGCCCGCTTCGTGTCCGTTTTCCTGGTCGCCGCGATGTGCCTCGCGGCGCTGGCCGGCGTTTCCCGCGCCGACCGCTGGGCCTCGAGCAAGCACAACGCGCCGCCCTCCCGCTCCTTCGCCTCGATGGTGGTGGACTCCGTCTCGGGCAGCGTGTTCCTGTTCGGCGGCTTCCGCTCGCAGACCGATCCCACCGGCCTCAATGACCTCTGGATGTACGACCCGCTGAAGCGCGAGTGGAGCCAGCCCGCGGTGTCCGGGGCCGTCCCGCCCCCCACGTGGCTGCACCAGGCCGTCTACGACGGCGCTCGCCGCCGCATGGTGGTCTTCGGCGGGACCACCAGCGCCGTGCGCGCCCTCGATCTCGCCACCCTGGAGTGGAGCACCATCGTCACCCACGGGGACGTGCCCCCGCCCACGACCGGCCACGGAATGATGTTCGACCGGGACCTGGACCGCCTGGTGGTCTTCGGCGGCAACTACTTGCAGCGCCTCTACTACCTCGACTTCGCCACGCTGGACTGGACGCGGGTGCCCGAGGACAGCACCTTCCCGGCCGCGCGATCCTTCCACTCGTTCCTGCGCGAGCACATCGTGCAGAGTCGCGCCGCGCTCTACGGGGGTTTCGACGGCGTCTCCACCTACTTCAACGACCTGTGGCAGCTGGACCTGGCCACCATGACGTGGTCGCGCATCACCTCGTCCGGCGCGCCCGCGGAGGGCCGGGCCGGGCACATCGCCGCGGTGCGACCGTCCGACGAGCGTATGTTCGTCACCGGCGGGCACGGGTTGCGCTCGGCGTGGAAGGACACGTACAGCTACAATTTCATGTCCGCGCAGTGGGAGTCCCTGGGCACGCTGGGCGAGCCCCCATGGGCGGACGAGGGCGCGTGCGGCACGATGCTCAAGAACCTCCTGGTCGAGTTCGGCGGCCGCTCCCGCTTCGCGCCGGGCGAAAGCAACGATTTTCACCGGCTCAACCTGTTCACCTTCGACTGGTCGCAGGTGGACACCGTGCCCTCAGAGCGCTACGACCACGTGGCGTTCCGCGACCCCGTGGGGGAGCTGTTCCACGTGTTTGGCGGAGTGCACGCCGGCTCGCCGGCGGGGGACCTGTGGCGGCTCAACGGTGCCACCGACTCCTGGCTCCGCATTGACACCCCGACGGCCCCGTCCGCGCGCTCCGGATCTTGTGTCTCCGTGGATTCGATCGGCCGCCACGCCTACCTGTTCGGCGGCGACGCCGGCACCTCCCTCCGGCGCGACACCTGGTCCTACAGTTTCGACTCACTCACGTGGAACCCGGTGAACGTGAACCGCTTCCCGCCGCGCCGGAAGTTCGCCGCCATGGTCGCCGACTTCGAGGACCGCAAGATGTGGATGTTCGGGGGGTATGGCACGGCCGGCCCGCTGGGCGACCTGTGGTGCTTCAGCCCGGACAGCGCGAAATGGGACTCCATCCCGGCTCCCGAGGGGCCGGGAGCGCGCTATCTCACCTCCCTGACCTATGACCCGATCCGGCGCGAACTGCTGGTGTTCGGCGGGTCAAACGACACCACGGCGCTCGGAGATCTGTGGGCTTTCTCGGTGGACTCGCTGACATGGCGCCGGCAACTGCAGGTGGGAACCTGGTGGCCGGCGTCCCGGGAAGGCCACTCGGCCGTGATGGACCTTGAGAACCAGATGGTGGTCCACGGCGGCGCGCCCTCCCCCAGCGCGGCCCCGATCCAGGACACCTGGATGTACGATCCCCACTGGAGAGTCTGGAACCCGGTACCGCTCACCTCGCCGCCCGCGCCGGCGCGCTGGCGCCACGCTGCGACGTGGAATCCCGTGAACCGCCGCATGCGCGTCTTCGGGGGCCTGGTGCCCAGCGGGCCGCTCAACGACCTGTGGCTGCTGGAACTGCTGGCCGGCGCCGTGGATGCGCCCGCACCGCAGCCGGCGACGATCCTGCGGCTGCGCCCGCCCCTCCCCAACCCCTCGCGCGGCGACGTGCGCGTGGACTTCGCGCTGACCGCGGGAGCGGCAGACGCCGACGTGGCGGTCTTCGACGCCGCCGGGCGCCGGGTCGCGCGGTTGTGGCGCGGCCCCTCCGACGGGGCGGCGCACTCGGTGACGTGGAACGGACGCGGAGACTCGGGTGGCGCGTGCGCGGCGGGGGTGTACTTCGTGCGGGTGCGTGCAGGATCGGGCGCGGGGACCGTCTCCAGGAAACTGGTCCGGTTGTAGGGATCCGCGCTGCACCCGCGCGCGAACGGCCGGCTCCCGTTGCGGCTCACGCGGGCGCACCCACGTTTGCCCCGGCTCAGGCGCCTGCGATCCCCATCCTCCCGAAGATGATCGGCGGGATCTCCTCCAGGGAATCCACGGCGAAGAAGTCCCCGTGCAGCGGCGGCACGTTCTGATAGGCCCACGACTGCCCGCGCACGTGGATCGCGTGCATTCCCAGCGACAGCGTCGGATTGATGTCGGAGCGCATGCCGTCGCCCACCATGAAGGCGCGCTCGGGGACGAAGCCGCACTCGTCCAGGACGTGCCGGAACTCGCCCGGGGTCTTGCGCGGCAGCACGAACACGCGGTCGAAGTGGTGCTCCAGCCCGGAGTGCTCCAGGCGCGGGCGCTGCAGGTCCGCGTCGCCCATGGTGGCCAGCGTGAGCTTCACGTACGGCCGCAGGGTCTCCAGCACCTCCCGCGCGCCTTGGCGCACCGGCGGATAGGCCTCGTAGGTGGCCCAGCCGATCGCCACGCACTCGCGCTCCACGCCGGCGTCGTACGGCAGGCGCCCCTCGTCCACGAACGCGCGGTAGGTGAGCCCCATGGACTCCGGCCAGCGGTGCCGCCCGTAGCCCACCTGCTCGATGCGAGCCAGGTCCACGTCGTTGAGCCGCTCGCGGGTCACGTCCATGGGAATGCCCAGCTCACCCAGGCGCAAGGCCAGCTTCAGGATCGCCGCCTCGAACGTCGGACTGGTGAGCAGCAGCGTGTCGTCCATGTCGAAGATCACGCCCCAACCGAGATCGGGCCGCGTCACGGCTGCTCCCGGTCGAATGCGGCCAGGATCCCGCCCACCAGGTCGCGGAAGCGGGACGCCACGCGGTCCGCGGTCTCCATGACCTCGCGGTGGTCGAGCGGACTCGCGGATATGCCGGAACCAAAGTTGGTGATGCAGGTGATGCCCAGGACCCGCAGTCCCGCCTGCCCCGCGGCGTAGATCTCGGGCACGGTGCTCATCCCACCGGCGTCGCCGCCCAGGGCGCAGGCCATTCGCACCTCCGCCGGCGTCTCGTAGGACGGCCCGGTGAACGCCGCCAGCGCCCCCCGCCGCAGCGCGATGCCCTTCCTCCCCGCCACCCGCTCCGCGATCCGCATCAGACCCGGGTCCAGCGGCATGGACCGGGGGCTCCGGTGATCCCAACGCGGCTGGTGCAGCATCAGGTTGATCGCCCCGTCCAGGAGCACCAGGTCGCCGGGCTTGAAGCGCGGCGACACCGCGCCCGCCGCGTTGGTCACCAGAAGTCGCTCCACGCCGAGGCGCTTCAGCAGCATGGTGGCGAAGGTGACCTCCTCCATCGTGTGGCCCTCGTAGAAGTGCGCGCGGCCCTGCAGCGCCAGCACCGGTACGTCTTCGAGGCGCCCCTTCACCCACAGTCCGGCGTGACCCTGAACCCCGGGGCGCGGGTGGCCGGGAATCCCGGAGACGGGCAGGGCCACCCGTTCCGACATTCCGTCTGCCAGCGGTCCCAGGCCCGAGCCCAGCACCACCGCGTTCGCCGGCAGCGGGCCCAGGCGCTCGAGGACCACGCGGGCGGCCGCCTCGAGGCGGCCCAGGCATTCCTCGCGCTTCCGCCCCGGGTCGCCGCTCACTGTTCCTTCCGGTACGGCACGCCCACCGCCCGCGGCGGCAGGGCGCGCCCGATGAAGCCCGCCAGCACCACGATGGTCAGCACGTAGGGAATCATCTGGATGAACTGCGTGGGGATGCTCCCTCCCTGCAGCCGCAACTGCATGGTCTCCGCCAGCCCGAACAGCAGGCACGCACCGGCCCCGCCCAGGGGGTTCCACTTGCCCACGATCATCGCCGCCAGCGCGATGTAGCCGCGGCCGCCGGACATGCCGTCGGTGAAGCTGTGCTGGTCCAGCGCCAGCCACGCGCCGCCCAGCCCGCCCAGCGCCCCGGAAATCAGCACCCCGGCGATACGGGTGCCGGCCACGTTCACGCCCATGGAATCGGCCGCCTCGGGATGCTCCCCGCACGCGCGCAGCCGCAGCCCGAACGGGGTTCGGAACAGCACCCGCGAACCAACGACCACGCACACCGCCGCGAGCAGGATCAGCGGCGTGCCCAGCAGCGTGCGCAGCGGCGGCACGTCCGCCAGCCATGGCAGGCTCCATTCCGGCAGACCCTCGAAGCGCGGGGAGTTGCTGGTGCTGTCGAAGATCACCTTGAGCAGGAATTTCGTCAGCCCCGCCGACAGCAGGTTGATCGCCACGCCGCTCACGATCTGGTCCGCGCGGAACACCACGCACGCCACGGCGTGCAGCAGCGAGGTGAGGATCCCCGCGGTCATGCCCGCCAGCACCCCGAGCCACGGGGAGTGCAGGAACAGGGTGCCCACCGCGGTGGCGAACGCCGAGTTGAGCAGGATGCCCTCGAGCGCGATGTTCACCGTGCCGCCGCGCTCCGAGAACGTGCCGCCCAGGGAGGCGAACGCATAGGGCACCGAGATGCGCAGGGTCTGCGCCAGCAGCGCGCCCACCACGGCGGCGTCAAGCAGCCCCGACACGCGCTTTCCTCCTTCGCCGAACCAGGTCCTCGAACACGTTGCTGGTCACCACCACCGAGAGGATCACCACCGCCTGCAGGATCTCCAGCAGCTCCTTGGGCACCAGGGTGTTGATCACCAGCGCGCCGTGGGACAAGGCGCCGAAGAGCAGCGCGGCAGCAACCACCCCGGCGGGATGATTGCGCCCCAGCAGCGCCACCGCCAGCCCCATGAAGCCCAGCCCGTTGGAGAAGTTGGTCTCGAAGTAGTGCTTGTAGCCGAGCACGAAGTTGGTGCCCGCCAGGCCCGCCAGCGCGCCGGAAAGCGCCATCGCGCCGACGGTGGCGGCGCCTCCCCTCACGCCCGCGTACTCCGCGGCGGACGCGCTCCAGCCACCCACCCGCAGCTCGTAGCCGGCCCGGGTGCGCCACAGGAAGAACCCCACCGCCAGCGCCGCCGCGAGTGCCGCAAAGAACGTGACGTTCACCGGCGAGCCGGCCAGCGCCGGCAGCAGCCGCTCCAGCCGCCACACCCGCGCCGCGGGCGCGATCTCGGGCGTGTGCATGGACTCCGCCACCACGTAGACGTGCGCCACGAAGTAGCCGGTCAGCGCCACGGCCACGAAGTTCAGCATGATGGTGTTGATGACCTCGTGCGCGCCGAAGCGGGCCTTCAGGTAGCCCGGCACCGCGCCCCACGCCGCACCTGCGAGCGCGGCGGCCGCGAAGCACAGCGGCACCAGCACCACCGACGGCAGCCCCGGGAACGTGAACCCCGTCCACGCCGCCGCAAACGCCCCGGCGTACAACTGCCCCTCGGCACCGATGTTGAACAGCCCGGCACGGAAGCCCAGGGCGCACGCCAGCCCGGTGAAGACCAGCGGCGTGGCCTTGAACAGCACCTGGCCGATGCCGTAGGGATTGCCCAGGGTGTCCCGCACCAGCGTGCCGTAGACCAGCAGGGGGTCGCGCCCGATGGCCGCGATCAGCACCGCGCCCAGCGCGAAGGAGAATGCCAGGGCCACCAGCGGGACGGCGAAGGAGGCCCCGCGGTTCATGGCGCCACCCCCGCGTCGTCAGGTGGCGGCAGGGGGGCAGGCCCGCCCTCCGTCTCGACGCCCGTTCCGGCGCCTCCCAGCATCCACAGTCCCAGCTGCTCCTCGGTCGCCTCTTCCGCGCGCGCCTCGCCCGCCACCCGGCCCCGGTAGAGCACCAGGATGCGGTCGGCCAGGCGCATCACCTCCTGCAGGTCGGCCGAGATGAGCAGGACCGCGCGGCCCTCGTCGCGCGCCGCGAGCAGCTGCGCGTGGATGAACTCGGTGGCCCCGATGTCCACGCCGCGGGTCGGCTGCGCCGCCAGCACCAGCCGAGCCGCGCGGGTCAGCTCGCGCGCCAGCACCACCTTCTGCTGGTTGCCGCCGGAGAGGTCGCGCGCGGGGATTTCCGGGTCCGGCGGACGCACGTCGAAATCGCGCACCCGCGCGCGGGCCATGCTCGCGATCCCCGCGCGCCGCAGCAGGCCACGGGAGGAGAACTCGGGCTCCCACTGGCGCCCCAGGAGCAGGTTCTCGGCCACCGACATCTCCAGCACCAGCCCGTGCTTGTGCCGGTCCTCGGGCACATGGGCCAGGCCGGCGGCATAGCGCCGCCGCACCGGGGCGCGCGTGATGTCCGTCCCCGCGAGGCGGACGGAGCCGGAATCCGGGGCGCGCAGGCCGGTGATCGCCTCGATCAGCTCGGTCTGGCCGTTGCCTTCCACGCCCGCGAACCCCACGATTTCACCGGCGCGCACCGTGAAGCTCACGCCGCGCACCGCGGGCAGGCGGCGGGCATCCCGCACCTCCAGGTCGCGCACTTCCAGCACCGCGCCCTCGGGTGCGCCGGGACGGCGCTCCACTCCCAGCAGCACGTCCCGGCCGACCATCAGGTTGGCCAGCTCGGTCGGCGAGGTGGTAGCGGTGGCGCGCGAGCCCACCACGCGGCCGCTTCGCATCACCGTGACGCGGTCGCTCACCGCCATCACCTCGTCCAGCTTGTGCGTGATCAGCAGCGAGGTCTTGCCCTGCTCGCGCAGGCGACGCAGCACGCGGAAGAACTCCGCCACCTCGAGGGGGGTGAGCACCGCGGTGGGCTCGTCGAAGATCAGGATTTCGGCGCCGTGGGCGAGGACGCGCAGGATCTCCACCCGCTGCTGCACGCCGACCGGGAGGTCCTCCACGCGCGCGGAGGGGTCCACCTGCAGGCCGTAGCGCTGGGAGAGCTCGTGCAGCTCGCGCGAGGCCCGGCCGCGGCGCAGGCCGCCCAGCGCCCAGGTGCCCTCGCGGCCCAGCAGCACGTTGTCCGCCACGTCCATGTTCCGGACCAGCATGAAGTGCTGGTGCACCATGCCCAGCCCGTGCGAGCGCGCGTCGGCGGGCCCGCGAAATCGCACGGGTCGCCCACCCACGCGGATCTCCCCGCGATCGGGCGCATACAGGCCGTAGAGGATCTTCATCAGGGTGGATTTGCCCGCGCCGTTCTCCCCCACGATGGCGTGCACCTCGCCGCGCTCCACGGAGAGACGCACGCCGTCGTTGGCCTTCACGCGAGAGAAGGACTTGTGGATGTCGAGGAGTTCGACCGCCGCAGGCATGGGGGGGAGGATATCACGGCCGCGGCTGCGAGCGGAGCCACTGGACGTAGGTCCACAGCGCGTCGAGATCCCCGGCCTGGAGGTGGTGCCGATACGCAGGCATCTTCAGCGCGGCCCTGGCCAGGAACCAGCGCGCCAGCGCGTTGTCGCGAAATCGGTCGGGGACTCCCTCCCGGACCCACTGGTCGAACTCGGCGCGCCCGGCCACCAGCTCCGGGAAGTCGGAGCCGTCCCACGACGGGACATAACCCTTGAGGGAGCCCGGATTGGGGCGGGCGAGTCTGCCACCGGGACCGTGGCATCCGACGCAGCCCAGCTCCTGGGCCCTCCTGAGGCCCAGCGCGGCGCTGGAATCCTCCGGCTCGGGTTCCCCGGAGACGGACAGCACGAACGCCACCAGGTCGTCCAACTCCCGCGCGGAGAGCCGGCCCTTGAAGGCCGGCATCCTGAGGGCCCCACGGTCCCGCTGCGCCTGCCAGCTCCGGCTGCGCGCGCGACGGGACGTGACGCCGTTCAGAATCCACTCCCGCACGTCGGCGGGCGATTCCGCGTACATCATCAGGTCCCCGCCAAAGGTGGGCACGGTGCGGTCGGTGCGTCCCGGGTTCGCCGCGCCCCGGGAGCCCTCCGGACCGTGACACGCGAAGCAGCCGGTGCGCTCGGCGAGTCGGCGACCGCGTTCAGCGGCGGGAAGGCGGGGCCGGAGCAGGAAGAGCCCGGTGGCGCCGGCCGCAAGGCCGGCAGCCACCAGGACCGCCAACAGGACCGGGAGCGTGCGCCTCTTCATGGAGCCCTCCCGAAGCGCGGGGCGGCCGCCCGCGCTCTCGTCGGATTACTTGCCCCCGACCGCTTCGGCCGGCTTGAACGCCGTCACGTCGATCCCCTTGACTCCCGAGCGGGTCATCACGGAACCGGTGACGGAGACGGTCTTGCCCGCCATGTCCTTGATCTTGTTGTAGGGATCGGCGTCATCGTGGCTAAGGGTAAGAAGGTAGAGGACCCCCTTGTCCGTCAGCAGGCCCATGGGCATGCCACCCTGGATGCACTTCGTCGCGCATTCCACGTGTTTGGCGCCGCGTGCGGAGTGCCCGAGCCAGCAACCCATGTCCACGACCTCCCCGGTGATCGTCGTGGGGGCGTGCTTGCTCATCTGGTCCGCGCGCGCCGGCGCCCCGGCGGCCAGCACGGCAGCGGCCGCGAGGGTGAAGAGGAAAGTGCGTAGCATGAAAGTTCCTTTCTGTTCGGCCAGAGGTTGAGTGAACATTGCGGCCTCCGAATCACGACCCGCGTGATGGCGCGGCGGCGACCGGCCGGGACACCGCTCAGTGCACTCCGACCGGACCGCCGCGCCGCGCGCTACACTGCCGCCCTCCCGTTCCGCTGTTCCCGCTTGAGCTGCGCGTAGCGCCAGTACGTGTACACCACCGGGATGATCTCCAGGGTGAGGAACGCCGAGGTGAAAAGCCCGCCCACCATGGGAGCAGCCACCCGCTTCATCACGTCCGCGCCCGCGCCCTGCGACCACAGCAGCGGCACCAGGCCGATCATCATCGTCGCCACGGTCATGAGCTTGGGCCGCACGCGCTGCACCGAACCTTCCAGCGTGGCCTCCACGATGTCGTCCAGGTCGCGGATGCGGCCCTCGCGCTTGTACTTGTGATAGGAACTGTCGCAGTACACCACCATCACCACGCCCGTCTGCGCCGCGAGGCCCACCAGCGCGATGATCCCCACCCACACGGCGGTGGACAGGTTGTAGTGCAGGAAGGTCATCAGCCACACGCTGCCGATCAGCGCGAAGGGGACCGAGCACAGCACGATCAGGGCCTCGGCGAGGTTGCCGAAGTTCATGAACAACAGCAGTGTGATGATCACCAGCGTCAGCGGCACCAGGAACTTCATGCGCGCCTGCATCTGTTGCAGCAGCTCGTACTGGCCGGTCCACTTGAGGGTGTATCCCACCGGCAGCTTCACCTCCCGGGCCACGGCCTTCTTGGCGTCCTCCACGTAGCCGCCGATGTCGCGCTTCGCGGCGTCCATGTCCACGTAGACGTAGCCGGCCAGCATGCCGGCCTCGTCGCGGATCATCGGCGGGCCGGTGACGATGCGGATGTCCGCCACCTGGCCCAGCGGCACGTGCTGGCCGGCGGCGGCGTCCGGCACCCCGCCGCCGGGAACGGCGGCAGGGCCGGCGGGAGGCAGCGGGTTTCCCGCCGCCTGCCCGCCCATGGCGCCGGAGGAGGCTGCCCCCATGCCGCCGCCCGGCGAGCCCATGCCGCCACCCGGTTTCGGGTCGGGCCCCGGCCCGCTCATGGCCTGCGTGTAGAGCTCCAGGCCCACGTCCGGGATCCCGCTGGCCGCGAACAGCGTGGGCGGCGCGGTCCCCGGCATGGCGGACGGGCCCGCGCCCATGGGCGCCGAGGTCCCCCGCGAGGCGGGCATGCGCAGCGGCACCAGCACGTGGCGCAGGCGCTCGACATCCTGCCGCAGCTCGCTCGGATAGCGGACGTTGATGGTGAACCGGTTGCGCCCCTCCACTGTGACCTCGATCGGCTCTCCGCCCACCGCGGCCTCGATCACGTCCTGGACCTCCCCCACGGTCAGGCCGTAGCGCGCCAGCGCCTTGCGGTCGGGGATGATATCCAGGTAGAACCCCCCGGTGTTGCGGTCCGAGTACACGCTGCGCGTGTGCGGCACCTTCGACACCGTCCGCTCCAGGTCCATGCCGATGCGCTCGATGGTGGCCAGGTCGGGCCCGAAGATCTTCACCCCGATGGGCGTGCGGATGCCGGTCGAGAGCATGTCAATGCGGGTCTTGATGGGCATGGTCCAGGCGTTGGTCCAGCCCGGCATCTGCAGCCTGCGATTCAGCTCCTCGGTCAGTTCCTCCCAGCGGATGCGCCGTTTCTCCGGCCACAGCACGTGCAGCGCGGGCCGGGTCCACGCGGGCGCCCACTTCGAGTACCAGCGCGGCACCTCCACCATGCGCCACTGCTCGCGGGGCTTGAGCTTCACCACGGTCTCGACCATGGACAGCGGCGCCGGATCCGTGGGCGTCTCGGAGCGGCCCGACTTGCCGAACACGGTCTCCACTTCGGGGAAGCCGCGAATCAACCGGTCCTGCACCTGGAGATACTTCTTGGCCTCCTCGATGGAGATGTTGGGGAACGTGGTGGGCATGTAGAGCATGTCGCCCTCGTTGAGCGGCGGCATGAATTCGTGGCCCAGGCGCATCGTCATCGGCACGGCCGAGAGCAGCGCCGCCAGGCCGATCGCAATGGTGGTCTTCGGGTTCTTCAGCGCCACCCAGGCGAAGGGCCGGTAGATGGCGATCATGAAGCGCGAGACGGGATGGTCCTTCTCGTGCTTGATCTTGCCGCGGATCAGCAGTCCCATGAGCGCCGGGGACAACGTGATGGAGACCAGCGCCGCGAACGCCATCGCGAAGGTCTTGGTGAAGGCCAGCGGCTTGAACAGCCGCCCGGCCTGGCCGTTGAGCCCGAAGATGGGCAGGAACGCCACGGTGATGATCAGCAGCGAAAAGAAGATCGGCGGGCCCACCTCCTTGGCTGCCTCGATCAACACCTTCTGGCGGTCGGCCCCCGGCGGGGCCGTCTCCAGGTGCTTGTGCGCGTTCTCCACCAGCACGATGGCCGCGTCCACCATGGCTCCGATGGCGATCGCGATCCCTCCGAGGCTCATGATGTTGGAGTTGATGCCCAGGAAGTACATGGGTACGAACGCCAGCCCCACGGCCACCGGCAGGGACAGGACCGGGACCAGCGTGCTCCGAAAGTGCAGCAGGAATACGAAGATGATCAGGCTGACCACGATGGCTTCCTCGAGCAGCGTGTGCCGGAGGGTGTCAATGGCCCGGTCAATCAGCCCGGAGCGGTCGTAGACGATCTTGACCTCCACCCCTTCGGGCATGGAGCCCTTGACCTCACCCAGCTTCTTCTTCACCCGTTCGATCACCCGCAGCGCGTTCTCGCCGTAGCGCATCACCACCGTGCCGCCGACGACCTCGCCCTCGCCGTCCAGCTCGGCCACGCCGCGCCGGATGTCCGGGCCGAACGACACGCTGGCCACGTCGCCGATGCGGATGGGCGTACCGGTGCCGCGGTCTGCGCCCAGGGCGATCTGGCGGATGTCGTCCAGGTTCTTGATGTAGCCGCGCCCGCGCACGAAGTACTCGCGTCCGGACATCTCGATGATCCGCCCGCCCACATCCGAGTTGCTCCTGCGGATGGCCCCGGTGAGGTCTCCCAGCGAAAGGCCGTAGGCGTGCAGCTTGTTTGGTTCCACTTCCACCTGGTACTGGCGCTCGTACCCGCCCACGGATGCGACTTCCGCCACCCCGGGCACGCTGGCCAGCGCATAGCGCAGGTTGAAGTCCTGGAACGTGCGCAGCTCCGCGAGGTCGTGCCTGCCGCTCTTGTCCACCAGGGCGTACTGGAACACCCACCCCACGGAGGTGGCGTCCGGCCCCAGCACCGGGTTCACTCCCTGGGGGAGCCGGGATCGAATGCTGCCCATGTACTCCATCACGCGGCTCCGCGCCCAGTAGAGGTCGGTCCCCTCCTTGAAGATGACGTAGATGAAGCTCATCCCGAACATGGACTGTCCGCGCACCGCCTCGACCTTCGGCGCGCCCAGCAGGGCGGAGACGATGGGATACGTCACCTGGTCCTCCACCAGGTCCGGACTGCGGCCCATCCACTCGGTCCAGACGATCACCTGGGGATCCGAGAGATCCGGGATGGCGTCCAGCGGCACGCTCCTGACGGCGAAGTAGGAGCCCGCCACCACGAACGCGGTGACGATGAACACCAGCATGCGGTGGGTGGCGCAGTACTCGATGATGCGCCCGATCATCACATGCCTCCGTGATTGTGGGCAGGCGCCGGCTTGCCGCCCATGCCTTCCATGGCGGCCTTGAGGCGGCTCTCGGAGTCGATCAGGAACGAGGCGCTCGAGACCACCGTGTCGCCGGCCGCGAGTCCGCGGACGATCTGGACCTGGTCGGCGTCCCGCAGCCCCACCCACACCATGCGGGGCTCGAAATGCCCCCCGCCCCGGGCCAGGAACACGTAGCTGTGCTCGCCCGCGTTCACCACGGCCTCGCCCGGGACCACCAGCGCCGTCTCGGCCGCGCCCCGCACGGCGACATGCCCGTACATCCCGGGGCGCAGCACGCCCGTCGGATCGTCCAGCCCGATGCGCAGCTTGAGCGTGCGCGTTTCGCTCGAGACCGTCGGGTTCACCAGTTCCACGCGGCCCTCGAAGGTGCGGCCGGGCATGCCGTCCGCGGTGAACACCGCCCGGTCACCGGTGTGGACCCGCTCGAAGTCCATCTCGTACAGGTCCGCCAGGACCCACACGCGCGAGAGGTCCGCCACCGTCAGCAGGGGCGTGTCCGCTCCCACGTACTGGCCCTGCAGCACTCCGCGCTCCAGCACCGTCCCGCTCACCGGGGAGCGCAGCGTGAGGTTCATGACCGGGGTGCGCTCGCGCTCCAGCCGGAGGAGCTCCTCCCCCGGAACTCCGAGGAGCCTGAGCCGTTCCCCGGTGGCTTCCGCGGTGGCGCCGCCCGGTTCGCCGCCCCCGGTGGCGCCGCCCGCGCCGTGCTCGCCCATGCCGCCGGCCTCGTGGGCGATCAGATACTCGCGCTCGCTCTGGTACAACTCGGGGCTGTAGATGGACAGCAGCGGCTCCCCGACGCGCACCTTCTCACCCGTCCGGTTCACGAACAACTGCTGGACCCAGCCGGAGACCCGGATCTGGACCCTGCGGATGCGGCCCTCGTCGGGCGTCACGAAGCCCACCAGGTCCAGCGTCCCGCCGAAAGTCCTCCGCTCCACCCGCGCGAATCGGACCCCGATCAACTGCACCCGCTCGGGGGTCATGTGCACCGGCGTGAGCCCGGGCACGTCGCCCTCGTGCCCCATCCCGGCGTGCGCCGCGTGCTCGTCGGTGTCGGTGACCTTCTCCAGGCTCATGCCGCAGATCGGGCAGTCCCCGGGCTTGTCCGAGGTGTACGCGGGGTGCATGGGGCAGCGGTAGATCACCCTGGCCGCCTTGCCCACCTTCCCGGACGGAGCCTTCAACTCCATCCTGTACGCGATGTAGCTGGCGATGCTGACCAGGGCCAGGATGGACAGGCCCACGAACAGCATCCACCGGATGATGTTCATGAGATGGGCCCCGGGCGGCGGCTGGTGAATGGAAGTCCGCGGGGCGCCGCCCTCCTGGGGGCTCTTGCCTTCGTCCGAAGTCATGCTCACTCCTTCACGGGCGGCAGGACCACCCCGAACAAGTCCACTCTTCCGGTCAGCGCCACCAGGCGCGCCTCGGCGCGCGCGAGCGCCTGCCGGGCCCGGATCAGGGCGATCTCCTCGTTGTACAGCTCGTGACTGGCCTCGAACACCCGCCACAGGTCCGTCGCACCCGCCCGATAGGAGGCCCAGGACGCCTCCAGCGCCCGACGCTGGACCACCAGTACGGTGTCGGCGAGCAGCCGCACATTGCGCCGGGCGGCGCGAGCCTCGGAGCAGGCGACCGAAACCTGCTGCCGAAGCTCCAGTTCCGACCCCAGGCGCTCGGCGCTGCCGGCGCGGGCCATGGCGTCCATCTCCCTCGCCTCCGCGAGCTCCCGCCTCGAGGCGAACAGCGGCAGCATGATCGCCGCGGTGGCGCTGAACATGTTGTCCTGCCGCGTGCCGTCCTCCAGGGTCCGACGCCAGCTGTAGCTGCCTCGCAGCTCGATGTCCGGCCAGACCATCCGCCTCGCCGAGCGGGCCTCGTTGCGGTAGCGCGACACGGTGGCGTCCAGCTCCCGCAGGCGCGGGTGGCCCGGCGAAACCGCAGCGAGCCACACCGAGGGGTCTGTCGGCACGGCCGCCTCGGCGAAGGGCACCAGGGTGTCCACCTCGCCCTCCGGGCCGACGCCGCGCAACGCCTGCAGGCGCGCCCAGGCCGAGTGCCGTTCGGCCTCGAAATCGCTCAGGTTGACCAGCACGCGAGCCCCCTCCGCCTCGGCCCGCAACGCATCGTCCAGCCGCCCGGTGCCGGAAGCCACGCGCGCGCGGGCCGACTCGAGCAACTGGTTCATCGCCCCGCGGTGGTGCCCGGCGGTGCGGGCCAGCTCGCCGGCGTAGAAGGCGTCCGCGTAGCTCTCCCAGGCCATGCCCAGCGCCTCGAAGCGCGAGAACTCCGCGGCGGAGACCGCCGCGCTCGCGGCGTCCCGCGCCGCCTGCCGGGCGAGGCCCCGGCTGCCGAAGAGCGGGAACTTCTGCGCCAGCCCCACCATGGTCATGGTCATCGGCTCCATGTCGAAGCGGCCGTTGCTCGGAACATTCACCGCGCCGAACTCCAGCATGGGGTTGTCCCAGGCGCCGGCGCGCGACACGCGCTCGCCGGCAGCCTGGGCCATGGCCCGGCGCGCGACCAACATGGGGTTCTGCGACTGGACCTCGGCCAGCAGGCCGGGGAGGTCGAGCGCCCGGGCGGCGGTCGGCGGCAGCACGGCGCACAGCAGCAGGAAACCGGCGGCGGCGCGGCGCACCGCGAGAGCGGATGCGCCCCGATCACCCCCGGAGCGCCACGGGAATCGCCGGTATCTCATGGGAACAGCCTCCGTTCGGGGTGAGTCTGGATCGGCATATGCGCCCGCAGTCTCCTCCCAAGCTGTGGGAGGCGCAACCGGCAGAAAGCCGCCGCCGTCCGGACGTCGCGGCGCCGGCAGTTCCAGGGCTTCCTCACGACCCCTGGTCTCCTTTCGATGTGGAGTCGCCCGGGCCTCGCCCGGCAGGCTTCGCCCGCTCGAGGAACATCCCGCATTTCGGGCACTTGCCCGGCTTGTTCGACTTCACTTCGGGGTGCATGGGGCAGCCGTACGCGAACGTCTCTTGCCCCGATTTCATCCGCGGCTGGCGGCTCCGGTTGGTGTCCGAGTGCGCCGCCTGCTCTCCCTCGCCCGACACCCCGAGACTCTCCAGGACCATCTGGCGCAACTTCGAAGTCTGCGCGACCCGGTCGATGACCCGTTGCATGAAATCCGCATCCTCGAACACCGCTTCCAGCAGCAAATCCCGCCGGCCCTCGTCGCGGAGGATGTCGCGGATCATCCGCTGGTCCTTCTCATCCGCCTTGCTTGCGGCGTCGGCATCGTGCCGGTGCCCGCCCGCGCCCATCCCGGCGCATTGGCTGAGAGCGGCGCCGGGCAGGATCGCCAGCAAGACCAGCAGCGCCCACGTAAGCCTGTTCGACGGCATATGTTGAATCCTCCATCCAAGAGGCGGTTGGTGTTGTGGCACCTGCGCCCGTGAACCGGGCCGGAGGGCCTGCTACTTCCTGCCGCTCATCCCGTGCCCGTGGTGGTCGCCCGACGGCATCATGACGTCCATCTCTGCGAGCATTACCTCCATGCCGTTGTGGTGCGCATCGCACTCCGCGCGCATCTCGCCAATGTCGTGGGTTCCGGCCATGCGCGAACCGTGCATGTCCACGAGATCCGACATGCGCTTCGTCATCGCCGCCATGTCGGCCTCGGAGTGGCCGCCCATCATTCCCCCGCCGGACATCTGCATCCCGCGGCACGTGGCCATCAAGGTGTCCATCATGGCGTGCATGTCGGTGGCATAGCGCGTCGTCTCGGCGTGCAGGCTGTGCGGGTCCGTGGCATTCATCGCGTACTGGTGGTGGGCATCCTCACGCCCGCGAAGGTCGGTCGCGGCCGCAGGCGGGGTCTGGGCGACGGGCTTGGGGGCGGCTGGCTGGCTGCTCCTGGTGCAACCGACGGCCAGGAATGCCGCCGCAACGAGCGCCGCGGCGCCCAGGGTGCTGGAACGGAACATGGATTGGCTCCTCCCTGCATGGCAGGAATGGGAAATGTCGCGCCTATTTCCGGAATCTACGGACGGTGCGAGAGGAGCGGATCAGATCTGGAGGATGGTGCTGAAAGCTCGAGGTGGTGACGGGGAGTTCCAGGGCAGCGCGCGGGCGGCCGCGAAGCGCCCGGCCGGAACCGCGAGCCGGACCGCCGGGGCGGCCTGGGATGCAACGAGGGAAACCTGGGCATAGGGGTTTACGATCTGCTCGGCCGCGGCCTGGGAGGGCGCAGACGGCGTCATGTCACAGCCGCAGCCCGAAAACACCGGGCCCTGGACCGGGGCCGGCTCGTCGCCGCAGCAGCAGCAGGCAACGCACGCCCACGCCGGCACCACCAGCGCCACGAGCCAGCCTGCGAGGAGCAGGCCGGTCAGGATGGGCTTAATCGTGCCGGTTCGAATCCGCATCCGCATGTCCTTGGATTGGGCGCCCAGGGGGAGTATCGGCCTCTGTACAAGGCTACTCCACCCTTTGGATGCACGCAAGGGCCGGGCAGTTGCCCGGCCGGTTGCTGCCCGGCGGTCCGGCGGCACCGGATTGAATGCCGCCTACTGCTTCGGAACCCGGATCTCGCCCGCCACGATCTTCTGCCGGATGCGCTCCACCTGGTCGCGCACCGGGTCCGGGATCAGGGCGCGGTTGTGGGCGTCGTAGACGTAGTTCACCCCGCCCTCCTTGAGGCCCAGTTCCACGACCCCGCCCTTCCACGTCCCGTCGTGGGCGGTCTTCACCGATTGGAACACCGACTCGTCCACGTTCTTGATCATCGAGGTCAGCACCACGCCGTCGTACTCGGGGCGCCACTGGTCGGAGTCGACGCCGATGGCGAGCTTCTTCTGCTCCTTGGCCGCCTCGAACACGCCCTGCCCCGTGGATCCGGAGGCGTGGAAAATGATGTCGGCGCCTTCGGCGTACATGCCCAGCGCCAGCTCCTTGCCCTTGGTGGGGTTCTTGAAGGCGTCCCCGGTCACGCCGGCGTACTTCACCGACACCTTCACGCTCGGGTCGGCGTACGCAGCACCCGCCCGGAACCCGGCGGCGAACTTGTGGATCAGGGCGATGTCCATGCCGCCCACGAACCCCAGTTTGTGGGGCTTGGAGAGCAGCGCCGCCAGCGCGCCCACCAGGAACGAGCCCTCCTCCTCGCGGAACTTGAGCGCCTGGACGTTGGCCGGCACCTGCCCGCCCTCCTTCAGCGCGTAGTCCACGCACGCGAACTTCTGCTTCGGGTAGTCGGCGGCCAGGCGGTTGAGGTCGTCGGTGAAGATGAAGCCGATGCCGAAGATGATGTCCAGGTTCTTGGCTGCCAGCGTGCGCAGGGCCGACTCGCGGTCGCTGCCCTCGCTGGGCTCGATGAGGTTGGAGATGTCGGCATCCAGTTCCTTCGCGGCGCGCTGCAGGCCGCGGTAGGCGGAGTCGTTGAAGGACTGGTCGCCGCGGCCGCCGACGTCGAACACCAGGCCCACGCGGGGGCCGCCGGGCGGGGCGGCGCCCTGGTCCGCGGTCTTCCTCGGCGAGCAGGCGAGCGGGAGCAGCACGAGCAACGGCAGGAACCAGCGGGCGGCGCGGGCCAGTTTCACGGGGAGATCTCCTATGCACGCAGGCCGGGCGTTCATGCCCGACTGCGTGGCAGCATTGCCTCGGCAGGCACGAGTGCCTGCCCTACGGTTCGGCCGGGGGCTCGTAGCAGTTGCGGCAGCGGGCCTCGTACATGCCACCGGCGCCGACCTGGATGCGCTCCTTGCCGCCGCTCACGCGCTGGGTGCGGTTGGCGGGGCCGCCGCACACCACGCAGATCGCCAGCGTCTTGGTGATGTACTCGGCGATCGCCAGGAGCTGGGGCACCGGCTCGAAGGGCCGGCCGCGGTAGTCCTGGTCCAGGCCGGCACAGATGACGCGCTTGCCCTGCGCCGCGAGCTGCTGCACCACGGGCACCACGTCCATTCCCAGGAACTGCACCTCGTCAATGCCGATCACCTGGGCCTCGCCGGAGTACTCGAGGATTTCGCGCGCGTTGCGCACCACGCGCGAGGGGATGCGCTGCTCCCCGTGGGAGACCAGCTGGTCGGCGGCGAAACGGTCGTCCAGCGCGGGCTTGAAGATCTCCACCTTCTGCCGCGCGATCTGCGCGCGGCGCAGGCGCCGGATCAGCTCCTCGGTCTTGCCGCTGAACATGCTGCCGCAGACCACCTCGATCCAGCCGCCCGCCTTGGGGGTCCAGCCGTCCACGTCACGCCTCCTGCGGGTGGCGGTGACCCGCCAGGATGGAGCGGATCTTGGTCTTGAGAAGGTCGATGGCCACCAGGTTGAAGCCGCCTTCGGGGATGATCACGTCGGCGTAGCGCTTGCTGGGCTCCACGAACTGCAGGTGACTGGGCCGCACGGTGAGCTCGTACTGGCGCAGCACGGACTCCACGTCGCGCCCGCGCTCCACGATGTCGCGCTTGAGCCGGCGAAGCAGCCGCACGTCGGCGTCGGTGTCGATGAAGCAGCGGATGTCCATCCACGAGCGCAGCTCGGGATCGAGCAGCACCAGGATGCCCTCCAGCACCACGATGGCGTGCGGGCCGGCCCGGCGCACGTCGGTGGTGCGCAGGTGCGTCTTGTAGTCGTACACCGGAACGTCCGCGGAGCCGCCCTTGAGCAGGGACTTCACCTGGCTGCGCAGCAGGTCCATGTCGAACGCGTCGGGGTGGTCGAAGTTGCGGACGTCGCGCTCGCTCATCGGGATCTCGGAGAGGTCCTTGTAGTAGAAGTCCTGCTTGAGGATCACCACCTGGTCGGAGCCCAGTTCCTCGAAGATGGTCTGCGCCACCAGGGTCTTGCCCGACCCCGATCCGCCGGCGATGCCGATGAGGATGCCCTTCTTGTCGAACCCCGGCCCGTCGGCCATCACAGGTACTCCTTGCCCGGGATGAAGTCGGTGCCTTCCGCCAGGATCTCGTCCATGTCGATGATCGCCTGGCGGAGCATCTCCACCTTTTCGTGGAGCGGCAGGAACGCGCACTTGAAGCCATTGATGATGATGTTGCGCAGGTCGGCGGGGCCCAGGTGGAAGGTCTTCACCGCAAGCGAGAGCTCGCGGGTCACGGTGGTGTTCGACATCAGCCGGTTGTCGGTGTTGAGCGTCACGCGCAGGCCGTAGTCGTAGTAGAACTTGAACGGGTGGTGCCGCATGTCCGCCACGGCGTGCGTCTGGACGTTGCTGCTCAGGCAGATCTCCAGCGGGATCCGGTGGTCGTTCACGTAGTTGAGGAGGTCCAGGTCCTCCTTGAGCATCGTGCCGTGCCCGATCCGGTGCGCGCCGCAATGGTGGATGGCCTGGGCGATGCTGGCCGGCCCGAAGGCCTCCCCCGCGTGCACGGTGCTGTTGATGTTGTGCTTGAGGATCTTCTGGAACGCCGCCTTGTGCGCCTTGGCCGGGAAGTCCTTCTCCGCGCCCGCCAGGTCGAAGGCCACCACGCCGCGGTTCTTGTAGGCCACCGTGAGCTCCGCCAGCTCCAGCGACCACTTGGGCAGGATGTGGCGGATGCCGCAGATGATCAGCCCGGTGCGGATCCCGAAGTCGCGCTCCGCGCGCCGCAGCCCGTCAATCACCGCGTCCACGATCTCGGGCAGCTTCATGCCGCGCTTCACGTGCAGGATGGGCGAGTAGCGCACCTCCATGTAGCGCACGTTCTCCCGCGCGGCGTCCTCCGCCAGCTCGTAGGCGATGCGCGTGATGGCGGGGCGGTCCTGCATCACGCTCAGCGTCACGTCAAACTTGCGGATGTACTCGGTGAGGTCCTTGACCCCCCGGTCGGCGCGCATGAAGTTGCGCAACTTCACCGGGTTCTGGCTGGGGAGCCGGACGCGCCGCTCCTTCGCGAGGTCGAGCATCGTGGGGATGCGGACACAGCCGTCGAGGTGGACGTGGAGATCGGTCTTCGGGAGCTTCTTGATGAGCGCCGGGGTGAGGGCCGGGGCCGGCGCGGCGCGCCGTCTGGTCTTGGCTTTCGGCATGGGCCTCTCTATGAATGAAGGTGTCCGCAAAGGTATCGTCCCGGGCCGCGCCTGTCAATTGAGGGTCGGGCCGTTCGGCGGTATGCTCCGGGGCGCGCACCGGGAGGACGCACCGCTTGCGACTGGGCAGCCTGGAAGTTCACGTGCTCCACGAAAGCTCATTCCGGCTGGACGGCGGCCAGGCGTTCGGCGTGGTGCCGCGCGCCTTCTGGGAGCCCCTGGCGCCGCCCGACGAGCGCCACCGGGTGCGCCTGGGCGTGCACCCGCTGCTGGTGCGCAGCGGCCCCACCTGGGCGCTGGTGGACACCGGGATCGGGGAGCGCACCGACGCCAGGTTCCGGGACATCTACGCCATCGAGGACGACGCCCCGGTGCGCGGCCTGATCCGCGCGTTCGGTGTGGAGCCCGGGGACATCGGCCTGGTGGTTCTCTCGCACCTGCACTTCGACCACGCCGGGGGCGCCACGCGGCGCGACGGGGCGGGGCCGCTGCCGGCGTTCCCCAACGCCCGCGTGGTGATGGACCGCGGCGAATGGCACGACGCGCACCACCCGGTGGAGTTCACCCGCGGCGGGTACCGGGGCGAGGACCTGGAATGCCTCGAGGCCGCGGCCGAGTGGGTGGGCCCGGACGAGGACGCCGAGCCGCTGCCGGGCGTGCACTTCGTCCGCGCGCCCGGGCACACCGCGCACCACCGCGGCATCCTGCTGCGCTCCGGGGGCCGGGCGGTGTTCTACCCGGTGGACCTGCTGCCGCTGACGCCGCACGTGCGCCTGCCGTGGATCGCGGCGCTGGATCATCACCCGCTCACCGTGCTCGAGACCAAGCGGCGCTTCCTCGCGCGCGCGTGCGCCGAAGGCTGGTGGGTTTGTTTCGCGCACCACCCCGGCACGGCGACATTCGGGAGAATCGTCGCGCGCGACGGGGCGTGGGCGCTGCAGGGCCCGCTGAAGGAGGAGATCGACTGAGATGACGCTTCATCCGCGCGCGGCGGAGGCCGCGAGATGAACCGGCGCGCATTCGAGCAGGTGGTGCGCGAGGCGCTGGATTCCATGCCCGAGGAGATTTCCGAGTACCTGGGCGAAGTCGTCGTGGTGGTGGAGGACCGCCCCAGCCGCGAGCAACTCGAGGAGCAGGGCATCGACGATCCCATGGGACTGTACGGTCTGTACGAGGGCACGCCGCTCATCGACCGCTCGGTGATGGAGAGCGGCACGCTGCCGGACCGCATCACCATCTTCCAGCGGCCGCTGGAACTGGACTTCCCCGACCGCCGCGAGCTGATCCACGAGATCCAGGTGACCGTGGCGCACGAGGTGGCGCACCTGTTCGGGCTCGACGAGGACCGCCTGGAGGAACTGGGGCTGGAGTAGCGGATCGCAGAACCCCGCCTGCGCCGGCGGAGGCCACGCGGAGGAGATCACGTGAGGACCCTGGATGTCTGCCCCCTGTTGTTGCTGGTGTGCCTGCTGCTGCCCTCGCGCGCGCTGGCCGCGCCGCCGGACACTGTCTTCGTGGCTCGCGCGGCCCGGATCGGAGCCCAGGCCTACCCCTACCGCGTGTACGTGCCGCCGGGATTCGACGCCGCGAAACGCTGGCCGGTGGTACTGTTCCTGCACGGCTCCGGCGAGCGCGGCAGCGACGGTGAACGGCAGGTGAAGATCGGGCTGGGGCCGGCGATCCGGAGAAACCCGGGGCGCTTTCCGCTCCTCGCGGTATTCCCGCAGGCCCCTGACGACAGTTCGTGGCTGGGCGAGCCGGGCCGCGCGGCCCTGGCGGCACTCGACAGCGCGATGGCGGAGTTCTCAGGCGATCCCGCGCGCGTGTACCTCACCGGGCTCTCCATGGGCGGCTACGGGTGCTGGCACCTCGCCTGGGAGGACACCACCCGGTGGGCGGCCGTGGTGAGTGTGTGCGGCGGCCTGGTGCCTCCCGACGACAAGCACTCGGTGCGCCTGGCGCCGGAACTGATGGCCGCCGACGATCCCTACGCGGCCGTGGCCGCGCGCGTCGCCGCGCTGCCGGCATGGCTGTTCCACGGGGCGCGGGACCCGATCATCCCCGTGGGCGAGTCGCGCCGCATCGTGGCGGCACTCCAGGCCCGGGCCGCGGACGTGAAGTACACGGAGTATGCCGCCGCGGGCCACGACTGCTGGGACCGGGCGTTCGGTGAGGAAGACCTGTGGACGTGGCTGCTGGGGAAACGGCGGGAGGCGGCGAAGTGATTTCACGCCGTGGTGGTGCGATCAAGGAGGTGGCGCGGTGATTCCGGTGGACACGAAATGATCCCACCGCCGCCGGTCGTGGTGGAGCGGGACCTGGAAGCTCCGCCGGGAGCGGTGTTCGCCGCGCTCACCGAGCCCGCGCGGCTGGACCGCTGGTTCTTCACCGTGCACGAAGTGTGGCCCGGGCCGGGCGGGCGCTATCGCATCGAGTGGCATAGCGCCGGGGACGCCGCGCGAAATCACTCCCGATACGGCGCGTATCTCGATTTCGAACCGCCGCACCGGCTGGCCTTTGAATGGCAGGGCCCGCAGCTGGAGTGTATTCCCGCCACGCGCGTCAGCATCACCCTGGACGAACTCCCCGGAAGCCGCACCCACTTCCTGCTGGTGCACGACCGCTGGCCCGAGGGCTGGGACGAACTGCGCGGGAACCACCTCGAGGGCTGGAACTTCTACGCGGACAGTCTGGCGCGGTACCTGGCGGGGGCGGAGGATGTGAGGGGGAAGAGGTTCGGGCAGGTGGTGCGGAGCTAGCCGGAGATCCCGGAGAGCGGGCCGGGAGGATTCCGCCTGCCGGTGCTGCAGGGCGATTCGCGCCCTCGCGCCCACCCTACCCTCCCGGCAACCCCGAAAAATGATCCCCCACCACCCACCAGCGCCCATCCTCGCGCACCAGCGTCATCATGTCGCGACCACGCAGCGTCTCCTGCTGCCCCCGCCGCGTCACGGACATCTCATACTCGTACGTCACCACCGCGGTGTCCCCGAACACCTCGACCCGCGGGTCCATCTCCTCCCAGCTGTGCACCGTGACGTAGCCGGCGAACGCCTTCCATGCCGCCACGCAGTCCTCCTGCCCCACGTAGCGACCGCGCACGCCGAGCGCGATCGCGGTCATGCGCGGGTGGAAGTACCGCGTGAGGCCGGAGCCGTCGGACTTGGTCCAGGAGTCGTTGAGGGCGCGCACCACGCGCCACACTTCCGCTGCCGTGCCCTCGAAGCGTGTCATCCCCTTCCCCCACGCGCTGCCGCGGCCCGCGGCCGGCGGCCTGGAGCTAGAACCAATCCAGCAGCCGGTTCCACGACAGCGTCCAGCGCACCTTGTGGTCGGCGCGCGGGCCCACCGGGAGCGCGGCGGAGAACTTCAGGTACGCGGCGGGGTCCGGCAGGCCCGGACGCCACCACAGGCCCACGCCCACGTCGCTGGCCCACGCGTCGCCGCGCGGCTTGCGGGGAGAGAGCCCGTCGCCGGGCGCCAGTTCGGGCACCGCTCCGGTCTCGGCAAACAGCGCCAGCGAAAGCGGCAGCCACGCGGGGTGCGGGATGTGCGCGGTGGCCAGCACGTCGGGGCCGATCAGCAGCGTGGCGCGGCCGAGGTACATCTGGCGCCCGCCGAGTGCCGCGGCCGGGTAGCCCTGCAGCGCATTGGAGCCGCCCGCGTACGAGCGCTCCTGCGCGGGGGCGCCGCTGTCGGCCGCGGACCATTCGGCCTGCAGCGCCAGCAGCCCGAACCGTCCCAGCCGCAGCACGCGCGCGGCATCCACGCGCACGCGGTTGAAGGTGAACGCGCCGCCGAAGCCCGCGTGCTCGTAGCCCGCCTTGAGCATCCCCACCACCGGGTCGCCCCCCACGGCCAGCGCTCCGCCCAGGGCGCGCACGGTGCGCGGGTCCGCCGCGCGGTCGGCGGGCACGCCGGTGACACAGTAGTCGTGGAACTGGTCGTGGTAGGGCAGCGTATGGGCCTGCTCGTCGCGGTAGCCGGCCTCTGCGGCCAGCCAGCCGGTGCGCAGCAGCACCCGGGCGCGCCAGCCCTCTCGGCGGAAGCGCAGCTCGTCGCCGCGAGCGCGCAGCCGCGGGCCGGCCATCAGCGGGTCGGGCTCCACCTGCAGCGCATCCAGGTAGTCGGTGCTGCGATACGTGGAGAGGTGCAGCGCCAGCGCCCGCTTGTCGTCGCCGAAGGCACGGGTCCAGCCCAGGGCGTAGCGGCCCTCGTGCAGCCCGAAGCTGCGGCCCGCCATGACGGTCAGCGCGCCGGGGCCCTTCTGCGTTCCGCCCAGCTGCACCCGCGCGGCCGTGACCAGCCCGTCGAGGCGGTTCACGCGCAGCAGCGGCGAGTTCTCGCTGCCGTGGCGACGGTCGTCGTACTCGCCCCGCGGCACCTCCGGCGCCAGCTCGGGGTGCGCGCGGTACAGGCGGTCCAGCGAGTCCACGCCGGTGCTGTCGAAGGCCAGGGTATCGCCCTTGAAGAACGCATGGGTGGAATCGGCCAGTCCGGCCAGGTAGCCATCCAGGGCGGAGTCGGGCCGCGCGGGCGCGGCGGGAACGGCCGCAGCGGTGCCGGGGCCTTCCGCGTGGCATGGCGGCGCGAAGCCGGCCGTCGCCAGCAGGGCATAGCACGCGAACCAGGCGGGAAGCATGCGCGGTGCGGAGATCGCGGGGGCCCGGTGCGCCGGGGAGCCCGTGCGTGCGCAGCGCGCCGCGCAGATCGTAGGCACCCAATGCCGGGAGTTCAACGCGTTCCCCCCTTCTCCCCGGCGAACACCGACGGCTCGATGCCGCGGTTGATCCGGTAGTTGCTCAGCGTCATGACCAGGTCCCCCTGGGGAGGTATGCCGGCGATCGGAAGCGTGAACGACGCCCGCGCCAGGATGCGGCCGATCACCCAGTATTGCCCGTCCACGCGGACTCGCTCCACCACGCAGTTGTCCAGGGACTTGAAGAACAGCGGCGCGGGCGATGTGCCGCGGTACCAGAACTCCTCGCGCACGATCACGAACTCGTTGGTGTTCACCCACATCCGGCCGCTGGGCAGCGGGTAGAGGGCGGAGCGGGGTTCGAAGGAGATGCGATAGATCACGTGCCCGCCCACGATGTCGCGCCCCAGGATCTCGAACCGGTACATCCGTCGCAGCCGGGGGTCGAAGGCGAACTGGATGATCTGCTCGCTCATGCTGCGGTCGGCGCGTACCTGGACGTTGTTGCTCCCGCTGCGGCGCAGGACCACTTCGCGCATCCGGTCGGGGCGCTCCTGGTAGATGCGCGAGACCTGCTCCATGATGGTGAGCACCGAATCCTGCCGCCCGGGGTGCCGGGCGACCACGCGGGCGTAGAGGTCATAGACCTGGTCCTGCAGCAGGGAGTCGCGCCGGGCCTCCCCGGCCGCGATGCGGTCCAGGATATCGTCGAGACTCATCCGGCGGGCCTTCACCTCCACCTCGCGCAGGGTGATGCGGGGCGTCGGAAGGGTGTCCTCGAGAGCCAGGGTGGCGGGCGGCGGGCCGGCCGGGGTGTCCTGTGGACCGGGGGTCTCCGCGGGCGCGGCGGGGACCGGGACGGAGCAGGCCAGCAGGGCCAAGAGGCCCAGGCGGCCCAGTTCATGGGTAAACTTGCGGAGCATGGTCTCACTCCCTCGGGCTCGTTGCATGGCAAAGGCTTACGGTGACCCGCATGAACCGGGTCGCGGCCACAGACTATCCCGCTGCCCGCGCGGTGTCCACCTCGGCCGGCATGGTAGCCGTAATGGGTCTTATTATGGGGTCTTCAGCATCTCATGGGTTTTGAACATAGAAGGGAGACTCGCAATTTGGGCACTCACGAAAGGAGTCGAGGAATGAGGAAGACCTGGATGTTGGCCGTGCTGGCCCTCCTCGCCATCGGGGCGACCGCGGCGTACGCGGACGACCTGACCGGGCGAATCGGGCTCGGTCTCGGCGGGGGAATCTACGGGTTGACGGGCGGCCGCGACTCCGTGCAGAACGGGGTGCCGGAAGCCTCCAACGCGAAGATGGGCCTGCAGGTCATGCCCGTCAGCCTGAAGTGGGGCATCTGGCGCTACACCACGCTGGAATTCGCCCGCTTCCACTACGGTTTCAACAAGAGCAAGCTGGAGGGCGAAGACAACTTCCGCACCACCGTCCGCCCGCTGACCGCCAACCTGCTCTTCCCGATCTCGCCCGGCAGCCAACTCACCCCCTACCTCGTGGCGGGGGGCGGCGTGCTGTTCTGGACCAACACCCAGAAGGACAGCCTGGACCAGCGCACCACCGCCACCGGCGTGGTGGGCAGCTCGTTGGGCCGCAAGCTCGAGAACACCGACCCCCTGTGGAACCTGGGGCTTGGCCTCGAGTACTTCCTGGGTGGCGACACCGAGGCCGAGCGCCACAAGTCGCTGGACGCCCGCTTCACCTACGGCACGTTCCACAACGAACTGACCAACGTCGGCCTCCACGACAACAACAACAAGCTGTGGATGCTCACGCTGGGCATGAACTGGTACTCGAAGAAGGCCGCCCCGCCACCGCCGCCGCCGCCGCCGCCGGCTCCCGAGCCGACTCCCGCTCCGGCTCCGCCGCCGCCGCCGCCCGCGCCCGAGCCGGTGAAGGAAGAGCCTGCTCCGGCGGGCCCGTGCATCAAGGAAGGCGCGCTGGAAGGCGTGTACTTCGACTTCGACAAGTCGGTCGTGAAGCCGGAGTTCAACCCGACGCTCAATGACCTCGCCGACAAGCTGGTCAAGGAGTGCCCCAACGCCGAGCTGGAGCTGGACGGGCACACCGACGGCAAGGGCAGCGCCGCGTACAACATGAAGCTCGGCCAGCGCCGCGCCGACGCGGTCAAGAAGTACCTCACCGAGCACGGCGTGGACGCCTCGCGCCTGAGCACCAAGAGCTTTGGCGAGTCCAAGCCGGTCGCCCCGAACATGGTGGACGGCAAGGACAGCCCCGAGAACCGCGCCAAGAACCGCCGCGTGGAGCTCGCGGTCACCAAGCAGTAGCACCCGCGTGAGCGGCGCCCGGCGCCGCGAAGCAGGAACGGGCGGCTCCCCACGGAGCCGCCCGTGCTATTTCGGCCCGGCCGCGAGCGCCGGGCCCACTCCGGGCGTGCGAAGTCGAGCGCCGCGCGGCCGTCGCGCCACACCGGCTCGTGCAGCCGCGTGCGGCCCGTGCGGCCGTCACAGCAGCTCGCGCAGCCTCGCGTAGCCCGCGCGGCTCACGGGCAGTTCCTTGCCGTCCTTGAGGATCGCCACCCGGCTGTCGCGCGCGTAGAGCTCCAGCCGCTCGAGCCGCTCCACGTTCAGCACCCAGGAGCGGTGGATGCGCACGAACCGGTCCGGATCCAGCCCCGCGGCAAGCTCGGAGATGGGCTGCGCTTTCAGGAAGGCGCGGCCCTCGCTGTGGATCTCCACGTAGTCGTCTTTCGCCTCGATCCAGTCCAGCTTGTCCGCGGGAATCACGTGGACCCGCGCGCCGTCCTTGACCAGCACCCGCTCCGCGTGCCGGCCGGGCGGGCGGGCGGCCGCCGCCAGCGCGGCGGCGGGCGGGGCGGGCGACGCCGGCGCCCCCGCCGCGAGCCGCTCGCGCACCCGCGCGATGGCTGCCGCCAGCCGCTCGCGCCCCACGGGCTTCATCACGTAGTCCACCGCGTGCACCTCGAAGGCGCGCAGGGCGTACTCGTCGTAGGCGGTCACGAACACCACGGCGGGCGGGTGCTCCAGGAGCTCCAGCACCTCGAAGCCGTCCAGCTTGGGCATCTGCACGTCCAGCAGCACCAGGCCCGGGGCGCGCTCGGCGATGCTCTTGAGCGCCTCGAACCCGTTGGCGCACTCGCCCGCCAGATCCACGTCCGGCTCGGCGGCCAGGTACTCGCGGAGCAGCGCCCGGGCGGGCGCTTCGTCGTCCACGATCAGCGCGCGGATGCGACGCGATTCAGCAGCCACCGGGGCCTCCTGCTTCGTACGCGACCGCCGGCAGCCTCAGGCGCACGCGGAACGAGTCCGGCTCGCGGAACACCTCCACCCGCGTGGCCGCGGGATCCAGCGCTTCGAGCCGGCGGCGGACGTTCTCCAGGCCCATGCCCTGTCCGCGGCGCGGCGGCGCCTCCGGGTCGCGCGGGTTGGCCACCTCGATCTCCAGCGACGCACCCCGCACGCAGGCCTCGATGCGCACCGTGCCGCCCTCCACCCGGTCGGCCACGCCGTGCTTGACCGCGTTCTCCACCAGCGGCTGGATCAGCAGCGGCGGAACCGCGCACGCGCACGCCTCCGGGCTGACCTGCTTCCCGACCGCCAGCCGCTCGCCGAATCGCACCTGCTCGATGCCCAGGTACAGCTCCGCCAGCGCCAGCTCCTCCGCCAGGCTCACCCTGGGGCGCGCCCCGAGGCCCAGGCTCACGCGCAGGAACTCGCCCAGCAACTGGCACATGCGGCGCGCCGCCTCCGGCTGCCCGCCGGCCAGCGCGCTGATCGAGTTGAGGCTGTTGAACAGGAAGTGCGGGTGGAGCTGCGAGCGAAGCGCGCGCAGTTCCGCTTCGCGCGCGGTCACCTGCGTCTCGAGCAGGCGCCGCTCGGCCATCCGGGCCGTCTCCACGATCAGCAGGAAGTAATGAAATGCCATGGACTGCGCGTACAGCACCACGCCGGCTGCGCCCAGCGCGGTCGCGTCGCGCACCAGCCACGCGCTCTCGATCGGCCGCTGCGTGATGCGCGCCAGCGCCGCCGCCCACGCCGCCCCCAGCGCCACCCACACCGCGCTGGCCAGGCCGGAGGCGACGGCCACCACCGCCAGCAAGCGCTCGGGGGGAGTCGTCGCCAGGGGATTGGCGCGGCACACCCACCACGCCGAGAGGCAGGCGAACGCGTAGAACAATGTGAGCGGGGCCAGGAAGGCCACCATCTCCGGGGTGGGACGGGGGCGGACGGTGCCCAGCATCACCGCGAGCAGCGCGCCGATTCCGGCCCACGCCGCGAGGTAGAGCGCCTGCCGGACCCGGCTCGCCAGCAGCGGATGCATGGGTCAGTTCTTGATCACCAGGCTGCCCATCAGCACCACGCCGGTGATGAGCAGGCGCCGGGAAGGCCCGGGGGGCGGGCGCCGCGAGTGGTCCTCCACGGTGCCCATGATGGTGGTGCCCTGGAACTCCACCGCCCAGTCATCGGGCACGAACAGGTTCACCCCGCCCATGACCAGGTTGGTTTCCAGGTAGGCCCTGCTGTCGGCCATGCGCGCGGAGCGCATGTCAATGTCCGCTCCGCCCATGCCGGCGAGCACCACGCCACGACGGAAGTCCTGCATGCTCACCTTGCGGGAGACACTCGAGAGCAGGGCGTCCACGGTGAAGTCGGCGTCCCCGTGCGCGCGGGCGCCCTGACCCAGACCGGAGTCCTGCGCATCCTGTCCGAATGCGGAACCTGGCCCCGGGCCGGATTCGCCCGCGGAACCGGGAACCGGGCCTTGTTCACCCGCGAAGCCCGGCATCGGTCCCGGCCCGCCCGAGGATCCCGGAATCGGTCCCGACCCACCCGAGGATTCCGGCATCGAACCGGCTTCGCCCTGCGGCGGCGGCCCGGAAGTCGGGCCCGTCGCGCCCGTAGTGTGCGTGCCCGAGGGCTCGCCCCACAGGCCCCCGATGATCACGCGGCCTGCCCCCCGCACGTCACCTCGCTCGCTCCAGCTGCGGCGCTCCCAGCGGCCGTTGCGGTGCACCCAGAACCCCCAGCGCGCGGAGCGGCCCCGCATCAGCGCGATCCCCCACCAGATGAGCAGCAGCGGCGTGAGCGCCCAGATGCTGCCGTGCACCACGCCCGCCTCCCGGAGCAGCATCCAGAAACCGATGGCGGCGCATACCACGCCGACGAACGCGGACGGCCGGCACAGCACCCCGGTGAGCCGCGCCACCCCGTAGATCAGCAGCAGCGCGGGCCACCACCGCAACACGCTGCCGGCCGTGGCCAGCCCCAGGTTGTCCAGGGTGAAGAGCACGCCGAGCGTGATGACGAGCACGCCGAGGATCACCCGTCCCGTGACGCGATCGGTGTCAACCGTCATGCCGAACCTCGTTTCGCGGATTCGTGGCCCTGCCCACAGCGATCGCCAGCATCATGCCAGCCAGCACCAGCAGCGGCAAGGCCGGCCACAGGTGCACCACGACGGCGATCGCCGCGTGCCCCAGCGCCACGAGGCAGCCCAGCGGGTGCGCGGCCGCGGCGTGCAGGTGCAGCCGGGGAAGCACGGCCAGAACCGCGAACCAGGCGAAGGTGGTGCCCAGCACCGCGGCCAGGGCGAACCACGCGGCGTGCCCGGGGGAATTGGAAGCGCGGTGCGCGCGGTGGTGGGACGGCGGCGGCACGGGGGCCGCGTGCGGGTGTGCCGTCGCGGGTCCTGCCCCGGCGTGCGCGGCCCGGTCCGCCTCCTGCGCGCTCTCTTGCGCGTGCCGGCGCCGCGGCGCCGCCTCGCGCTCCTCGAATGCGCCCACCACGATGCCCGCGCCCACCGCCACGATGAGCAGCGGCCAGGACTGCTCGAACGACATGCCCCGCCAGCCTTCGTTGCACCCGAAGCACACCGCCCCCAGCAGCAGGAAGGTCACGGCCGAACCCAGCTTCTGCTCCGCCAGGTACGCCACGCCGAACAGAACCGGGATTGCCGGCCACAGGGTCTCCACGGACACCTCCACGGCGCCGAGCCGTGCCAGCAGGAGCGTGGCGCCCAGGAGAACCAGCGCCAGCCCCCACACGATGGATCGGGTGTCGCGCACTTCGAGCCTCCTCTCTCTCCGTTTCGGGGCCGCGGGACCGTCTCACGACCTCCACGGAGGAGACTACGGCCCGCGGCACGCGGAATCTCACGGATTTCGGCGAACGGAGGAGTTTCGTCGGTGAACGGTGCGGGCGGGGGACCCCGCGGCGGCAGACTTGGGATGAGGCGGCGGAACCAGGATGAAGCGGCGGAACCAGAATGAAGCGGCGGAACCAGAATGAAGCGGCGGACCGGGGATGAGGCGCCGGCGGCGCGGGCTACAGCCCCAGCTTCTCCCGGGTGGCCGCCATGTCCCGGTGGCGGGCTGCGGCACGGAGGGTCTTCATGCGCGCGGGCCCGTCGGCGGCCACGGCGTCGCGGTGGCGCGAGAAGCGGCCGTCGCGGATTTCGTCCAGGAGCGCGGCGAACACCGGGCGCAACGCGGCGGCGATGCGCGGGGAGCGCGTGAGGTCGCCGAAGAGCGCCGTGGGGCTGATGCGGTCACGCATGCCCTCCACGCCGCCATCGTGGATCAGTTGCGCGGTGAGATTCACCTGGTGCACGCACTCGAGGTAGGCCATCTCGGGCGGGTAGCCCGCGTCCAGCAGGGTGTCGAACGCGGTGCCCACCAGCGACGTGAGCCCGCCGCACAGCACCGCCTGCTCGCCGAACAGGTCCACCTCGGCCTCCTGGCGCGCGGTGCACTCGAGCACTCCCGCGCGGGCGCAGCCGATAGCGGCGGCGTAGGCCAGTCCCAGCGCGCGCAGCCCCGCGTCGGCGGGATCGGAGAGCGCCAGGAACGCGGTGACGCCCAGCCCCTCGGTGAAGCGCGACCGCACCAGCGAGCCAGGGCCGGCGGGGGCCACGCAGGCGGTCTTCGCTCCCGGAGGCAGGTCCAGCCCGGCGAAGACCAGGTTGTAGGCGTGGGCCAGCACGAACACACACCCGGGCGCCCACGCGCCCGCGAGGCCCCGGACCAGCTCCGGCATGGCCTCGTCGGGCACCAGCAGCGCGGCCAGGTGGGCGGCGCGCGCGCCCTCCTCCAGCCCGGTCACCGTCAGCCCCTCGCCACGCGCGGCGTCCGCGGACGCGCTGCCGTCGCGCAGCGCCACGCGCACGTCCACGCCGGAGTCCCTGAGGTTCAGCGACTGGGCGCGGCCCTGGTTGCCGTAGCCGAACACCGTCACGCGCAGTCCGCGCAACGGCTCCAGCGGCGCCTCGGAAACCCCGTAGCGCGGGATCATCGGCGCCTAGATCGGCGTGAAGAGGATCTTGAAGAACTCCTGGTCCTGCACGAATCCGTGGATCTCGCCCTTCTTCGGGTAGAACAGGCACAGGATCTTGTACTTGTCGATGCTGTGCGTGTACACCCGGTCCGGCGGGCCCAGCCGGGCCAGGATCCCGGCCGCCTGGCTCTTCGGGGCCGGCTTGAGTTCCGGCTTGAGGACCTGCTGGCCCTTCACCAGGACCGCGAAGGTGCTGAGAGCCCCGTTGGCGAGCGAGGAGTTTCCGCTCGCGGCCTCCGCCAGGCGCATGTAGCCGAACGGCTCGTAGGGCTCCGCGGCGACCAGGCCCTTGGCCATCGCGATGGCCGAGGTGGAGTCGTGACCCTGGGTCATCGAGGAGATGCAGTACCCGATGACCGTGGTGTCCTTGGGGTTGTTGGCCAGGTACTTCTGGTAATAGGTCACGGCCTTCAGGAACATCGAATCACGCTGCGCGCCTTTGGGTGTTCCGATGGCCTTGTTGGTGTAGCAGTCGCCGATGGTGACCAGCGAATTGGTGTCGCCCATGGCCACCAGTTGCTCGGCGGTGACCACCGCGGACTCCCAGTCCTGGGCGCGCATGTAGGTGACCACCGAGTTGGTGAGGCTGGCGAACAGGTTGTCCTTGGCGAGCTGGTAGTCGGGCTTGACCTCCAGCGCCTTGCGGTAGGCCTGCACCGCCTCCGCGTGCCGTCCCAGCTTGCCCAGCGCGTTGCCCCGCAGCGACCAGCACTTCTCGTCGTCCGCCTTGAGCAAGATCGCCTCGTCGGCCATCTCCAGGCACTGGCGGAACTTCTGGGTGGTCTGGGCCAGCACCGCCCGCACCTCGACCTTGCTGGTGTCCGGCTGCTTGCCCAGCGAGTCCTCCACCTCCAGGCCGTTCTGGAGCTGGACGGCCGCCGCATTGAAGCGCTTGATGTAGTAGTAGTCGCGCGTGGTGGTCAGCTCCTTGAGCTGGTCCGCGTCGTTCTGGGCCTTGGCGATCTCGAGGCCCTTCGCCAGCACCTGCCCGGCGCGCGCCAGGGAGTCGCTCTCCGCGAGGGCGATCCCGTACTGCCGGTAGACGTCCGGCTTCTCCGGGTCCTCCTCGAGCGCCTTCGGACCGTTCATCAGGGCCCGCGGCCAGTTCTTCTGGCCCACGTACAGCTTGAGGCTGGTATAGCCAACGCCGGCCAGGGCCAGCGAGTACACGACCATCAGGCCCACCAGCACCAGCGCCCAACGCAGGATCGATTTCATGGTCAGCACGTCCTCTCCCTCGGGAAATCCCCACCACCAGTACCGGCGGCACCTTGCGTCCCGCGGACACGGGACCCGGCCCCGCGCGGGGCGCCGCGGGCCGATCCTCCGTCGTGGGAACATCTTGGGCCTAAATTAGAAAGGCGGGGGCAGCGCGTCAAGGCCCACGTTGGGGAGGGTCCGGGCGGTGAACACGCACAGGCGGCCCGCTCCCCACCCCTGGGGAGGTTGACCGGGCCGCCTTGCGCGCACTCGGGAAGGCCCGTACCCGTCCGGACGGAGGTGCTGCAGAACCCGGACCGGCCTGCTTTCCCTGTGACCCCGGCGAGGCGGGCGCCCCGCCGGGGGTTTCCGAAGGCTCCGGCCCGGGGCCGGGGGCCTTCGGCTATTTCCGCTCCTTGTCCAGGAGGGAGCGGATCTGGGTGCGGAGCTCCTTCAGTTCCTCCCTCAGGTCCCTGAGCTCGGCCTGCAGGCGGTCGCGGTCGCCCTCGCCGAAGTTCCAGCGCATGCGGCCGAGATCCGGGATGCGGATGCGCGAGGCATTGCGACCGTGGCCGCCGGACAACTCCACCTTGAACTTCAGCGCGTCGCCCTTGCGCACGGCGTCCAACTGGACGGTCCTGGATCCCCGGATGGCGCGCAGCTCGCGGCGCAGATCGGACGCCGCTTCCAGCGGCTTGCCGTCGAACTTCACCAGCACATCGCCCGATTTGAGGCCCGACTTGCTGGCGGGGCTGTTCGGAAGCACCCGCGCCAGCAGCACGCCCTTTCCATCAGGCACACCGAAGGCATCGGCAAGTTCCCGTCCCAGGTTCTGCGGCTCCACTCCCAGGTACGCGCCACCGCCCACCAGGACGGTGAGCTCGCGCATGTCCGGGGCGTCGGGCGCCTCCGGCGCGTCGCCCTCGTCCGGGGCGTCGGGGATTTCGACGTGGATGTCGGGCACACGGATATTGATGTCTCCCCGATCCTCCTCGTCGCCCTCCTCGCCCGCGTCGGGCGTGCGGTACTCGGAGCGGTCGCCCGGGGTGGCGCTGATCGAGAGCGGCTTCCCGGCGCGCAGCAGGTCGATCTTCACGTTCTGTCCGGCCTTGCCGCGCAGTTGCTCGCGGATCTCGGCGTCGCTGGACACCCCGGCTCCGTCCACCTTGAGCAGCACGTCGCCGCGCTTGAGGCCCGCCTTCTCGGCGGCCCCGCCCTTGACGGTGCCGGTGATCATCAGGCCTTCGTCCTCGCCCAGCCCCAGTGCGGAGCGGGTGAGCGGCCCGGGGACCTCGATGTAGATCCCCAGCCAGCCCTGGCCTCCGGTGCGGGCGGCGTCGCCCTTCACGGACCTGGCCCGGGCTTCCGCGGCGGACGCGTCGGCCGCAAAGGCGGCCGAGAGCGCCGTGAGGGCCAGCAGCGCCGTGGACAGTACGGTGGCGATTCGCTTCATATGCAGTCCCTCCCAGGGATCGGGGGTTGGGATGGACTCCGCCCTGCTGGCCCAACGCGGCACACTTCGCTGGCGACGGGGTGGAGCTTCAAACTGGCTGCCCGGCCGGGGTGCGCCTGAGGCTCCCCGACCGGGCGTCCCGGGCGTGCCCGGCTTCCAATGCTTGGGACGCCGGGCCCGCGCGGGGCGTTGCCCGCACGGCTAACCTACAGTGTCTCCACCGGATCAATGTCCACCTCGAGGCGCACCGCCCGGCCGCGCGACGCGACACCGGGGGCCAGGTCCAGGGTCATGGCCCTCAGGGCGCGCAGGTCCGCGGACCGCAGCAGCAACTGGTAGCGATAGCGATTCCGGATTCTCGGGATGGCCGCGGGGGCCGGGCCCAGCCGCTCCACCGCCCCTGCGTGGGGATGCCGCGCGGCCCGGGCCGCCAGATCCCCGGCCGCCGCGCGCACCGCGGCCTCGTCCGGGCCGCCCAGGCGCAGGCTCACCATGCGCACCGCGGGCGGGTAGTGGAACTCGCGGCGCTCTTCCAGCTCGGCCGAGGCGAAGCCCACCGAGTCATGGCGCGCCGCCGCGGTGACCGCCGGGTGCTCCGGAAAGTACGTCTGCACCACCACCGTGCCGGGTTGGTCTCCGCGGCCGGCCCGGCCGGCCACCTGGGTGAGCAGCTGGAAGGTGCGCTCCGAGGCGCGGAAGTCGGGCAGGTACAGCCCCACGTCGGCGGACACCACGCCCACCAGCGTCACGCCGGGAAAATCGTGCCCCTTGGCCACCATCTGTGTGCCGAGCAGGATCGAGGCCCGCCGCTCCTCGAAGGCCTGCAGCAGGTCGCGATGGGAGGTGCGCCCGCGGGTGGTGTCGAGATCCATCCGCACCAGCGGCACGCCGGGAAAGAGCCGCTCCAGCTCCGTTTCCACGCGCTGCGTGCCGGCGCCCGCAAGCTTGAGGTCGGGTCCCGAGCACTTGGGGCACACTTCCGGCGCGGGCTCGCGGCGACCGCAGTAGTGGCAGCGCAGCCCGGGGGGCTGGCGGTGGAGCGTGAGGGACACGTCGCAGCGCGGGCAGCGCGCCACCTCGCCGCAGGAGCGGCACTGCAGCGTGGACGCGAAGCCCCGGCGGTTCAGGAACAGAATGATCTGCTCGTCGCGCCCGAGCTTCTCCCCCATCGCGTCGAGCAGCGCCTCCGAGAGCACCTGCGACCGGCGGCGCTGGGCCCGGTCGCGCATGTCCACCACGCGCACCTCGGGCATGGGCCGCCCGTCCACGCGCCGGGTGAGCCCCAGCGGGACGTAGCGGCCGCGCAGCGCGTTGGCGCGGCTCTCCAGGCTGGGCGTGGCCGAGCCCAGCAGCACCGTGGCGCCGCACGCCTGCGCGCGCTTCACCGCCACGTCTCGGGCGTGGTAGCGCAGCCCTTCCATCTGCTTGTAGGAGGGCTCGTGCTCCTCGTCCACCACCACCAGCCTGAGGCCCGGCAGCGGCGCGAACACCGCCGAGCGCACTCCCAGCACCACCGCGGTCTCCCCGCGGCGCGCGGCCAGCCACGCCTCGCGTCGCTCGCGCGGGGTGAGCCGGCTGTGGAACACGGTGGTGCGCCCGGGGAAGCGCGCCTCGAACCGCGCGTGCAGCTGCGGCGACAGCGCGATCTCCGGCACCAGCACCAGCACCTGCCCGCCCGCGCGCACCGCGGCCTCGGCGGCGCGCAGGTACACCTCGGTCTTGCCGCTGCCGGTGACGCCCTCCAGCAGGTGCGGCGCGAAGCCTCCGCGCGCCAGCGCCGCCTCGAGCGCGACGATGGCGGCGGCCTGCTCCGGGGTGGGAGTGGGCGCTGCGACCGGCCCGGGGGACACGACGCGCGGCGCGCCGGGGCTCGCCTCGTCCGGCCCGCCCGCGTCCGCCGATGCAAGTCCCGGAGGCCCGCCCGCGGGCCCGCCCGCATCGGTGCGCCTCGCGCGGCTCTTCTTCGCCACCCCCGACGGCACCGCGGCCATCAGCACCTCGCCCCACGGGGCCAGGTAGTACTCAGCGGACCAGCGCGTGAGTTCCAGGAGGTCGGGTGGCAGGGACAACTCTTCGGGGAGCACTTCGGTCACCGACTTGAGGCCGGGCTTCTCGGTCCCCTCGAAATCCACCAGGAAGCCCTCGCGCGCGGCGCGCCCGAAGGGCAGGCGCAGGCGCGAGCCGGGGCGCGCGCAGGCGGCGAATTCGTCGGGAAGGCGGTAGGTGAAGAGCCCCTCGACGGGCGAGAGCACGGCGGCGCGGATCAGCGGCATTGGGCCATTGTACACAAGAACGCCGCCCCGGGTTGCCCCGGGGCGGCGCGGACGGCGGCGTGCGACCGACGGCTGGCGGAGCCGGCCTACACCGCTTCCTGCTTGGGGAGATCGCCCTGCTGGTGCAGGATCGCGTTGATGCGCTCCACCAGCTTGCGCGGGCTGAACGGCTTGGTGATGTAGTCGTCCGCGCCCACCTCGAAGCCCATCTTCTGGTCCACGTTGCGGCCCTTGGCGGAGAGCAGGATCACCGGGATGTTGCGCGTGGAGTCGTCGGACTTGAGACGCTTGCACGTCTCGTAGCCGTCCATGCGCGGCATCATGATGTCGAGCACCACGAGGTCGGGCTTGTGCTCCGCTGCCTTGGCGAGAGCCTCCTCGCCGTTGAGGGCGGTCACCACCTCGTAGCCCTCCATGCCGAGGCTGAAGTCCAGGATATGAACGATGTACACCTCATCGTCCACAACCAGGATCTTACCCTTCTTCATGTGCTCACCTCCTGGGGGTCCTCACGCCGCACGCAACTCGCTTGTGGAGTCCCGGCGACCGACCGGTATGGCCAGGCTGACTGCGCGGCTGTCCGTGTCCGGCGTGCTCTCCATGAGCGTCCCGCCCAGCGCCTGGGCCATGGCCTGCGCCACGATCCAGCCGGGGAGGCGGTCCTCCCGGGGTCCGGGCTCCGGGAGCCCGGCGCCGGAAGCGCGCCAGTGGATATGTACCTGCTCCTGGTCGAGCCACGCGGTGACCGCGATTTCGTGGCCACGCTCGCAGCCGGCCAGGAGTTCGTTGGAAACAAGGACCAGTAGTCTCTTCAGCATGCCGGGCGGGTGGTTCAGGCAGATGCCACCCTGCAGCGGCGGCCCACTGAGCACTACACCCCGATTTTCGGCGCGGTGGGAAAGGAACTGAAGCGAGTCCGCATATAATCCCGTGAATTCCGCCGGCGGGTGGGTGATGTTCCGGTCGAACCCGGCGAGCTCCGCCAGGTCCCGTACCATGAGCGCTTCCTCGCACATATCCTGCGCCTGGGAAACGATTACCGCGGCCAGGCGCCGCTCCTCCTCGCGGGGCATGTCGCCCCCGAAGTCGGCGATGCTCTGGGCATAGCCCTCGACGTGGCCCAGGCCGGTGCGCAGCCGCTCGGCGACCTTGCCCAGGGCCGTGCGCAGCGCGTCAATCGCGGCGGCGTGGAGCTGGACCAGGCGCATCTGGTCATCCAGCTCGTGGAGCTCCTGGGTCTCGGCGATCTGCCGGCCGAGAATCGCCCGCACCATGGCCGCGGCCGCATCGTAAATCGGCAGTTCCTCGGCCAGCGGAAGCCGGCAGGGGTCGGGCTGGCCCAGGGAGAGGTACACGCTCACGCGGCCGTCGGGGCCCTCGAAGGGCAGGAACCAGGCGTCCTGGGGGCCCAGGGCGGCCCCGGGCTGGGCCAGGGGAGCGTCCTTGGCCGGGCGGGCCCGCAGCACGAAGCCGCAGCCGAAGGCGTTGCGCGGGTCCATCCACTCCTTGAGCACCGGCTCCGGCACGCGGCTGTCGCGCAGTCGCGCCAGGGCCTCGGGGCCCACGCCCACGGCGTGGCGCAGGACGAAGCTGTGCAGGTCGCCGTCGCGCACCCTCACCGAGACGGCGCGGAAGTGCCCGGCGGAGGCGAACAGCTCCGCCACCCGCGCCCACGACTCGTCGGTCTCGGCGCCCACCAGCGTGGTGGCCGAGGAGTACAGGCCGCGCCACCGGGCCGCCACGGCGGCGGAGGCCGCGCTGGCCGAGTCGCACTCGCGCTTGAGCGCCTGGGTGTCGCGCTCGAACTGGGCGCGCTGCGCGTCGGCGCGGGTCTGCTCCGCACCGTGGGCCTCGCCCAGGGCGCGCAGCTTGAGCTGGGTGGCGGTGAGCGCCAGCAGCAGCAGGAATGCAAGGACGGCGAGCACGATCATGGGTTACCCCGCCAGGCGGGCGGCCAGTTCCTCGGCGCGCCGGCGTTCGGTCACCAGCACGCTGCGCATCTTGGACTTCCCGAACAGCTTCAACTCGGCGGCGCGGTCGGAGAGCTCCGCGAAGTGGTGGATCGGCGCCTGGGCGGTGTCAATGCCCGCGACCGTCACCGTGAGCGGGGGGAACTTCTCGATGTCCCCGCGGCGGTTGGGCACCTCGATGTAGCCGCGGGCCCGGTCCTCGGGGTCGTACAGGCCCGGCACGCGGGCCTCGAACTCGCGAATCACGGCCTCGCCCACGCGCTCCAGGTCCTCCGGCGGGGTGATCACCACGAAGTCGTCCCCGCCCACGTGGCCCAGGAAGTCGGAGCCGCGGCCGCAGGATTCCAGCGCGGCGCCGATGGCCTCGGCCATCTCGCGGATGGCGTTGTCGCCGCGGACGTACCCGTAGCAGTCGTTGAGCGCCTTGAACTGGTCGGCGTCAATGTACAGGAACCCGAACGCCTCGCCGCCCTCCAGCCGGCTCGTGACCTCGCGCTCGATGGAGGCGTTGCCCGGCAGCCCGGTGAGCGGGTTGATGTCGCGCACGTCGTGCGTCCAGTTCATCAGCACCTTCACGCGCTGGAGCAGTTCGGCGGAGCTGTAGGGCTTGCTGATGAAGTCGTTGGCGCCGGCGTCCAGGCCGTCGAGGCGGTCCTGCGTGCGGTTGAGTGCGGTGAGCAGGATGACCGGGATGTAGCGCGTGCGGCGCGAGGCGCGCAGCTGGCGCAGCACCTCGTGTCCGTCCATTCCGGGCATCATCTTGTCCAGCAGGACCAGGTCCGGCAGGTGCTTGCGCGCCTCCTCCAGGCCCGACGCGCCGTCCTGGGCGCCCACGACTTCGTAGCCTTCCTTCTGAAGGTTGAGCCTCAGGAGGTTGCGCAGGGTGTCATCGTCCTCGACGACCAGAATGCGGTTCTTGCGATGTTCAGGCAACCTGTCCCTCCACCCGGCTCCGGGGGAAAACAACGCGGGGCGGCCGTGGGTGCGGCGGGAAAGCCGCACGGCGCGTGCTTGGGTGTATCACAGGGAATATCGGGCGAACGGGGCGCCACCTTTACCGCCCGGAGACGGACGGGGGGCGGCCGGATGCCAAGGTCCTGCGGCGCCACATCCCGGATTGAGCGGCCGGGCGCGAAAATGTGCCCCGCGGCGGGCTCACCCCGGACACCCGCGCGGCCCCGTCCGCATCGAAGGAGGTACCCCCTTCGGGCACCCGTTGCCCGCGGGCCGCGCCGGACGGCCAGACCCCGCCTTCCCCGGCGGTGGCCGGTGAAGTACTGTCCCAGGGTACTCGCACTTCCGGATCCAGCTGGAATCCACGGGCCGCAAGACCGGTTCACTGCATGCCGCGACCGCTCCCGCGCCCCCCGGGCCGCGGAGGAGCGCCCCGCACAGGGAGGCCTCCATGAGACGTATGGCACTGCTCCTCGCGATCATCGGCGGATTCGCCGTCTTCGCGCTGCGCACCGGGTTCGCCCTGCCGGTCTACGCGACCCGCGAAGGGTACCCGTGCATGCAGTGCCACGTGGACCCCAACGGCGGCGGCGTGCGCAACGACTTCGGTTTTCTCTACGGCAAGAACCGCCATCTCCTGAGCCCGCCCGATTCCGCCTACACCGAGCTCGCGTTCAGCAGCAAAGTGACCGACGGCTTCTGGTGGGGCACGGATTTCCGGCTGCTGTTCGCCAACGAGTACGGAGCGGAGCGCAAGGAATTCCTGGACCACTTCTTCGTGCCCATGCAGGGCACGCTGTACCTGCACGCGCAGCCCATCCCCCAGCTCGACCTGGTCTACAACCGCGACCTGAGAGAGAGCCGCGAGGCCTACGGGCTGCTCCGGGGCGTGCTCCCGGGCGGCGCGATGCTCAAGGTCGGGCAATTCCGCGTGCCCCTGGGGCTGCGGTTCGACGACCACACCAACTACACCAAGCGCATCGAGACGCTGGGCTACAACTACCAGGAGGTGGACCAGGGCCTGGAGGTGTCGCACGTGGGCTCGCGCACCTACTGGCAGGCGGCGCTGCAGAACGGCGGCTCGGCCAAGGCCGACCTGTGGACCGCGAAGGTGGGCTACTTCAAGTCCCCGGTGCACCTGGGGGTCTCGGGCCAGTACAACCCCGGCGGCACGAGTCCCAACGGGGATCCCGTGCGCCGGATCCGCGGGGCGCTCTTCGGCGGGGTCCGGCTGGGCGAATGGGTGTACGTGAGCGAGCTGCTGGTGGGCCAGAATCGCCCCGACGTGGGCCCGCGCGCCGACACCACCACCGGCGTGCTGGCCTACAGCGGCGAGATCAACCGGCGCGTCTCCCGGGCGGTGCTGGTGAGGCTGAAGTACGACTTCCTGGACCCCAACACGAAGTTCGACCACGCGATCTCGGACGCCGAGAAGGCCGACCCCGCGCTGTACGACCGGCGCGTTCGCGAGCTGCACGACCGCAAGGACGAGTTCCGCTCCGAGCGCTTCGGGATCGAGGCCGACTACCAGCCCTACCCCTTCGTGGAGTTCAAGGGTGCGTACCGTTTCCAGCGCTACCAGAGCCCGGACATCGAGAACATCCACCAGTTCCTGCTGCTCACCCATTTCTCGTTCTGACCGGCAGCCCTGGGAGGGACCGTGACATTGCGCAGGCCGATTGCCCGCATCCTCCTCGCCGCGGCGCTGGCGGCGCTCCCGCCGGCGGCCGGCTGCGCCCGCAAGGTGAGTCTTCCCAGCGCACCGGACCCGGTGCCCCCGGCTGCCGAGCGCACGCTCTCCGGCGACGTGCAGCCCATCTTCACCGCGCGCTGCGCCGTCCCGTCCTGCCACGCCGGGCCGGCGCCGGTGCTGGACGAGGACCTGTCCTCCCCCGCGCTGTCGTACTCCACCACCGTCAACGTGCCCTCGCGCGAGGTGCCATCGAAGATGCGCGTGGTGCCGGGCGACCCCGCCGCGAGCTACACGCTGAGCAAGGTGCGCGGTGACGCGGGGATCGTCGGTGGTCGCATGCCGCTCGGCGGACCCTATCTTTCGGCGGAGGAAGTCCAGGCCATCGAGGATTGGATCCGTGCCGGCGCGAAGAGGAACTAGCGTGGGCCCGGGAATGCGGGTGCGATGGCGACCCGGCGCCGCGCCGCGGGAGTGCGGCCCGGCGGCCCGCGTGCGCGGGGGCCTGGCGCCCTTGCTGTCCGTGGCGCTCGCCGCGGCAATGATGACGCAGGCCGGCACCGCCCGCGCTCTCGACGCGGCGGCCGTGGGCCGGAAGCTCTTCACCGAGAAGACGTGCGCCACCTGTCACAACGTCGGCGCGCCCTCGGCCGGTCTGGGGCCCGAGCTCACCCAGGTAACCTGGCACCGTGACAGCACCTGGCTGGTGGCGTGGCTCACCGATCCGCCGAAGATCAAGAAGGACACGCCCATGCCCAGGCTGGACTGGAAGTCCCCGGCGGAGATGCAAGCGGTGATCGCCTACCTGATGTCGTCGCGGGTCCCGATCCCGGCGGCGGACTCGGCGGACGGCCAGAAGCTGTTCGCGGGATTCAAGTGCGGAGCGTGCCACGCGCTCAACCGCAAGGGTGGCAAGCCGCAGTTCCCCGACCTGGGCCGGGTGGGCAGGCGGCGCGACGCGGCGTGGCTGGACCGCTGGCTGGCCGACCCGCAGGCGGTGCGCAAGGGGACCTTCGAGCCGCGCTTTCCGCTCAGCGCCACGCAGCGGCGCGCGCTGGTGACGTACCTCGAGGGGCTCAAGTAGCCCCGCGCGGCCGGCCAGCGCGCCGTCTCCAGGGGCGCAGACAGGCTCGCGTGGGCCGGCGCTACACCGTCTCGAAGAACTCCATCTCGTCCAGCGAAGGCGTGACCGGCGTGTCGTCGCCGCAGCGCTCCCCCGAGGCCAGCCGCTCCGCGCCCACCAGGGCGATCATCGCGCCGTTATCCCCGCACAGGGCGGGCGGGGGAAACGCCACCTCCAGTCCGCGCACGCTGGCCTCGCGCGCGAAGCGCTGCCGCAGGCCGGTGTTGAGCGACACGCCTCCGGTGACGGCCACTCGCTTCGTTCCCGCGGCGGCGGCCGCGGCCAGCGTCTTGTGCGCCAGGGCATCCACCACCGCGGCCTCGAAGCTCGCGGCCAGGTCGGCTCTCCCCTGCTCCGTGAGACCGGGGTTCTTCTCGAGGAAGACGCGCAGCGCGGTCTTCAGGCCGCTGAAGCTCATTTCGAAGCCGGGCTCGCGCAACAGCGCCCGCGGCAGGCTCACCGCCGCCGGGTCGCCACGCCGCGCCAGCCGGTCCACTTCGGGCCCGCCGGGATACGGCAGGTCCAGCAGTTGGGCGGCCTTGTCGAAGGCCTCCCCCGCGGCGTCGTCGCGCGTGGAGCCCATCAGGCGGTAGCGGCCGAAGCCGGTGACGTGCAGCAGCTCGGTGTGCCCGCCGGAGGCGACCAGGCACACGCACGGCGCCGACCACTGCGGGTCCGTGCCCCACACCGACCACACGTGGCCTTCCAGGTGATTGACCCCGATCCACTCCAGCCCCCGGGCCAGGGCCAGCGCGCGCACGGTGCTCACCCCCACGATCAGGCTGCCCACCAGGCCCGGGCCGCGCGTGACGGCGATGCCGTCGAGCCCGTCCCAGCCGGTGCCGGCCTGCGCCAGCGCGGCGTCGATCGCCGGAAGGAGCAGTTCGAGATGCGCGCGCGAGGCCAGCTCCGGCACCACGCCGCCGTACTCCCAGTGCACCGGCTGCGCGGAGGTGACGTTGGCCAGCACGGCGCGCCCGCGCGTCACGCCGGCGGCGGTGTCGTCACAGGAGGTCTCGATGCCCAGGACGGTGAGCGGGGCGCGGGTCACGGGAGGCTCCTCACAGCGCGCGCAGCACGACCACGGTCTGGTCGTCGGCCTGCGGGGCGCCGGCCGCGAAGCGCTGCACCGAGCGCAGCAGCTGCGAGACGATCTCGGAGGCGGGCAGGCCGGCCATGCGGCGCAGCGCGGACTCCACGGCCTCCTCGCCGAACATGCGGCCCTTGGCGTCCTCGGCCTCGGACACGCCGTCGGAGTAGAGCAGCAGGACGTCGCCGCTCTCCAGGCGCACGCTGCCTTCCTCGTACTTCCAGTCGGCCATCACCGCCAGCGGCAGGCCGCCGGTCTCGAGCCGCTCCATGGCGCCGCCGGCCCGCAACAGCACCGGAAAGTTGTGCCCGGCGTTGCAGTAGCGCAGCGTGCTCGTGGCGCGGTCCAGCTCCGCGTAGAAGAAGGTGGCGAAGCGGCCCGTGGCGGCGGTCTCGGAGAGCATCCGGTTCACGCGCGTGACGCAGTCGGCCACGCTCTCCGAGGCCGCCGAGAGGCAGCGGAGCGTGGCGTGCAGGCTGGCCATGAGCAGCGCGGCGGAAACTCCTTTCCCGGAGACGTCTGCGATGGCCAGCGCCACGCGCCCGCCACCCAGGTCCAGGAACTCAAAGCTGTCCCCGCCCACCTCGCGCGCAGGGATGTTCCTGCCCGCAACCTCGTAGCCCTCCCAGTGCGGGGCGGAGCGCGGGAGCAGTTCCTGCTGCACCGCGCTGGCCAGCTGCAGGTCGCGCTTGAGCGCCTCCTGCAGCCGCTCCTGCTCGGTGTGCTGCACGTTCTCGATGATCTGCGCGGCCTGCGCCCCCAGGATCGCGGCCAGCCGCTCCTCGGAGCGCCCGAAGGGCCCGCTGCGGCGGTTGAACAGGGCCAGCACGCCGATGAGGCGGTCCTGGCTGCGCAGCGGAGCCGCCAGCACCGATCGGATACCCAGGCTCTGCCCGGCCAGGCCGGGGAAGCGCGGATCGGTGCCCAGGTTCTCCACGCGCAGCGTCGCCTGGTTCTTGCTCACCCAGCCGGCCAGGCTCACCCGCAGCGGCAGCGGGAAGGCCCCGTAGCCGTCGGCCCTGCGCACCAGGGTCTGCAGCGGGTCGGCCTCGTCCTGGCGCATCAGCCAGATGGCGCCCTGCTCGGCGTCCATCTCGGCGATGGTCATCTGGACGAGGCGGGCCAGGACCGAATTCAAGTCCTCGGCGGTGCCCAGGGCCAGGGCCACGTCGTTGAGGACGGTGAGGTGGCGGACGTTCTCCCGGAGCTCCTCCAGCTCGCGCTGGAGGGAGGTGAGGCGGATCGCGGCGTCGGGGTCGGGCATGCGGGTCATGATGGAATACAGAGTAGCGGGTGGTGCGGCAGGGGGCAAACCGGGCCCCGGGAGCGCGGATGGGGCCGGGAGGGCCCCGGGCCTTCCGCATCCGGGGCCCGGCGCACGGCGATGGGTCGTGGAGCACAGGATGAATCTGCTACTTGACTCGCATCAGCGGGAGTGCTCGTAATGATCATGGAGTGTGGCCACCTCGGCGGCAATCGCGCCCTGCTACGGAAGCAGCCTGCAAGCACTCCGAGCTCGGATGTGTATGCGGACGTCTCCCGGGGATGGGAGGTTGCCGCTATCGCGCAGGAGGTGGAGCTTGCGAAACCCCGCCGGTGCCGCGGTTCGGACGGCGCTCTCCATGGTCGTGCTGTTTGCGTTGCTGTCATGCTCCAAGAGCGCCCCGAACCAGCCTGGAGTCTTGAGCCTTCGATTGGCGCAGGTCGCCCGTTCCGACGCCCGCGCCGGCGACCCTGTGAAGTGTGGGCTTCACTGGTCCGTGGGCGGCAACGCCGCCGCGACGAATGCGGTCATCACCGATACGATTCCAGACGGCGCCACGGTGGCGGCGGTGGATCAGGGCGCCACGACATCCGGGCGTACGGTCACGTGGCGGCTCGGCACGCGCCAGCCCGGCGAAAGTGGAACGATCCGGTTGACCCTGCTCCTGACGGCGCCCACAGCAGATAGCGCCGTTATTGCCACTTCCGCCGCGTTCCACGCCACCGCAGCCACCCCGGCGGTTGCCACGGCCCGCATTACGGTCTTCCGCCCACGGCAGGTGATTCCGCCGGACACAAACCTGAAATTCGAGGCCGTCCCGTACACGGGGATATTCCAGGCGCACATGCGGGGAACACTCGTCATCCGCGGCCCCGCCTCATGGAAGGAGTTCACAGACCAGGCGTGACACGTTTGGGACCGCCAGAGAAGCCCGGCGCCCCCGCCTGAAGTGGATTTCAACCGGAAGATGGTCCCGGCAGTACTCTACGGGGACGGCTACTCCGGGTGCAGGGTGGGCGTGGAAGTGATTCGCGACATCCGTCGGTGCGGGGGCCGAATCGTGGTCCAGGTGGACACCCTGCCCAACCTCGGGATAGGGAAGATCAACTGCGCCATGATGGTCCAGCCGCTCCAGCTCGTCGAAGTGAGTCGGTCGAGTCTGCCTGTGGACTTCGTCGGGCATGTTCCCATCGCGGGGCAGAGACGAGCGCCCGAAGCGGCGGCCTCGGCGGACAGGTGAGGCGGAGCGGCGTGGCGGGCGCGGAAGGGTGAGAAAGTCGGCACTTCCGGATAGCGCGGACGAGAAATTAGAGAAAAGGCACTTGATTTCGAATCCATGCGATATTAGGTAATTGATACTCACGGTTCCCGGCAACACCGGATGATGGGGATGATTTTCTTGATGCAACAACGCGGGCGGCCCACCGAAGTGAGCCGTCCGCAACTGTTTGCCAGATGCGATGCGCTCCTTGCCGGCCCGGCGTCCGCCTGGACACTGGCAAGAAACGCCTCAATTCCCGTTGTTCTTGATCCGCACCCGGTTGATCGCCCGCGCCAGCGCCGCCTCCGCGCGGGCCTCGTCCACGTGCGCCTCGCGCGCCGCCAGGCGCTCGCGGGCGCGGCGCTCGGCCGCCTGCGCGCGGGCCAGGTCGATGTCCGTGATGTGCTCGCAGGAGTCGGCCAGCACCGTGGCGCGGTTGTCGGCCACCTGCAGGAAGCCGCCGCTCACCGCGTAGTCGTCGGTCTTGCCGTCGGCCAGCCGGATGGTCAGCCGCCCGGGCTGCAGGGCGGTGATCAGCGCCGCGTGGTGCGCCAGCACGCCGAGGTAGCCCTCGGAGCCGGGGGCGGTGACCGAGATCACCTCCGCGTCGAACACCGAGGCCTCGGGGGTGAGGACCGTGAGCTGGAACAGTTCCGCCATGGCCGTCCCCTAGCGCATCTTCTCGGCGGCCTCGATGGCCTCTTCCACCGTGCCCACCATGTAGAAGGCCTGCTCCGGAAGGTCATCCAGCTCGCCCGAGACCAAGCGCTTGAACCCGCGGATGGTGTCCTCGCGCTTCACGTACTTGCCGGCACGGCCGGTGAAGGCCTCGGCCACGAAGAACGGCTGGGAGAGGAACCGCTGGATCTTGCGCGCGCGCGCCACCAGGATCTTGTCGTCCTCGGAAAGCTCGTCAATGCCCAGGATCGCGATGATGTCCTGCAGGTCCTTGTAGCGCTGCAGCACGCGCTGCACCTGGCGCGCCACGGCGTAGTGCTCGTCGCCCACCACGCGCGGGTCGAGGATTCGCGACGTGGACGACAGCGGGTCCACCGCCGGGTAGATGCCCAGCTCCACGATCCGACGGTCCAGCACGGTGGTGGCGTCCAGGTGCGAGAACGCGGTGGCCGGCGCCGGGTCGGTGAGGTCGTCGGCCGGCACGTAGATCGCCTGCACCGAGGTGATGGAGCCCTTGCGCGTGGAGGTGATGCGTTCCTGCAACTGGCCCATCTCGGTGCCCAGCGTGGGCTGGTAGCCCACCGCGGACGGCATGCGGCCCAGCAGCGCCGACACCTCGGAGCCCGCCTGGGTGAAGCGGAAGATGTTGTCGATGAACAGCAGCACGTCCCGGCCTTCCTCGTCACGGAAGTACTCGGCCTGGGTCACGCCGGTCAGCCCCACGCGCAGCCGCGCGCCGGGGGGCTCGTTCATCTGGCCGAAGATCATCACCGTCTTGGCGATCACGCCCGACTCGTTCATCTCGAGCCACAGGTCGTTGCCCTCGCGGGTGCGCTCGCCCACGCCGGCGAACACCGAGTACCCGCCGTGCTGCGTGGCGATGTTGTTGATCAGTTCCTGGATGATGACCGTCTTGCCCACGCCGGCGCCGCCGAACAGGCCGATCTTGCCGCCGCGCGCGTACGGCGCGATCAGGTCCACCACCTTGATGCCGGTCTCGAACACCGACGCGGAGGTCTCCTGGTCCTCGAACTTCGGCGAGGGGCGATGGATGGGGTACTGCTTGGTGGTGCCGCCCAGCGGGCCGCGCTCGTCGATGGTCTGGCCCAGCAGGTTGAACACCCGGCCCAGGCAGCCCGGGCCCACCGGCACCGAGATCGGGCCGCCGGTGTCCGTGGCCTTCATGCCGCGCTGCAGACCGTCGGTGGAGGCCAGCGCGATGCAGCGCACCATGTTGTCGCCGAGATGCAGCGCCGCCTCAACGGTCAGATTGATCCCCTTGTCCGCGTCCTCGATCTTGATCGCGTTGAGGATGGGCGGCAGCTTGTCGGCGTCGAAACGCACGTCGACGGTCGGGCCAATCACCTGGACTACGGATCCGAAGTTCGACATCGGGAACTGCTCCTGTCTGGTGCGTCCTGGTCGGGCCCGGTCGTGCCGGGCACGTAGATTCCTGGTCCTGGGCCGGCTCGCGCGGCCCCGCGGCGCGCTTCGCGCCCGCGTGCGCCGCCCCGCCGCTTCGCGTTACGCCAGCGCCTCGGCGCCGCCCACGATCTCGGAGATCTCCTTGGTGATGGCCGCCTGCCGCAGGCGGTTCCGCGTCAGCGTGAGCTGGTCGATCATATCGCCGGCATTGGTGTTCGCCGCGCCCATGGCCACCATCCGCGCGCTGTGCTCCGAGGCGTAGGCCTCGGCCAGCGCGATGAACAGCCGCGTGTTGGTGTAGCGGGGCAGCAGGAATTCGAAGATCTGGTCCACGCCCGGCTCCATGATGAAGTCGCGGGTCTTCGGGGCCAGGCCCGCCCCCTCCTTCACCGCGTCGCCCGAGATGGGCAGGAACGGCTCCACCACCACGTTCCGGCGCAGCGTCGAGATGAAGTGCGTGTACAGCAGGTCCACCGCGTCAACCTCGCCGGACAGGAACGCCGACATCGCCTGCCGCGCCACTTCGCGCGCGGTGGGGAAGTCCGCCAGCGCCGGGAGGTCGGTGAACTTCGCACGGATGTCCCGCTTGCGCCGCGCCATGTACTCCACCGACTTGCGCCCCACCAGGTAGAAGCTCACGGGCACCGACGACTCCTTCATGTAGTGATCGGCAGCGCGGAGCAGCGTGGAATTGTACGCGCCACACAGGCCGCGATCGGAGGAGATCACGATCAGCCCCCGGCGCTTCACCTCGCGCTTCTGGAACAACGGGTGCGACTGCGCCTCGGTGGCCGATGCGAAAGCACCCAGCACCTGGATCATGCCGCTGGCGTAGGGCCGCGCCTCCTGGGCGCGCGCCTGCGCCTTGCGCAGCTTCGCCGCGGCCACCATCTCCATGGCCTTGGTGATCTGCCGCGTGCTCTGGACGCTCTTGATGCGCCGCTTGATGTCGCGAAGGGTCGCCATGTGCGGATCAGGCCTGGAACTTCGCCTTGAACTCCTTCACCGCCTGCTCGAGCTTCTTCAGCGTGCCCTCGGACAGGTCGCGCTCGGTGTCAATGGCGCGCTCCAGGTCCGGGTAGCGTTCCTGCGTGAAGGCGAAGAACTCCTGCTCGAACTTCGCGATGGACATGGTGGGCACGTCGTCCAGGTGGCCGTTGCCGCCCACCCAGATGATCATCACCTGCCGCCCCAGGCCCATGGGCACGTACTGGCCCTGCTTGAGCACCTCGGTCATCTTCTCGCCGCGCGTCAGCTGCGCCTGGGTGGCCTTGTCCAGGTCCGATCCGAACTGGGCGAAGGCCGCCAGCTCGCGGTACTGCGCCAGGTCCAGCCGCAGCCGGCCGGCCACCTTCTTCATGGCCTTGGTCTGGGCGTTGCCGCCCACGCGCGACACCGAGATGCCCACGTTGATGGCGGGACGCTGCCCGGCGTAGAACAAGTCGGCCTCGAGGAAGATCTGCCCGTCGGTGATCGAGATGACGTTGGTGGGGATGTAGGCCGACACGTCGCCGGCCTGCGTCTCGATGACCGGCAGCGCGGTGAGCGATCCGCCGCCCTTGGTGCAGCCGGGGACCAGCTTGTCCGCGTTGTCCGCCAGCTTCGCGGCGCGCTCGAGCAGGCGCGAGTGCAGGTAGAACACGTCGCCGGGGTACGCCTCGCGGCCCGGCGGGCGGCGCAGCAGCAGCGAGAGCTGCCGGTAGGCCGTCGCGTGCTTGGAAAGGTCGTCGTAGATGCACAGCGCGTGCTGGCCCTGGAGCATGAAGTACTCGCCCATGCTCACGCCCGAGTACGGCGCGATGTACTGCATCGGCGCCGGCTCGGAGGCCGACGCGGCGACGACGATGGTGTAGTCCATGGCGCCGTTCTTGCGGAAGATCTCCACCACCTGCGCCACGGTGGATTCCTTCTGCCCGATGGCCACGTAGATGCAGATGACCCCGGTGCCCTTCTGGTTCAGGACCGTGTCCACCGCCAGCGCGGTCTTGCCGGTCTGGCGGTCGCCGATGATCAGCTCGCGCTGGCCGCGGCCGATGGGGATCATGGAGTCCACGGCCTTGAGCCCGGTCTGCAGCGGCTCCTTCACCGGCTGGCGGTGCACCACGCCGGGGGCCTTGCTCTCGATGTGCCGGAAGGCCTTGGTGACCACCGGGCCCTTGCCGTCCACGGGCTGGCCCAGCGCGTTGACCACGCGACCCACCAGGGCCTCGCCCACGGGCACCTCCGCGATGCGGCCGGTGCGGCGGACGGTGTCGCCCTCCTTGATCTTCTGGTCGGAGCCGAACAGCACCACGCCGACGTTGTCTTCCTCGAGGTTCAGCACCATGCCGCGCACGTCGCCGGGGAACTCCAGCAGCTCGCCGGCCGCCGCGTCCTCCAGGCCCCACACGCGCGCGATGCCGTCGCCCACCTGGAGCACGGTGCCCACGCTCTTCATCTCGAGCTTGGACTCGAACTTCTCGAGTTCCTTCTGAATGATGGTGCTGACTTCTTCCGGACGGAACGACATCGACTACTCCTTGAACACGCTATGGGCGGCCGCCTGCGCGGCCCGCCTCACGCCGTGAGCGGGGCCGCCAGCAGGCTCTCGCGCAGGTCTCTCCACGCGCTGCGCACGCTGCCATCAATGATCCGGTCGCCCACCGTGACGAGGACGCCGCCGAGCACCGCGGGATCCACGGACTCGGACATGAGCACCTTTCTGCCGGTGACGATCTGCAGTTTCTCCACGAGCTTCACGCGCTCCGCGTCCGTGAGCTTCACGGCGGTCACGGCCTGCGCGCGCACGATCCCGCGCTCCTGCTCGAGCAGCGCGCGGTACCGATCCGCCGCCGCGTCGAGCACGCCGAAGCGGCCCTTGGCCAGCAGCAGGTCCGCGAACTCCACGACCAGCGGCCCCACGCGGCCGGACAGCACGCGCCCCACGAAGGCGCGCTTCTCGCCCGCGGGGATGTCGGGGACGGCCAGCACCCGCGCGAAGCGCGGGTCCGTGCGCAGCAGCTCCCGGATCGCGTCCAGGTCCGCGGCGACCGCGTCCAGCGCGTCGTGCGAGCGCGCGGCGCGGAACAGCGCCAGCGCGTACTTGCGGGCCACGGCAGGCTGCTTCAACGGACCCCCTCGACCTCGGACAGGAACTTCTCGATCAGGTTGCGGTGGGCCGGGTCGTCCATCTTCTGGCGCACCACGCGCTCGGTGGCGGTGATGACCGACTGCACCACCTGCGCGCGCATCTCGGCCAGCGCCTTCTCCTTCTCGCGCTGGATCTCCGCGGTGGCCTTCTCCAGTTGCTCGCGCGCCCGCTCGCGGCCCTCCTCCACGATCTGGGTGGAGAGCTTCTCGCCCTCGCGCGCCGCGTCGGCGATCCGCTGCCGGGCGGTGGCCTCGATCTCGCGGATCTTCGCCTCGAAGTCGGCCTTGAGGGCCTCCATCTCGGTGCGCGCCCTGGCGGCGGCCGCGAAGTCGTCGGCGATCCGCTGCCGGCGGTCCTCGAGCACCTTCAGGAGCGGCTTCCACGCGAACGCCTTGAGGATCCAAAGCACCGCGAGGAAGCCCAGGATCTGGGTGATGAGCTGGTTGATGATGATCAGGTCCATGCGACTCTCCGGCGCCGCCCGTCACGGGCGCGGCGCCCCGGGATGGCGGCGTCCTACGGCTTGAGTACCAGGAACTTCTGGAGCGTGAAGCAGTTCACGAACGCGTAGATCGTGAGCGCCTCGGCCATACCGAAGCCGATGATCATGGCGACCTGGATCTTGCCGATGGCCTCCGGCTGGCGACCCATCGCCTCCATCGCGCCCCGGCCCATCACTCCGATCCCGATCCCGGAACCGATCGCGGCGATTCCGACGCCGAGCGGCAGGGCCAAACCAAGTGCGGCAGACAGATCCATTGTGTCCATTCCTCCGCGAATGTGAATCGTGCGCGACCCGGGCGGGCCCGTTCCGCGCGCTCTCTAGTCGTGGACCGGGTGGACGTGAGTCTGCCCGTGTCCGCTGGTCTCATGCGTCCCGTGCGGCAGCATGAGGAAGATGTAGATGGTGCTCAGCAGCGTGAAGATGAGCGCCTGGACCACGCTGGTCAGCAGCGCCAGGAACATGAACGGCAGCTGCAGCGGCAGCCCGCCGTAGGGGATGTGCATCAACTGCAGCACCATGATGCCCAGGCCGGCGAACACCGCCAGCAGGATGTCCTCGCCGAAGATGTTGCCGAACAGACGGCAGGCCAGGCTGATGGGCTTGGCCAGCTCGCCGATCAGGTGCAGCGGGAACATCAGCGGCACCATGCACCAGCCGATCAGGTCGCGCGGCTCACCCGCCATGTGGTCGAGATAGCCCACGATCCCGAGGTGGCGAATGCCGGTCCACTGCGCGTACAGGAACACCACCAGGGCCATGGACAGCGTGGTGTTGGGGTTGGCCGTGGGGGACTTCATCCCCGGGATCAGGCCGACCAGGTTCATGGCCAGGATGTAGATGAACAGCGAGCCCAGGAACGGGACGTAGTCCTTCCCCTGCGGGCCCATGATGCCGACGATGAAGTCGTGCAGGCCCTCCACCAGCATCTCGGCCAGGTTCTGGAGCTTCCCGGGCAGCATCGAGCGGCGGCGCGAGGCCAGGAAGAAGAACGACGCCAGGAACAGCACCACCACCCACGTGAATACCATGTCCTGCCACTTGCCCTCTTCCAGGACGCGCTTCACCCACTCGTTGTGGGAGAAGTGGGCGAACAGGGTGATGATGTTCGGAAACTCGAGCGGCGTTTCCCCGGCGGCGGCTTCCAGGAGCGGGAGAATCAACGCGGTTCCTTTCCTTGTCCTCGGGTGGCGGAGGGAGCCGGCGGCTCCACGCCCGCGCGGGCCACGTACATCCGGCCCAGCGCCTTCAAGAAGATCACGGCCAGGATCATCGGAAAGCCGGCTGCGGCGGCCAGCGGATCAACCCAGCCCCGCGCCAGCAGCAGGTACCCGGCCCCGTACACCAGCGCCAGCTTCAGCAGCGCTGCCAGCGCCACGCGTCCCACGCGCGCGCCCTGCGGCCGGAGCCAGTGCACCACCAGCTCCTCGATCAGGCGCAGGTTCAGCACCCCCAGCACCGCGCCCGCAGCCACTCCCAGTGCCGCGCGCGGCCCCAGGTAGACGAACGTGAACAGCGCCACCACCGCCAGCAGCGCCAGGGTGGTGCGATAGCTGCGCGCCAGGAACTCACGCTCCACGGTCGTCGCCTCCGCTGCCGTCGCCACCGGGAGGCCCGGGTCTTCCCGGGCGGTCGTCGTCGTCGTCGTCCTTCACCTTCCGGAGGATGCCCGCGATCTCGCGCACCGCCGCTCCGAACCCCAGCGCCAGGCCCACGATCGTGCCCCACGGCTGGAGGTGGAACCGCTCCTCCACCCATTGGCCAGCGAACAGCCCAAGGAGCGGCGCGATCACCATGAGCGCGGGGATGGACGCCAGCAGGCCCAGCTGTCGAAGCTGTGAGTAACGGCGATCAGGCACGAATTCCCCCGAGAGCGTGAATCGCTTCACAAGGCTGCCCGGGACAAGTCGGCAGGCGAATCGGCGCGGTGCGCGCACCGCATTGGGAGCGTGGGGAGTGTAGGGGTGTCCCGACCCGCGGTCAACCCGGAAAACCCGCTGTGGGAAAGTCCGTTGACCCGTCCCGGCATCCCGGCTATGTTGGATGTTTCCGGAAAGGAAACGACCCACGATGATTCGAAGCATGACCGGCTATGGCCGGGCGGAGGTGGCCGAGCAGGGCGGCCGCTGGAGCGCCGAAATTCGCTCCGTCAATCACCGCTTCTTCGAGATTTCCCTTCGACTTCCGCGTTTCGCGCAGCAGCTCGAGCACCGCGCCCGGGCCCTGCTGCAGGAGCGCCTGGTCCGCGGCAAGATCACCGTCACGGTGAGCTTCGAGGGTGAGGCCTCCCCCGACGCCGGCGGGCTCAAGCTGGACACCGCCCTGATGGACCGATATTTCCACCTGCTGGAGGAGGCCCGGGCTCGCTACGGGCTCAAGGACCCCGTGAGCCTCTCCACCCTTGCGGGCCTCCCCGATGTGCTGGTCTGGGACGTCGCCGGCGGAGACGAGGCCGCGGCGTGGCCCGCGCTGGAACGAGTGCTGGAAGCCGCATGCAAAGAGATCCTGCGCATGAAGGACCAGGAGGGCTCGTCCCTGACCGCGGACTTCCGGCACCGGATCGAGCTGGTCCTGGCCAGCCTGGCGGTGGTCGAGCAGCGCGCCCCGCTGCGCATTGACGAGGCGAAGAAGCGGCTCGAGGACCGGCTGACCCAACTCCTGGGCCCCAACGGGGTGGTGGACCCCAACCGGCTGGCCCAGGAAGTGGCCATGTACATGGACCGCATGGACTGCACCGAGGAATGCGTGCGCCTGCGCGCCCACTGCGACCACTTCGAGGAACTGATCAAGGGCCCCTCCAGCGCCGGCCGCCGGCTCAACTTCCTGATCCAGGAGATGAACCGCGAGGCCAACACCATCGGCTCGAAGGCCTCCGACAGTGTCCTGAGCCAGAGGGTGATGGACATCAAGGAGGAGCTGGAGAAGCTGCGCGAACAAATCCAGAATATTGAATGAACAACTCGAATCGAGGCGATTCGCAACGCCAATGGCAAAAATAGAGTTGAATTTGCTTATACGCAGTTCCCCAGTCTTCCCCGTGGTGGTCTCCGGACCGTCGGGTGTGGGCAAGACATCCATCGTGGAAGGCGCATTGAAATTGCGACCCCGGTGGCGGTACAGTATCTCCACCACCACACGCGAGTTACGAGGCGATGAAATATCCGGCAGAGCTTATGATTTCATCTCCGACACGGAGTTTCGGACCCGGATGGCGGCCGGGAAGTTCCTCGAAACCGCGGAAGTACACGGACATCTTTATGGAACGCCCCGCGAGCGGCTGGAGAACTGGATCGGCGAAGGGCACATCGTCCTCCTGAACATAGATGTCCAGGGCGGCAGCAGCCTGAAGAAGGCCTTCCGGGACGGCGTATTCGTGTTCGTGCTGCCCCCCTCGCTGGAAGTGCTGGAATCGAGGCTCCGAAGGCGCGGGACGGACCCCGACGAGGTGGTCCGGCGCCGGCTGGAGAACGCCAGGGCTGAACTGGAGCGGGTTTCAGAGTATTCTTATGTCATCGTGAACGACGACCTGGAGCTGGCCACGCGCCAGCTGGTGTCCATCGTGGACGCCGAGCAGTGTCGCATCGAGAGGCGGATGAAGTGAACGAAGAGAAGAACGACGCCCAGGATATCCCGGCTGCCGCAGATGAAGGAGTCCGTGTGCTGAACTCGAAGCAGGTGGATAACAAGTACGAGGCCGCGATCGTGGCCGCGGTGGAGGCCCGGCGCCTCAACGACATCACCCGGGTGACCGGCGAGTCGCTCTCGGCGCGCGTGACCCAGATGGCCATCGACAACGTCCAGCAGGGCCGCGTGCAGTTCTTCTACGACGAGCCGCGGGTGGTCGCGGGCTCGGAGGAAGAGGACGAGGGCTAGCCGGACTCCCCGGGCTCCGCGCCCGGGCCGGCGGGTTCCCTTATGCTCCAGGGCAGGAACATCCTCCTCGGCGTGACCGGCGGGATCGCGGCCTACAAGAGTTGCGAGCTGGTCCGGCTGCTCAAGAAGCGCGGCGCGCGCGTGGCCGTGGTGATGACGCGCTCCGCGACCCGGCTGGTGCAGCCCCTCACCTTCCAGGTGCTCTCCGAAAACCCCGTGCTCACGGATCTGTGGCAGGCACCCTCACAGGCGGTGGACTTCGAGCCGCGCGCGGGACTGCCCTCGGGCCCGGTGGCGCACGTGGACCTGGGCGCGTTCGCCGACCTGGTGATCGTGGCCCCCGCCACCGCCAACATCCTCGCCAAGGCCGCCCACGGCCTGGGAGACGATGCGCTGAGCACGGTACTGCTTGCCGCGCGCGCGCCGGTGATGTTCGCCCCCACCATGAATGTGACGATGTGGGATTCCGCCGCGGTGCAGGAGAACCTGGCCACGCTGCGCCGCCGTGGAGCGCGCATCGTGGAGCCCGGCGAAGGCATGCTGGCGTGCGGCTGGGAAGGCAAGGGCCGCATGGCCGAACCAGCGGAGATCGTGGAGTTCGCGGAACGGGTGCTGGCGGAGGGCGGCAGTGCGGGCGACGTCGCGACGAGCCGCGGGGCGGCCGCGGGTCAGGCTGCGCCTGACACCGCGCCCACCCCGCTCGCACCGCGTGTGGACGCCCGCGGCGTCGCCCCGGCGGCGGCCACGGTGCCAGGCGCAGCCTGGCCCGCGGCTGTCGCCGGGGCGACGCTTTCCGGTCGCGCCGTGCTCGTGAGCGCCGGCCCCACGCAGGAGCCCATTGACGCCGTTCGCTACCTCAGCAACCGCTCCAGCGGCAAGATGGGCTACGCCGTGGCGGAAGCTGCGCGCGACCTCGGCGCCCGCGTGATCCTGGTGAGCGGCCCCACCGCACTGCCCTGCCCCGCGGGCGTGGAACGCGTGGACGTGGTCACCGCCGCCGAGATGGAGCGCGAGGTGCTCGGCCGGGGCGCTGCGGCCGACGTGATCGTGATGACCGCCGCGGTCTCCGATTACCGCCCCGCGGAGCCCTCCGCCGGAAAGCTCAAGCGCGCGGGTGCGCGCACGCTGGAGCTGGTGCCCAACGACGACATCCTCGCAAAGCTCGGCCAGGACAAGAAGGGCCGCTTCCTGGTGGGATTCGCGCTCGAGGTGGAATCGTGCATCGCCAACGCCGAGGGCAAGCTCAAGAACAAGAAGGCCGACCTGGTGGTGCTCAACAACCCGCTGGAGCCGGGCGCGGCGTTCGGGAGCGACACGAACCATGTGACGATTCTCGAGCCCGGGCGCGAGCCGGATGTGTGGCCGATGCTCGGCAAGAGCGAGGTCGCGATGCGGCTGATGGGGTTGGTGGGCGAGCGGCTGCCCCGGCGCTGATTCGGATCGCCAGTTCCCGGGTCCCTTCCCCGCCGAAACCCCCGTTGGTTTCGCGCCCCGGTCCCCCACCCCATTCCACCCGGTTTCCCCCCGATCCCCCCCGGTTTTCCACCGTCTATCCCCACCATGTGAACGCCCCCTCCACGGAATCCCGTGGAAACCCTGAACCCGCGAGAATTCGGGCGTTCAGGGCCGAGGAATGTCTTGAAGTCGGCGCCCCGAGGATCTACAACCAAAGTCCGTGTCCACCCATCGCCACCGTGCAGACCCATCCACACCACCGAGGAGAGCCCCGTTGTCGGACGATCCCCGCGAGACCATTCGCGAAGAGTTGCGCAAGAACCTCGCGTCCCGCCGGCGGGTGGCGCAGGGTGCTTGGTTTCCGGCCGCCCCGGTGAAGGCGAAGGAGGGCGCAGGCGCGCCAGAAGCCGGGCCGGCAACCTCCCCCGTGAAGAAGAGCGTGACTGAGCCCGCGCCCGTGGGTGCGGTTTCGGCACGCGCTGCGGCACAACAGGTCGCCACGGCACCAAAGCCTGCATCGCCGAAGCCCACGGCGCCGGAAAGGAACCTGTTCGGTGAGGAGGAGCCGGTGCCGACGGTGCCCCGCGCCCATGCCGCCGACGCCGCGCGGCCCGCATCCGGCGCGCTCGTCATCCCCACGCAGGCCGCTCCCCGCCCCGAGGCGCGCGCGGAGCGCGAGGCCGAGATGGCGGAGTTGTCGCGCCACGCCGAAGCGTGCCGCCGCTGCGCGCTGGGCGGCACGCGCACGCAGGCGGTGTTCGGCACCGGCGACATTGACGCGAAGCTGATGTTCGTCGGCGAGGGTCCCGGGCGTGACGAGGACGCACAGGGCATCCCATTCGTGGGCCGCGCGGGTCAGAAGCTCAACAGTCTGATCGAGAAGCTGGGTCTCAGGCGCGAACAGGTCTACATCTGCAACGTGGTGAAGTGCCGGCCTCCCGAGAACCGTACGCCTCTGCCGGAGGAGGTGGAGGCCTGCCGCCCCTACCTCGACCGCCAGCTGCTCGTGGGATCCCCGAAAGTGATCGTGGCCCTGGGCCTCTCCGCGGCGCAGGCGCTGCTGGGAGTGAAGCTGCCGATGGCCCAGCTGCGCCGCGAACGTCACCGCCTCGGGGACGCGATCGTGATCGCCACCTACCACCCGGCCTACGTGCTGCGCAACCCCAAGGCCGCGTGGGACGTGTGGGACGACGTGAAGGACGTGCCGGCGCTGTTGAATGACGCATAGCGGCGCCGGAGGCGCGCGCAAAATGGAACTCTCGTGTCCCCGGCGGTTTGCGGCCTCCTTGCCGCGACCCCGCGGGGATCGGCGCCACAATCGCCTGTGCAAGGAAGAGGGCCGTACCCGATGACCGTGACCACCCAGCCGGCGGGGCTGATTCCCCCGCAGAACCTCGAAGCCGAGCGCGCGGTGCTGGGAGCGATGCTGCTCAACCGGCAGGCGCTGTTGATCGGCATGGAACAGCTGCGCCCCCGCGACTTCTACCGCCCCGAGCATGCGAAGATCTTCTCCGCCGCGGTGAACCTGTTCAACCACGACAGCGCGGTGGACCTGGTAACCGTCTCCGACGAGCTCCGGCGCATGGACGCCCTGGAGCAGGTGGGCGGCGAGGCGGCGGTGGCGGCGGTGTGCGACAGCGTGGCCTCCATCGGCAACATGGAGCATTACTGCCGCATCGTGAAGGACCGCTCGCTGATGCGGCTGATGATCGAGTCGTGCAGCCAGGTGGTGAGCGAGTGCTTCCAGGCCTCCGAGCCCGCGCGCGACATCCTGACCCGCGCGCAGGGCAGCATCTTCGAACTGAGCCAGGCCTCCGGGCGGCGCACCTTCGTGGCGGTGCGCGACATGCTGCAGGCCACGCTGCACACCATCGAGGACTTCCACCTGCACAAGGTGCACGTGACCGGCGTGCCCACCGGCTTTCCCGACCTGGACAACCTTACCGCCGGATTCCAGAAAGGCGACCTGGTGATCGTGGCCGGCCGCCCGTCCATGGGAAAGACCGCGCTGGCGCTCAACATGGCCGAGCACGTGGCCATTGATCCCAACGGTCCGCGCCGGCCGGTGGGGATCTTCAGTCTCGAAATGAGCACCGAGAGCCTGGTGCTGCGCCTGCTGTGCTCGCACGCGCGCGTGAACTCTCACCGCATGCGCACCGGCTACCTCAAGAAGGAGGAGTGGCGCGACCTGGTGATGAAGGCCGACGCGCTGGACTCCGCGCGCATCTTCATCGACGACTCCGGCTCCTCCAACATTATGGAGATCCGCGCCAAGGCCCGGCGCCTGAAGATGGAGCATCCGGATCTCGCGATGCTGGTGGTGGACTACCTGCAGCTGATCAGCGGCATGCCCGGCACCGAGAGCCGCCAGCAGGAGATCACGCAGATCTCCCGCTCGCTCAAGGCGCTGGCGAAGGAACTGGAACTGCCGGTGCTGGCGCTGTCGCAGCTCTCGCGGGCGGTCGAGACTCGCGGCGGGACGGGGAAGCCGGTGCTGTCGGATCTTCGCGAGTGCGTGACCGGCGGCACGCTTGTCGGGCTGGCCGACGGGCGCCGAGTGCCCATCCGCACGCTCGTGGGCGAGAAGCCGGAAGTGCTGGCAATGTCACCCGAGGGGCGCGTGATCCGGGCCACCAGTGACAAGGTGTGGGCGGTCGGTCGCCGGCCAGTGTTCGATGTGGCGCTCGCCAGCGGCCGGACCGTTTGCGCTACCGGAAGGCATCGACTCTATGGGGCGAATGGGTGGGTTCGGGTGGATGGGATGGCTGAAGGTGAGCGGCTTGGCATCGGCTCGGAGGGGGCGGGAACCATCTCCATCACGGACCCGATTCTCAGCATCACCCCCGCCGGCGAGGACGAAGTCTTCGACCTCACCGTCCCCGGCCCGTCCTCCTGGCTCGCGAACGGAATCGTGAGCCACAACTCCGGTGCAATCGAACAGGATGCAGACGTCGTGATGTTCGTCTACCGCCCCGGCTACTACAAGACCAGCGCCGACAAGACTGCGGAGGAGATGGCCAAGGCGGAGATCATCCTCGCCAAGCAGCGCAACGGGCCCACGGGATCGGTGCCCCTGGTGTTCCTCTCCGAGTGCACGCGGTTCGAGACCTCGGTGCGGAAGGGGGACGAGGAGTTCGCGTAGACCAGAGTGGCGTCAACGGGCAGTACACGTCGGCCGCGAGGAGAGTGACCTTGTCAAAGCTGCGCGTCGCCGCTTTCTCCGTCTCCATTGACGGATTCGGGGCGGGGCCTGGGCAGAGCCTCGAAGACCCGCTTGGCGTCGGCGGGACCACGTTGCATGAGTGGGCCTTCCCCACCGCCACGTTCCAGCGCATGTTCGGGAACGGGGGTGGCACGACCGGCGTGGACGAGGACTTCGCCGCGCGGAGCTTCGAGAACGTGGGAGCCTGGATCATGGGCCGGAACATGTTCGGGCCGGTCCGCGGGCCGTGGCCGGATGGGAACTGGAAGGGTTGGTGGGGCCCCAACCCGCCGTATCACGTGCCTGTGTTCGTTCTGACCCACCACGCGCGCGGGCCCCTCACGATGGAGGGCGACACCACCTTCCACTTCGTCACCGAGGGGATCCACGCCGCACTTGACCGTGCGAGGAAGGCGGCCGGCGGCAGGGATGTCCGCATCGGCGGCGGGGTCGCCACGGTACAGCAGTACCTGCGCGCGGGCCTGGTGGACGAATTGCACCTGGCGCTCTCGCCCGTCCTGCTCGGTACCGGGGAGAACCTGTTCGGCGGCTTGGACATGCGCTCGCTCGGGTACAAGTGCGTGGAGCGCGTGTCCACGGAACACGCCACGCACGTGGTCCTGCGCAGCCGATGACCCGGGGCGCCGCCTACACCACCCGCCTCACCGGCAACCTCCTCACCCGCTTCCCCGTCGCCGCGAAGATCGCGTTGAGCAGCGCGGGAGCCGCGGGCGGCAGGCCGGGCTCTCCCACGCCGCCGGGGTCCTCGGGGCCGTTAACGATGTACACCTCGAACTTCGGCGCCTCCGCGATGCCCATCACCTCGTAGTCCGTGAAGCTGTTCTGCTGCACGCGGCCCTTCTCCAGCGTGATCTCGCCGGTCAGCGCCGCGGTGAGGCCGTAGATGCTCCCGCCCTGCATCTGCGCCTCGATGGTGTCGGGGTTCACGATCCAGCCGCAGTCGATGGCGCACACCACGCGGTAGACTTTCACCGCGCCGCCGTCGCCCACGGACGCCTCCACCACCTCGGCCACGTGGCTGCCGAAGCAGGAGTGCACCGCGATGCCGCGCCCCCGCCCCGCGGGCAGCGGCGTGCCCCAGCCGGACTTTTCCGCGGCCAGCTCCAGCACCCGCTTCACGCGCGGCGCGTCCGAGAGCAGCCGGCGGCGGAAGTCGAACGGGTCTGCGCCCGCAGCGTGCGCCAGCTCGTCCATGAAACACTCGTTGGCCACCGCCGTCTGCGAGTTGTACACGGAGCGCCAGTAGCCCACCGGCACCGGGATCTTCGCGTGCGCGAACTCGATGCGCATGTTCGGGATCCCGTAACTGTGCGCGCACGACTCGGCGGCGTCCTCGTCGAGGCCGTTCTTCACCTCGTTGGGATCCATCTGGTAGCTGATGGACGGCGCCGCCATGCGGTGCAGCCAGGCCACCGGCTTGCCGGCGGCATCCAAGGCGCCCACCATGCGGTGCGCGGACGCGGGGCGATAGCCGTCGTGCTGCATGTCGTCCTCGCGCGTCCACACCACCTGGACCGGAGCGCCGACTATCTTCGACACCAGGATGGCCTCGGTCGGGAAGTCCCAGCCGGCGCGCCGCCCGAAGCCTCCTCCGAGCAGCGTGATGTGGATCTTGATGGCCGATTCCGGAAGCCCGGTGATCGCGATCGCCGCCTGCAGGATGGCCGAAGGCCACTGTGTCGGGGCCCACACTTCGCAGTGGTCGGCGCGCACGTCGGCGGTGCAGTTCATGGGCTCCATGGTGGCGTGCGCCAGGTAGGGCATCTCGTAGACCGCCTCCACCTTTTTCGCGCCGCCCGCGAGGGCTGCGGCCACGTCGCCCTTGGGCTTCCACGCGGCGCCCGGCTGGCCCGCGAGATCCAGGAGGGTCGCGCGAATGCCGGCGCTGGAAAGCTCCGCGTTGGGGCCCTCGTCCCAGGTGACACTCAGGGCCTCGCGGCCCTTGAATGCCGCCCAGGTGGTGTCGGCCACCACCGCCACCGCATCTCCCGCACGCACCACGTCGCGCACGCCGGGCACGGCCTTCGCCAGGGTGGCGTCGAAGGACACGGCCTTGCCGCCGAACACCGGGCAGCGCGCCAGCGCGGCGAAGCGCATGCCCGGGCGGCGCACGTCAATGCCGTACACGGCGCGGCCGTCGAGCTTCTCCGGGGTGTCCAGGCGGTGCAGGCCGCGGCCGAGGAGCTTGAATTCACTCTTCGCTTTGAGCGCAGGGTCCCTGGGCAGCGGCTGCTTCGCGGCCTCCGGGGCCAGCTCGCCGTAACCCAGCTTTCGGCCCGACGCCGGGTGGTGCACCGTTCCGTTCTCGGCGCGGCACTCGGACGGCTTCACCTTCCACGTCGCCGCCGCCGCCCCCACCAGCATCTCGCGCGCCGCCGCGCCCGCCGAGCGAAGGTTCCTCCACCCCAGCCGCACGCTCATGCTGCCGCCGGTGCCCTGCTGGCCGTAGCGCTTGTCCAACGGTGCGGGCTCGATGCGCACCCTGGTCCAGTCGGCCTCGAGGTCTTCGGCCACCAGCATCGGCAGCGCAGTGCGCGCGCCCTGGCCCATCTCCGACTTCGCGACCACGATGGTCACGATTCCGTCCGGAGCCACGCGCAACCACGCGTTGGGCTCGAAGCTCCCGTCGGCGGCGTACACCTCGTGCGCGCCGCGCCAGGGCAGGTAGGTCCCCACGACGAGCCCCGCGCCCGCCACCGTGACCACCTTCAGGAAGTCGCGCCGGGTGGTCATTTCGCCACCTCCCCCGCCGCGTGGTGAATCGCCGAGCGGATCCGCTGGTAGCAGCCGCAGCGGCACAGGTGGCCGCTCATGGCGGCATCAATGTCGTCGTCGGTGGGATGGGGATTGTGCGCCAGCAGCGCCGCGGCGGACAGGAGCTGGCCCGGCTGGCAGTAACCGCACTGAGACACTTCGTCGGCCCGCCACGCCACCTGGAGCGGGTGACTCCCGTCGGGCGAGAGCCCCTCGATGGTGGTCACGCTCTTCCCGGCGACCTCGGAAACCGACGTGGAGCAGGAGCGGACCGGCACCCCGTCCAACAGCACCGTGCAGGCGCCACACGCCCCGATGCCGCAGCCGAACTTCGTGCCGGTAAGGCATAGCGTGTCGCGCAACACCCACAGCAATGGAGTGTCCGCGGCCACGTCCACGTTCCGGGACTGCCCGTTCACGATCAGAGAGATGGCGGCCATGCATGCCTCCCTGGTTGGGTTGTTGGAACCGTATGCTCCCAAGCCTACGCCGAACCGGCCGGGATGCAAGAGTCACCACAGTGCCAATGGAGACCATTGGCGGCGGCTGGCGCCACGCCCCTGCAAGGCCCTCGCGGCGGCGGCGACCCGGGTGCACCTCTCACGGTGCGTCTGCGACCGACGTAGCCACGATGGCGAAGGAGGGAGCAGCCGCAGCGAGGCGCGCCAGGAAGGCGCGCCGAGCGGGCCGTGAGAGGTGCACCCGGGTCGCCGCCGCCGGGAGGGCAGGCGAGGGCAGGGGTGTGCTATCCTAGCCGCCGATGGACGAACGCTTTCCGGGTATGCCCGACAGCATCTCCACGATGCCGGAGCGTTACCCACGGTTCTTCACCCTCGCCGATCACACCATCTTCGTGGTGGAGGAGATCGGCCGGATGGCGAAGATGGTGGGCGGGGCCCTCCGCGCCCTGCCGGCCGTCCACCGCTCGCGCCGCCTGGTGATCGAGCAGATGGTCCGCCTCGGCGTGGAATCCATGCCGCTGGTGGTGCTCATCTCGGTGTTCACCGGCGCGGTGGCCGCGTGGCAGGCGGCCTACCAGTTCCAGGGCTGGGTGCCCATCCGCTACCTGGGCTCGGTGATCGGCAAGAACGTGGTGGTGGAGCTGGGCCCGGTGCTCACCTCGCTGGTGGTGGCGGGCCGCATCGCCGCGGCCATGGCCGCCGAGCTGGGCACCATGCGCGTCACCGAGCAGATTGACGCGCTCGAGGCCATGGGCATCCCGCCCGCGCGCTACCTGGTGATGCCGCGCCTCGTCGCCGCGGTGGTAATGCTGCCGGTGATGGTGATCTTCGCCGACGCCCTGGCCATCAGCGGCGGATTCCTGGTCTCCAACGTGCTGCTGGACGTGAACGCGCACACCTTCGTGGTGGGCCTGCGGCGCATCTTCCAGGTGCGCGACGTGGTGGCCGGGCTGGAGAAGGCCGCGGTCTTCGGGATGTTCATGGCGATCAATGGCTGCCATTTCGGCATGGCCGCGAAGGGCGGCGCCGAGGGCGTGGGGCGGGCCACCACGCTGGCGGTGGTCACTTCGTGCGTGTGCGTGCTGGTGGGCGACTACTTCCTCACCACCTTCCTCTTCCCCATCACGGGCGTGTGAGGACGTCGAGGTGATCGAGGTCCGCGGCCTGCGAAAGCGCTTCGGCCCCAACCGGGTGCTGGACGGCGTGGACCTCACCATCAACGACGGGGAGTCGCTGGTGATCATCGGCCAGAGCGGCACCGGCAAGAGCGTGCTCCTCAAGCACATCATCGGCCTGATGCGCCCCGACGAGGGCCAGGTGATCGTGGACGGCCAGGATCTCGGCGCGCTGCGCGGGCCGGAGCTGATGGCGACGCGGCGGCGCTTCGGCTACCTTTTTCAGGGCGCGGCCCTGTTCGACTCGCTGACCGTGGGGGAGAACGTGGGCCTGGCGCTCTCGGAGCACGGCGGCATCTCCAGGGAGGAGATCGGCAGGCGCGTGACGGAGAAGCTCGCGATGGTGGGGATGAGCGGCGTGGAGCATCTGAAGCCGGCGGATCTCTCCGGCGGGATGCGCAGGAGGGTGGGGCTGGCCCGCGCGCTGGCCACCGAACCCGCGTACATACTCTACGACGAGCCGACCACCGGGCTGGACCCGGTGATGTCGGATTCCATCAACCGGCTCATCCGCAAGCTGGACGAGACCGGCGTCACCTCGGTCACGGTCACCCACGACATGCACAGCGCGTACTTCATCGCCGACCGGGTGGCCATGCTGCACCAGGGGCGGATCATATTCACCGGCACGCCGCAGGAGACGCGGGACGCGGACATCCCGGTGGTGCAGCAGTTCATCGAGGGCTCCTCCGAGGGCCCGCTGGCGGCGCTGTGAGCGCGTGCAGGGAGAGGGCGTAGCGATGGCGTCCAGCAACGAGCTGAAAGTCGGCGTGATGGTGATCCTCGCCGCGGTGGTGCTCACCGCGGGGGTGGTGTTCCTCAAGGAGTACCGCGCCCACGGGCGCATGACCGAGTGGAAGGTGGGCTTCCCCCACGTGGGCGGACTGGCCAACGGCGACCCGGTGCTGGTGAACGGCGTGCGCAAGGGCTCGGTGAGCGAGATCTACCTGCAGGGTGGGACGGTGGTGGCGCGGCTGCGGGTGCGCAAGGACGTGGTGATCTACCACGGCTCCACCGTGACCATCGTGAGCCAGGGCCTGATGGGCGAGCGCATCATCGCGGTGGACCTGGGCGACCCCACCCGGCCGTGGCCGACGGACTCGATCTTCCCCGGGCGGTTCTCCAGCGGCATCCCCGAGGTGATGGGCAAGATCGGCCCCACCATCGAGACCGTGGACAGCCTGCTGATCTCGCTCAAGCGCGTCATGGACGACCTGCACGCCGCCGGCTCGTTCCGCCGCGCGATCGAGAACGCCGACCGCGCCACCAGCGAGATGAACCACATCTTCGAGGAGAACCGCGAGCCGCTGAAGCAGAGCCTGGAGGACTTCCGCGCCGCCGCCGCCTCGCTGCGCCATGCCACCGACACCCGCGGCCGCACGCTGGAGGGCTCCATCGACCGGTTCAGCTCCGCCAGCGAGAAGCTGGAGCGCATCGCCGCCAACTTCGAGTCCACTTCGGTGAAGCTGCGCGGCGCCGCCGAGCGCCTGGATCGCGGCGAGGGCACGCTGGGCAGGATGTCGAAGGACCACGCGCTCTACGACGAGATGCACCGTGCCGCCAAGGACCTCGACGAGCTGGTGAAGGACATCAAGGCGCACCCCGGGAAGTACCTCAAGGTGAGCCTGTTCTGACCATGCGCACGTTCAAAAGCCTGAGCGAACAGGAGATCCTGGCGCTGGCGATCTCGCTCGAGGAGGAGGACTCCCGCATCTACGACGACTTCGCCGAGGGCCTGCAGGCGAACTACCCCGCCACCGCGAAGATCCTGGGAGAGATGCGCGCCGAGGAGGACCGGCACCGCCACCGGCTCATCGAGCTCCACCGCGAAAAGTTCGGCGAGCACATCCCGCTGATCCGCCGCCAGGACGTCAAGGGCTTCGTGCAGCGCACGGCGCTGTGGCGGGTGCGTCCGCTGGGCCTGCCCGCGGTGCGCCGCCAGGTGGCGCTGATGGAGCTGGAGACCAAGCGCGTGTACGAAACCGCCCTGCGGCAGGCTCGCGACGCCGGCGTGCGACAGCTCCTGGGAGATCTCGCCGAGGAGGAGCGGCACCACCACGCGCTGGCCGGGACGCTGGAGAGCGCGCACCGCGAGTCCGGGGCGGAGGAGACCGAGGAACAGACCCGGAAGCGCATGTACCTGCTGCAGGTGATCCAGCCGGGGCTCGCGGGCCTGATGGACGGGTCGGTGTCCACGCTGGCGCCCCTGTTCGCCGCGGCGTTCGCCACGCGCAGCAGCCACGAGACGTTTCTCGTGGGCATGGCGGCCGCCCTGGGCGCGGGCATCAGCATGGGCTTCGCCGAGGCGCTCTCCGACGACGGCAGCCTCACCGGCCGCGGCAGCCCGTGGGCGCGCGGCGTCGTCACCGGGCTCATGACAGTCATCGGCGGGGTGGGCCACACCCTGCCCTACCTGATCGGCCACATCCAGACCGCCACCGCGGTGGCGGTGACGGTGGTGCTGGCGGAACTGGCGGTGATCTCGTGGGTCCGTCACCGCTACATGGACACGCCGCTGGTCGCGGCCGTGCTGCAGGTGGTGATCGGCGGCCTGCTGGTGTTCGCCGTCGGCATCCTCATCGGCCGGGGCTAGGCGCCCGGGCCCGGGTTCCTTAAGCCCCCGATCCCCATCCCCCGGAGAACCGCAGCGATGAAGAAGCAGGCCCGACGAACCGCGTTCGTCTGCACCCGGTGCGGCCACGACGACGCCAAGTGGTTCGGGCAGTGCCCGTCCTGCCGCGAGTACAACACCGTCTCCGAAATCCCCGTGGATGACGGCGCCGCCCGGCCCCGGCGGGCCGGCGCGCGCGTCGCCTCGGGCGCGGTGCACCGCCCGGTCAGGCTGGCCGACGTGGCCTCGCAGGCCGAGCCCCGCGCCGCGTGCGGCATCGCCGAGGTGGACCGGGTGCTGGGCGGCGGCATCGTGCCCGGCTCCCTGCTGCTGATTGGCGGCGATCCCGGCATCGGCAAGTCCACGCTGCTGCTGCAGGTGGCCGACGCGCTCTCGCGCGCGGGCCGCAGCGTGCTGTACGTGTCCGGAGAGGAGTCCTCGGAACAGATCCGCATGCGCGCCGACCGCATGGGCGTGGACCCCGGTGGGATCTGGCTGCTGGCCGAGACCGACCTCGACTCCGTGGAGTCCGCCATGGAGGAACTGCGCCCCGAGTTCGCGGTCATGGATTCGATCCAGACCGTGTACGCGCCGGACATTTCCGCCGCACCCGGCAGCGTGGTGCAGCTGCGCGAGTGCGGCCTGCGCCTGCTGCGGCGCGCCAAGGACACCGGCTGCGCGGTGGTGCTCATCGGGCACGTCACCAAGGAGGGCGAGGTGGCCGGCCCGCGGGTGCTGGAGCACCTGGTGGACGCGGTGCTGTACCTCGAGGGCGAGCGGTCCCAGGCGCTGCGCATCCTGCGCGGGGTGAAGAACCGCTTTGGGTCCACGCAGGAGATCGGCCTGTTCGAGATGCGCGCGCGCGGCCTGGCGGAGCTCAACGACCCGGCGCGCGCGTTCCTGGTGGACGTGAATACCGCGCACCCCGGCAGCGCCGTGGTGGCGCCGATGCAGGGCACGCGCCCGGTGCTGGTGGAGGTGCAGGCGCTCACCGCGCGCAGCTCCTTCGCCATGCCCCAGCGCGTGGCGTCCGGATTCGACGCGCGCCGCCTCGCGGTGCTGCTGGCGGTGCTGGAGCGCCGGGCGGGCGTGGGAATTCCCGGGAGCGACCTGTTCCTGAGCACCGCCGGAGGCTTCTCCCTGGACGACCCCGGCGCGGACCTGGGCGTGGCACTGGCGGTGGCCTCCAGCGCGCGCGACGTGGCGCTGCCGCCGCGCACCCTGGCTCTGGGCGAGGTCGGCCTCTCCGGCGACCTCCGCCGCTGCCTGGATCCCGAGCGGCGCATCCGCGAGGCCGCGCGGCTGGGCTTCGAGCGGGCCATCGTGCCGCAGGCTTCCTCGGGCGACCTGCCCTCGCCGTCGCCGCTGAAGGTGATCGCGGTGGGGACGCTTCGGGAGGCGCTGGAGCGGAGCGGGATCTTGATGGGGCGCGAAGGGTAGGATGAGGTCGCGCGAGCGGCAGGCTGCCGGGGCGCAGGGAGCGGGCACCTACTCCGGCGACGGCGTCACCACCGCCTCGCGCATGCCCAGCACCCGGCGCAGCGTGATGATGCCCACGCCGGTCAGGATCACCAGCGTGCCCGCGATCCCCACCGGGTCGATCCTCTCCCCCGCGAAGCCCACCCCCAGCGCCAGCGCCACCACCGGGTTCACGAACGCGTAAGTCCCCACGATGGCCGGCTTCACCCGCCGCAGCAGGTACACGTAGGCGCTGAACGCCACGATGGAACCGAACACGGAGAGATAGGCGATGGCCATGGTGGGCTCCCACGAAACGGGCCCGCGCGGCAGGCGCTCGCCGGTGGCCAGGCCCAGCAGCAGCAGCCCGGCGCCGCCGCAGATCATCTGTGCGGCGCTGGACATCGCCGCCGGCGGCAGCCGGAGCCGCCGCGACCACACGGAGCCGAACGCCCACGAGAGCGTGGCGAAGATCAGGGCCGCCGCGCCCACGGGACTGGCGCGCAGGTTGCCCTCGAACTGCAGCATGGCCACGCCGGCCAGGCCCAGCACCAGCCCCAGCCATTCCAGGCGCGCCGGCCAGCGGCCGTTCATCAGCCCTTCGAAGATCGCCATCCACAGCGGCATGGTGGCCACCACCAGCGCCGCGAGGCTGGAGCTCACCCACTGCTCCGCGTACACCACGCCGCCGTTGCCGCCCACCAGCAGCAGGCACCCGATCGCTGCCGCGCCGAGCCACTCGACCGGTCGCGGCCACGGCGCCCCGCGCAGCTTGAGCCACGCGAGCAGCACCAGCCCCGCGGGCACGTGGCGGATGCCGGCCATCAGGAAGGGCGGGTAGGCTCGCAGCGCGACGCGTATGGCGAGGTAGGTGGAGCCCCAGATGAAGTAGACACACAGCAGCGCCAGGATGGCGGTCCCGCGGCCGCGCAGCGGGGGCCGGGTGGATGGGTTCGTCACGAGCCGATTCTACCACGGCCGGGCTGGCCGGCCGCAGCGGCGTCGCCTGCTTCGGGCGGGGTGCCGGGCGATGTAGTCCGCGTCGCTCTCGGTCGGGCACGCCTAATATTGGAGCCTCTCTGGTGGCGCGCCCTCCAACGTTCGCTCAGCGAACTACATCGCCCGGCACCCCGCCCGGAGTTGTGGAGGCCCGCATAGGCCGCCCCGGCCGGTTCTGGTATCTTCTCCGGGTGACTTCCGTGATCCTTCTGGCCGCCGGGCGCGGCGAGCGGTTTGGCGAGGGGCGCAGCAAGGTGCTGGCGCCTCTGGCGGGACGGCCGCTGGTGCTGCACTCGCTGCTGCGGTTCCAGTCGCACCCGGAGGTGCACGAGATCGTGCTGGTGTGCCCGCCCGGCGAGGACCTGCCGTGGCGCCAGTTCATGCTGCGGGACGTGGACGCGCCGAAGCTCAGGGCCACCGTGCCGGGCGGCGAGGAGCGGCAGGACTCGGTGCGCGCCGGCCTGGAGGCCGTCTCGGCCGGAGCCGACCTGCTGCTGATCCACGACGCCGCGCGCCCGCTGGTGCCCGCGAGGATGATCACCGAGGTCCTCCAGGCGGCCCGCGAGACCGGGGCCGCGCTGCCGTTGCTGGAGAGTCCCGACACTGTGAAGCAGAAGGCCGGCGCCCGGGTGGGCGGCACCATTCCGCGACAGGAGCTGGGGCTGGCCCAGACTCCGCAGGCCTTCCAGGCGAGCCTCTACCGCGAGGCCCTCGCGGCCGCCGAGCGCGACCGCGTGGTGGCCACCGACGACGTGGCCCTGGTGGAGCGCCTCGACCGGCCGGTGGCCTGGGTGCCCGGCGCGAGGGAGTGCCTGAAGGTGACGACACAGGCGGATCTGGATTGGCTGGAGTGGTGGCTGGCGCGAGGAGAACCCAATGACTGACCGAGTCGGCTTCGGCTACGACGTCCACGCCACCGCCGAAGGCCGTCCCCTGGTCCTGGGCGGCGTGCGCTTCGACTCCAAGTGGGGCCTCGAAGGCTACTCCGACGCCGACGTCATCGCCCACGCCATCGGCGACGCCCTCCTGGGCGCCGCGGCCCTGGGGGACCTCGGCGTGCACTTCCCCCCCGGCGAGCCGAAGTGGAAGGACGTCTCCAGCCTGGTGCTGCTGACCGAGATCGCGCGCATGCTCCAGGTGCGGGGCTTTCGGATCGGCAACGTGGATGCTACGCTCCTCGCCGAGCGTCCCAGTCTCGGTCCCCGCCGCGACGAGATGCGGCGCCGCCTGGCCGAGGCACTGGGCATCTCCCCCGACCAGGTTTCCGTGAAAGCCACCACCAACGAGCGCCTCGGCTTCGTCGGCCGCCAGGAAGGCCTGGCCGCAATGGCCGTGGCGCGCATCGTGCGAGACCAGACCCCATGAAGATCACCGTGCTCTACGGCGGACACTCCGCCGAGCGCGAAGTTTCATTGAAGTCGGGAGGGAGCGTGGCCCGCGCCCTGGAATCCCGCGGCCACGGCGTGACGCTGCTGGACACCGCCGCCGCGAACGCGCGCCTGGGGCCGGGCGCCTCTCCGGCGGGCGCCGTCGCGTCGAAGTCCGCAGCCGGCGGACCGGCCGCCCCGGGGTCCGCGTCGCTGGAGCCGCTGCGCCCGGGGCAGATCGTCGGCGCCGCCGCGGTGAAGGACACTGACGTGGTGTTCATCGCGCTCCACGGCGGCGAAGGCGAGAACGGCACGCTGCAGGCGCTGCTGGACCTGGCCGGCGTGCCCTACACCGGCTCGGGCATGCTCTCCAGCGCCCTGGCCATGGACAAGCGGCTCAGCAAGGAGCTGTTCGCGCGGGCCGGCATCCCCACGCCGGAGTGGGTGTGGCTGAAGCCCGGCGACGCGGACGTGCTCACCGACGCGCAGCTGGCCTCGCTGGGCGGCTGGCCGATCGTGGTGAAGCCCAACGACCAGGGCTCCACCATCGGACTCTCGGTGATCCAGGAGCTTGGCCAGCTCGCGCCGGCCGTGGATCTGGCGCGCCGCTATTCCGCGGACGTGCTGGTGGAGCGCTTCATCCCGGGGCGCGAGATGTCGGTGCCGGTCATCTGCGGCGAGGCCTACCCGGTGATCGAAATCCGGCCCACGCACGGCATCTACGACTATGAGTGCAAGTACACCAAGGGCCTGTCCAACTACCTGTGCCCGGCCCCGGTGAGCGAGGCGGTTCGCGCACGCCTGCAGGAGCTCTCGGTGCGCGCGTGTGCGGCGCTGGGCTGCGCCGGCGCGCCGCGCGTGGACTTCCGGCTCACGCCGGACGACGAGCCCTTCTGCCTGGAGGTCAACACCATCCCCGGCATGACCGAGACCAGCCTGGTGCCGATGTCCGCGAAGGCGGCCGGCCTGGGCTTCGACGAACTGGTGGAGCGGCTTTGTCTGGAGGCGCTCCGTACCCGCGGGCGCCGCGCCGGCGCCGAGGTTACCTGATGGCCCTGCGTCTCTACGACACGCTGACCCGCGACAAGCGCGAATTCCAGCCGGTCGCCCCCGGCAAGGCGGGCATGTACGTGTGCGGCATGACCGTGCAGGACAAGCCGCACGTGGGCCATCTGCGCTCCTCCATCTCGGGCGACACCATCCGCCGCTACCTGGAACACCTGGGCTACGAGGTCACGTACGTCTACAACTTCACCGACGTGGACGACAAGATCATCGACCGCGCCAACGCCGAGGGGCTGCAGTTCGCGCAGGTGGCGGAGCGCAACATCGAGGCCTACATGGACGCCTCGAAGGCGCTCAATGTGAAGCCCGCCTCGCACTACCCGCGCGCCACGAAGCACATCCGCGAGATCCACACGATGATCCAGTCCCTGCTGGACAAGGGTTTCGCCTACGCGGCCGAGGGCGACGTGTACTACGACGTCTCGAAGAAGGCCGACTACGGCAAGCTCTCGGGGCAGAAGATCGACGAGATGCGCTCGGGCGCGCGCATCGAGGTGGGCGAGCACAAGCGCAGCCCGCTGGACTTCGCGCTGTGGAAGGGCTCCAAGCCCGGCGAGCCGGCGTGGGAAAGCCCGTGGGGCCCGGGGCGGCCGGGCTGGCACATCGAGTGCTCGGCGATGTCCATGAAGTACCTCGGGGAGACCTTCGACATCCACGGGGGCGGTCAGGACCTGGTATTCCCGCACCACGAGAACGAGATCGCGCAGTCCGAGGCGGCCACCGGGCACCCGTTCGTGCGGTTCTGGACGCAGAACGGGCTGGTCACCCTCGGCGGCCGGAAGATGAGCAAGTCCGAGAAGCTCTTCTTCCTGGTCGAGGACATCCTGGCCGAGTTCCGGCCCGAGGTGGTGCGCTTCTACCTCTCGAGCACGCACTACCGCTCCCCCATCGAGTTCAGCCGCGAGCGCCTGAGCGAGGCCGAGGTGGCGCTGCAGCGGCTGGAGTTCGCGCTGGAGCAGTCCGGCGCCTGGGAGGCCGGCGAGCCCCCCGCGCCCGCGGCCACCCGCTTCGCGGCCGAGACCGAGGCCGCGGAGAAGGCCTTCTTCGAGGCCATGGACGACGACGTGAACTCGGCCGGGGCGCTGGGGCAGCTGTTCAACGTGGCGCGCACCGTGAACCGGCTGCTCGAGGGCTCGTCCTCCGACGACGACCGCGCCGAGGCCTGGCGCGCCGGACGCACGCTGCTGCGGCTGGGCGGCATCCTGGGCCTGTTCTGGGCGCGCGCGAAGAAGGATGAAGACTGGCCCGATGAGGTGACGAACCTGGCCGAGGAGCGCGTGACGGTGCGCAAGGCGCGCGACTTCAAGCGCTCCGACGAGATCCGCGACCGGCTCAAGGAGCTGGGCGTGGTGGTGGAGGACACGCCGGGCGGCTACCGGCTGAAGAAGCTATGAGCACCCCCCACCAGGGCGCCCGCCGGGCGCTGGAGGAGTTCCGCGACGACGTCGCCGCGGTGTACCCGGAGCTGGTCTCGCTGATCGCCTACGGCAGCGCGGTGACGGACCATTTCCGCGAGGACCACTCGGACGTCAACCTGTTGCTGGTGCTGCCGAAGGTGGACGCCGAGACCCTGGCGCGCGGCGCCGCGACGCTGCGCCGGCACTGGAAGAAGCACCGCATCCTGCCGCTGGTGCTCTCCGAGTCCGAGCTGCGCGCGTCCACCGACGTGTTCGCGGTGGAGCTGCTCGACATCCAGGAGCGTCACGTGTGCCTGAAGGGCACCGACCCGTTCGAGACCATGCAGGTCACCGGTGCCTGGCTGCGCCACCAGTGCGAGTTCGAGCTGCGGGGCAAGCTGTTCCGCCTGCGGCAGGGCTACTTCGAGTGCGACGGCAAGGACAAGCCCCTGCAGATCCTGGTGGTGCACACGCTGGGCAGCGTCCTGCCGCTGGGGCGGGCGCTGCTGCGCCTCGCTGGCGAGACGCCGCCGGTGCAGCGGGCGGACCTGGTGGAGGCGCTGGCGCGCCGCCACCGGTTCGACGCCGGACCCTGGCTGGAAGCGCTGGAACTCAAGGAGGGCCGTCGCGTGCGGGCCCTGCGCCCGGCCTCCGCGCTGTACGCGGACTTCCTGGCCTCGATGGACGCTCTGGTGCGCAACATCAACGATGCGACCTGACCGCAGGCTCCTTCCCTTCCTGCTCGCCGTGATGCTGGCGTGGGCCCTGCCGGCCCGCGCCGAATTCACGCCCGACCCGCGGAAACTCCCGCGGCCCGCCGGCTACGTGTCCGACTACGCGGGCATCCTGGAAGCGCAGGACGCGCAGGGCCTGGAGGCGCTGCTCACCGAGTTGGACCAGAAGACCACCGCGCAGGTGGCGGTGGTCACGGTGCCCAGCCTCGGCGACTACGACGAGCACACCTTTGCCGTCGGCATCTTCGAGACGTGGAAGCCGGGGGCGAAGGACAAGAACAACGGCCTGGTGTTCCTGGTCGCGCCCAACGACCGGAGGATGTTCCTCAATACCGGCTACGGGCTGGAGGAGTGCCTCCCGGACGCCCGGACCAACGACGTGGTACGCCTTATGCGTAGCTACTTCCGGCAGGGGAGGATGAGCGCGGGCGTGGTGGCAGGCGCGCGCGCCGTGGCCGCCGAGATCGCGATGTGCTCCGGGGTGGAGCTGACCGGCAATCCGGAGCGGGCCGCCCGCGGGCGGACGCGCCGCGCCACGTCCCTGGCGGAGATCCTGGTCGTCCTGGCGATGATGCTGGCCCTTTCGTTCTTCGCGTCCCTCGCCGGCGTCGGCAGGGGACGGCGCGGGCGCGGCGGCTGGTACTCGGGCGGTGGATTCGGGGGTGGGCTTGGCGGGGGCTTTGGCGGCGGTTCCAGCGGCGGCGGTGGCGGAGGATTCGGGGGCTTCGGCGGGGGAGCCACGGGCGGTGGCGGCTCCGGTGGCTCGTGGTAGCAGACTTGAGTTCCGCCCGGCGCCCCGCGCGCCGGCGCGGATGATTTCCGGGAATCCAGGAGGTTCACGCCGCATGCGCAACCGTTTGCTTTGCCAGTCCATCGCCCTCCCGCTGGCCGCGGCGCTCGCGCTCGGCGCGGTCTCTGCAGCCAGCGCCGCGCCGAAGAAGAAGGGCAGCCTGAAATCTTCGGCCGGCCTCACCCCGAGCGAGCGGGCGGGAATCCCGCCCGAGGCCTTCGGGTCGCCGGTGGCTTCGCCCGACGGCAAGGCCCAGGCCTGGATCGCGGACGAGGGCGACGGTCCCAACCTGTTCGCGGGCGATCCCGGGCACACCTGGAAGCGGAAGCTGACCGGCTACAAGTTCACTCCCAAGGACGATCTCATGCCGGGGATTCCCATCCTTTGGTCCCCGGACGGGCGTTACGTCGCCTATTTCGAGTATAGCCATGGTGCGGCCGGTCCGGTCACCAGCAGCCGGGCGGTGGTGGTGCAGGCCGATGCCGGCGCCCCGCCGGTGCGTGTGGCCCAGCCGGGCACCCCGTTCAGCACCCGTCCCGCAAAGTGGCTCTCGGAGGCCGAACTCAAGTTCAAGGGGCTCAAGCAGGCCAGCATGACCGGCGGCGAGGAGTCCTTCGTCTTTGACCTGCGCTCCGGGATGGCGCGCACCGAGGCGGAGTACCTGGCCGCACGGGCCGCCGAGAAGGCCCGCGCCGACTCCCTGGCCCGCGCCGCCGCGGACTCGGCCGCGCGCGCCGCCGCGCCTCCTGAGGAATCCCGCAAGAAGAAGAAATAGCCTCGCGGCCCCGGGATGCCGGGCCGCATGATCCCCGTCCAGGGCGCGGAGCCGCACCACCGGCGCCGCGCCCTTCTGCCCCCCTCAAGTTCCCCGCCGAAGGCTCCGAAAATCTTGGAAACAAGCTACTTGGCCGCCCCGCCGGGAAATCGGGAGGCACCCTGAAGTTCACCGAGGAAGAAACCTCGCTGCTCACTGATTACGTCAGGGCCACGGCAGGCATCCTGCTGGGCCCGGACAGCGCCATGCTGCTCGAGGCGCGCCTGGCCCCGGTCATGGAGTCGGCCCGGCTGGCCACGGGCCACGAGTTGCTGCGCGCGCTGGTCGGGCCGCGCTCGGAGTTGCTGCGGGAGCGCGTGCTGGACCGGGTCACCACGCACGAGACCAGCTTCTTCCGCGACCGGGGGCCCTTCGACGCGCTGCGGGATCGCGTGTTCCCGGAACTGGCCGTCCGGCTGGGGCGGGCGCGCCCGATCCGGGTCTGGTGCGCGGCGTGTTCCACCGGCCAGGAACCCTACAGCGTGGCGATGCTGGCCCGGGAGTCGGCACCGGGGATCGCGAACCACTCGCTGGAGATCCTGGCCACCGACGTGTCGCGCGACTCCGTGGCACGGGCCTACAGCGGGGTCTACAGCCAGATGGAAGTGAACCGCGGGCTCTCCCCGGAGCGCCTGCGCCGGTACATGGAGCCGGAAGGGCGGCACTGGCGCGTGACGCGCCCCATCCGCGAGATGGTGATGTTCCGCCAGCACAACCTGGTGCTGGAGCCCCCGCCGCTCGGGGGATTCGACGTGGTGCTGTGCCGGAACGTCCTGATGTACTTCGGCCTGGATGTGCGCCCGCGGGTATTCGCGGCGCTGCACGACGCGCTGCACCCCGGCGGGTACCTGTTCCTGGGAGCCGCGGAGTCGCCGGCGGGCGGGGACCTGCGCTTCGAGCACTTCGGGCCCCGGGACCACTATTGCTACCGGCGCTCGGAAGCCCAGGTGGAACGCGCCGCCTAGGCGGGCTGGCCACGATGCGCGAGGAGACGATGGAAGAGCCGCCTCGAGAAGCTGACCCCCAGAAGGTGCACCAGGTCCTCGGCGACGCCATGCGCCGCATGGGTGGCGGGCTCAGCGTGGCCCTGGGGAGCCCGGCACGCATCCAGACCGCGGACTGGCAGAGCCTGCCGGTGGCCGACTGGCTGGCCATGGGCCAGGAGTGGGCGCTGGTTGCGGTCAAGGCCACCTGGGCGGGCGGCTTCGGTCGGGCATGGCTCGGTGTGTCGCGATCCGACCTGCCGACCCTGGGGGCTCCAGGGGCCCACGAGCCCGGCGCGGGGGCGGATGCGGATGGCAGAGCCAGGGTGCTCGGCAGCCTGGGCGAAGCCCTGGGCCTGGTGGTGTCCGGCATGCGCTGCCAGGTAGGCAAGCCGGAATGCCAGCTGGAGTGGTCCCGGGAGGAGTGGGACCTTGCGGCCATCCAGGAACTGGACCCGGAGGCGCTGGGAGGGGAGGCGGTGGTCTCCTCCTGCACGATCTGCGTCGGGGAGCGAACCGCCGACATCCACGCGGGCTTCGCGCTGGAACTGGCGCTGGAGCTGGCGGCGGGAGCGCCGGCCCCGGCGGCGACCCCCGCACCCAGGCCGAAGGTTGTGGCGGTGATGGCCTTCGATCCCCGGGTGCGTCGCGAGCTCCGCGAAGCGGCCAAGAGCCTGGGCGCGGAAGTGGCCGAGTTCGTGGACCTTCGCGATTACATGCAGGCCCGGATGCCCCGGCGCACCCGCGCGATCCTCCTGGGGGTGTCGCTCGAAAACCACACCGCCCTCGAGCACTGCCGGGCTCTGCGGCAGGAGAAGAGCCTGGAGGCCGTTCCCATCCTCATGTGCGCACCCACCGCGACCAAGGAACTGCTCCTCCAGTCGATCGCGGCGGGGGCCCAGGCCTTCGCGGTCGCCCCGTTCTCGAATAGCATCCCGGCGAAGCTGCAGAAGCTGCTTGAGGTTGCGTAACGGGCTGCATTCGAAAGAAATAAGTAGAAACTATTCACATTACACAAACCGCCTCCCGACCCACTTCTCCACAGCCCGCCGCCGTTCCACCTTCCGATTCCGATTGCACCCCAAGCCCTCGCGCCTTATCTTTGCCAAGGCTTTGAAGGAGGGCCCCGGATTGAAGAATCTGCCGCTCTGGATCATTCTTGCTGTCGTCGTCATCGCGGTCCTGGCCGGCTTCGGCCAGTACAACAACTTGGTCAGCCTCGATCAGAGCGTCCAGGGCCAGTGGGCCCAGGTGAACAGCGTCCTGCTCCGGCGTAACGACCTGATTCCCAACCTGGTCGCCACCGTGAAGGGTGTGGCCGGCCAGGAACAGAAGGTGTTCGGGGACATCGCCGACGCCCGCGCCCGCATGAGCGGGGCCGCGAGCCGGCCGGTCGGTGAGCAGATTGACGCAGCCCGCCAGATGGACTCCGCCATCGGCAGGCTGCTGGTGGTGGTGGAGAACTACCCCCAGCTGCGCTCGGCCGAGAACTTCAGTTCGCTCCAGGCCCAGCTGGAGGGGTCCGAGAACAGGATTGCCGTGGAGCGCCGGCGCTACAACGAGCTGGTGCAGAGCTTCAACATCACGGTGAAGCGGTTCCCGGGCATGATCTTCGCCAACCTGTTCGGCTTCAAGGAGAAGCCTTTCTACCCGGTGGCGGAAGAAGCGAAGAAGGTTCCGCAGGTCAACTTCTAGGAATCGAGAAGCAGGCAGGTGTAGCACACCGCACCCGGTGGGCGCGGTCGTAACGTTGGACCGCCGGCAGGATGCATCGCGGCGGATTCCACAAGGACGGCACCGTCCTCCCCTCCGGGGCGGCGGTGCACCGGGCCCAGGGTCTCGACCCGTGGCAGGACGCCAGGCCCGGAGTACCCAGAGGAAAGGAGCAACTGAAATGAAGCGTATTCTCCTGGTCACCGCTCTCCTGGTCATGGTCGTCGTGTCCGTTGCGTCGGCCGCTGACGCCGCGAAGAAGGGCGGCATGGAGTACTGGCTTGGCGCGGGCTACTCGAAGATGCTCGAGAGCGGCTCCCCGAGCGGATCGCTGGGCGCCCTGGTGGGTCTGAACTACATGATGAGCCCGTCGATGGCGATCGGTGTGATGTCCGGATACCTCATCACGGGCAAGACGGACAGTTCCGCCACCAGCCTGAAGACGACCTCTTCGATGATCCCCATCACCGGCCAGCTCACCTACTTCATCCCGGGCAAGGGCTTCACGCCGTACCTTGGCGCGGGCGCGGGCGCCTACATGGGCCGGACCAAGGTCACGATGGCCGGCAGTGACACCACCACCTCCGACACCCAGATGGGCTTCAACCTGGGCGCCGGCTTCAAGGTGCCCGCCGGGAGTTCGATGGCGGTCGGCGCGGACGTGAAGGTCCACTTTGTTCGCGGCGACAAGTTGAACGACGACGGCACCGTCGGCAAGAAGTTCTACAAGTTCCTCTCGGCCGTCCTGGCCGTGAACTTCAAGTAGAACGACAGCAGGCGCAGTCTCGGCAGCAGATCGGGGCGGGTCCGAGAGGACCCGCCCCGATGTATTCGTGGCCCGGTGCGCCCGGCCCGCGGCAATCCTCCGGCGACTCGGCCCGGCTACCCTAGTCCGGCATGCGGAATGTCGCGCCGAGCAGGATCGCGATGTCCCGGGGCTTCGATTCCACCGACGAATCGTCCACGAGGTTCGTGATCCCCAGCGTGTAGCGACCCTGCACGAACACGCTGCCGCCGTGGGGCCCCACCCGGGCGAGCTCGACCCCACCCACCGCGCCGAAGAAGCTGGCGTTCATGCCGCCGAGCTTGGTGGAGCTGGACTGTCCCAGCACGTCCATCGAGAGCCTCGCCGATGTCTTCACTCCCCCCATGGGGCCCGCGAAAACCGCCGGCGCGAAGCCGCCGCTCTTCGGCGGAGCCACCCGGAACGCGAACAACAGCGCCGTCTCCACGTAGTCCATCTTGAATCGGACCTTGGAGCCCACCTGCCCGAAGCTCCCGGATCCGTCCAGCCGGTAGCCGGTTCCGCGCTGGGCAAAGGCGATCTCGGGGCGGAACGCGACCGCCGGTGAGATCCGGAATTCCGTGAACGCGCCCATGAACAGGCCGGCGCGCCGCGACGAGCCGTACGTCCAGGTGCCGCCCAACTCGTTGCGCAGCAGGTCGCAGGTGATCGCCATGGCCCCGTCCAGCCCATCCCCCAGGGACGCGGAGTTCCAGCCGCCGAGCAGGCCGATCTGCTGGGCACGCCCGGGGCCGGCGCCGGCCAGCCCCAGGCCGAGCACCGCCGCCGAGAACACGATGCCCGCGATCCGGTGCCGCGGCCCCCGGGGAGGACGCCGGCCCGGGCTCATTCCTGGCCGGCTTTCTGGATGAAGTCGTGGATGCGCTGACCCATCAGCTTGGCGATCCTCTTGGGATTGGAGGATCCGCCGCCCCGCCTGGTGAGCATGAGGTCGGTCTCCGCCACGACCGGTCCGCCCTTCTCGGCCAGGGTCACGTGCATGGTCATCTTCGCGCGGCCCGCCCCGATCAGGAACCGCGCCAGCGCGCTGCCCTTGTCGAACGACAGGATATTGGTGCGCAGCGCCAGCGCGCCGGAGGGCGACGTGGAGGAGTCCACGATGGAGGGGAACGTCCCCTTCTTGGTCAGGGTCTCGATGATCTGCTCGCGCATCTCCACCAGTTCGACGTCGTTGATGTCCATCGCGGCGCTGTCCACGATGGTCACGGGAGCCACTTCCAGCTCGGTGTACTTCTCGAGACCCGTGAGCGGCTGGGCCGTGGGCACGAACTCCACCGCCGGGGAGCACCCCCCGAGGACGGATGCCAGGCCCAGGAGGAAGAGCAGCGAAAGCACGAATGAGTTCCTCATGGCCTCTAGTCCCTCCCACCCAGGCGGACCCGAACCCCGAGCAGCGGACCACCCGCGTGCTCCAGGAGCCCGGCGTGCACATCCAGACCGTCAATCCACTTGTTGTCGGCGCGCGCGATGCTGTAGTTGGTGCTCCCCATGCCCACCAGCGCCCCGATGCCGGTGCACAGCGCCGTGGTGACGCCGATGATAAGCCCGGCGTTCACGTCGCTGTCGTTGCCCAGGGAGTTGTTGGTGTTCGAGATGCTCAGCGAGGCGGAGATCCCGCTGGTGAGCCCGGTGAGGAATCCGTAGAGGGCGTACGTCCCGGCCTTGTTGCCCGTGGACACTTCCATGAAGCGGATGCCGGCGACATCCATCGCCCCCGGGCCCTCGGAGACCACCGCGCCGGAGGCCTCCTGGAAGCGCACCGAGTCCGCCGAGACCCGCACGTCCCGCAATTCCACACGCCTGCCGTTCGCGGTGATGAGCCGGGCCCTGGCGTAGTCGCCGGGCACGGCCAGGCTGGCTGCGGACGCCAGCGCGGGAATGAGCAACAGCAGGGGCACGAGCCTGGGGACGAGTCGCATGGAGCCTCCATTCGGGGGGGCACCCCGTCGGATGACACGGGCCTCTCGGGCCGGGGGAACGGAACCGATCACGCCGAATGAGCGACCCGGAGGCGCGAGGCCCCCGGGCGGCATTGTATCCACAACCGACCTGGGAGGAACTTGCGAATGATAGGATGGAGAGTCTGCGCCCGTGCCGGGGGGTGGTCAAGTAGCCTTTGGTATAGCGGAGTGAATTGTGGGGAGACTTCTTTCGCCGGGGTCTGCTGCCGGGGTGACGATCCTACGCCGCCCTCTCCCCTTCCCGCGCCACCCGGATCCGTCCCGCCTTCAACTCCGCGATCAGCGCCTCCACCACCGCCACGTCGTACTGCGTCCCGGAGTTCTCGAGCAGGATCTTGGGCGTGTCGTCCACCGTGAGCGCCCCGCGGTAGGGGCGGTGCGTGGTGAGGGCATCGAAGCTGTCGGCCACGGCCACGATCCGCGCGCCGATGCAGAAGGAGTCGCCCCGCAGGCCGTCGGGATAGCCCCGGCCGTCCACGCGCTCGTGGTGGTGGCGCACGATGTCGTGGGAAGCGGCCAGGAAGCGCAGCGGGCGGAGGATGTTGGAGCCCACCACTGGGTGCTCCTTCACCGTGTCCATCTCCTCCGGGGAGAGCTTGCCGGGCTTGTGCAGCACCAGGTCCAGCACGGCGGTCTTGCCGATGTCGTGGAGCAACGCCCCGCGGCGGATGGCCTCGACCTCCTCGGGCGAGAGGTCCAGCGCCCGCGCGATGGCCACCGCGTAGTCGGCCACGCGGAAGGTATGGCCCTGGCCGGCGGGGTCCTTGGACTCCACCGCCTCGGCCAGCGCCGCCAGCGCCGCCAGCGTGGTCTGCTCGTGCTCGTGGAACAGGCCCGCCGTCTCGAAGCACACCGCCGCCGCGCCGCACAGGAGATCGAGCATCTCCACGTCCTCGCGCGTGTACTCGGACCCGTCGGTGCGCTCGCCCAGCGCCAGGAAGCCCTGGAGCGAGCCGTTGGAGGTGACCGGGGCCAGCAGCGCGGTGCCCAGAGCCGTGAGCGCGCCGCACTCGCGGACCAGGTCGGGGAAGCGCTCCATCTCCGAGGCTCGCATGGTGCGGCCCTCCACCACCAGCGTGGAGGCCAGCGGGCCGGTCAGGCGCGGCTGCAGCACCCGGAGCTTCTCCTGCCTCACGCCCAGCGACACCACCGAGACGAACACCTGGGGGTCGTCCTCCGACTGCGCGAACAGCGCGCCGGATCCCACCCCGAGCTGGCCCATCACCGACATCAGGAATGCGTTCATCAGCCGCGAGCGGTCCATGGAGGTGTTCAGCTCGCGCGCCAGGCCCACCAGCGCCTCGCGCACGTGGCGCTCGCGGCCCAGCCGCGCCTGCAGCCGCACGGCCTCCGCGCGGGCGCGGGTGCCCTCATCGCGCAGTTCCTGCTGCACGCGCTGGGTGCCCCGCAGGAGCTCGGTGCGCTCCAGGAGCCGGCGGCTCTTCAGCAGCAGTTCCTTGGGCGAGAAGGGCTTGACCAGGAAGTCGTCGGCACCCTTCATCAGGCCGGAGAGGCGGATCTCGGTGTCGCTGGCGCCGGAGATGAGCAGCACCGGCACCGAGGCCAGCTCCTCCGTGGCGCGCATGGCCTCCACCACGTCGAAGCCGGTGCGCCGCGGCATGCGCACGTCCAGGACCGCGAGGTCGGGGCGACCCCGGGAGACGACCTCCCAGGCCTCCTCCCCGTCGAAGGCGACCAGGACCTCGAAGCCGTTGCCGGAGTACGCGACCTGCAGGAGTTCCACGATGCGCTGATCGTCGTCGGCCACCAGGACACGGGGCCGGCGCGGGGGGCTGCTGTTGTCGGCGCGGATCACGCTGGAGCGGGTCAAGCGGTTCCTCCGGTGGGACGCAGGTTGTCCAGCACGCGCAGCAGGGCGGTTTCGTCGGTGGGCCGGCGCAGAAGCACCGCGCCGGCGCGGGCCAGGGCGCGCTCCTCTTCGGGGCGGCTCTCGTCCACCACGAACACCACCGGGACATTCCGGGCCACTCCCTCGTCCATGATCGCCCGCGGGGCGACGGGCAGGCGGTGGGCGTCCACGATGAGCACGTCCGGCACCCCGATCACCAGGGCCTGCAGGGCCGCCACGGCACCGGAAAGCTCCTCCACCTGCCAGACGAGGCGTCGCATCATGCGCGCCAGCAGGGCGCGCGAGACGGGCGCGGGATCCGCCAGTAGCGCGCGGCGCGTCACCGGCAGCGCTCCGACGGTTGGACGCAGCTCGAACCCGCCGGAGGATGCCGGCGGGGGCGCCACGGGAAGGGATCCATGGAGGGAGCCGGCCGCCGGGCCCGCCGGCTCGGCCGTTCCGGGCGTCTCGAGGTAGATGCGCACGGTGGCGGGCGGCGGCGGCGGCAGCGCCTCCTCCGGCGCCCGGCCGAGCGTGCGCCCGCCCGGGGGAGTCTCCACGAACAGGGACACGCCCGTCGCGGCGGGCGGCGGGCTGGGCGGGGTGACCGAGAGCGGCGGCGCGACGGGCGCGGAAGGGATCGGCCCCACCGGGGCGGACGGCGGCGCGGCAAGCACGGGAAGGGCCGGCTCCACCGGGGCCGGCCGCGGCGCCTCCACCAGGGAGCCCGACTCGTTCAGGGCCCGCTCCAGCGCGGCCGCGGCGAAGTCCGCCTCGATGCCGTCGGTGAGCTCCCGCGCCAGGGCGGCCAGCGCGGCGAACACCGGCGGCGCCGGCGATGCCGCGGTGCCGAAACCCTCGATTCTGCGGGCGTAGGACTTGAGTGCGGAGGAGAGATTCTCGAAGCCGATCAGCGCGGCGTCGGCGGCCGCCAGGCGGAGCATGCCGGGTCCCCGGGGGCAGGCCGGCTCAGCCAGTGCGGCGGCGAGCTCGTCCAGGACCTCGGCAAAGAGGCTGGTCAGTTCAACTCTCGGGCTCCACGACAAGATCGGACTCCCCCAGGGTTTCCGCGGAGTCCATGGGGCCGCTCTCACCTTCCAGGCGAACTCCCAGGGCCTCCAGGCTCTGCAACTCCCGCTCGGCGAGGGCAGTCGCGCGCCGGGCGGCGCTCGAAGCCCGCTCGGCGGCAGCCGTGAGCCGGACCAATCGTTCCCCTGAGATTTCGGCGGATTGGAGAAGCTTCTTGAGAGCCCCCCGCACCGGGGCAGGCAGCTCGGCTGTGCGCTCGGGCGCCTGTTGCAGGTTCTTCTCGGCCTGCTGACGCACGCGCTCGGCGCCCTCGAGGTGGGCCTGCAGGTCCTCCAGCAGCGCCACCCCGAATTCCGGCGGCGCCTCCGGGCCCCGCGACCACTCGCGGGAGATGCGAATTGCGAACCCCCGGTGGCGATCTGCAATGTCGGCCAGCATTCTGCACACCTCCAGGAGGCTTCCCGAGGCCGCGCCGGATGCGCCCGCGGGCGCGTGTTCGGCTTCCAGGATGGGCCGCACCTCCCCGATCACGCGCGAGAGATCGCGCAGCGCCACGCCCAATCCGGTGGCTTCGAGATAGGCGGTCTCGGCCTGCGCGGCCGCGTCGCGCGCGGCCAGCACCGCCTCGCGGCCCTCGGTCTCCACCTGCACCGCCACGGCCGCGTTCTCCCCGCGCCACTCCTGGATCTCCCCCAGGTGCTCGTCCAGCGCGCGGGCCAGGGCGGCCAGGGTCTCGCCGGTGGCCGGCGACCCGGGCACTTCCACGCTCGCGGAGGCGGTGAGCGCGGCCCGCAGCCGGTCCGCGTCCGCGCGCACGCGCTGCAGCTCGTCCAGCGCGCGCTGGCCGGCCTCGTGCCGCTGCAGCAGCCTCATGCCCGCATGCCAGGCGTCGCGCGCTTCCCCATGTCCCGCAGGCGATTCCACGGCCGCGGGCGGGGGCGTCTCGGAGTCCAGGAGCCGTGCCAGCCGTGCCAGCGGCTTGAGTGCCCGGCCTGCCCAGGCCCCCACCAGCAGCGCCTGGAGCACGGTCAGGGAGAGCAGCAGCAGGCCTTCGTTGAGCAGCAGCGTGGCGGAGACGGTGTCGGCGCGCACGCCCAGCACCAGCGTGTTCGCGAGGATGAGCAGCGCCGCGCCGCCCACCAGCGTGGCCAGCGTGGTCAGCGTGACCAGGCGTGCGCGGATGCTGCCGGAACTGCGGCTCATGCTTCGGCTCCTCCGGGGGTGGGATGGGGCGTGCAACCGGTTCGCGGCACAGTGTAACGGAAGAGGAACATCTGCGCCATTTTGCCGTGCGCCTGGGAAGGCCCACCCACCCCGGGGCGAACCTGCCGCGCCCCGCGCATTGGGCGGCGCCGCAAGCCGTTGCGCGCGGCGACGGCGTGACGGGGAGAGGCCGGCGCTCGGGCGCAGAAACGTGGCACGCGCGATGCAATTCCCTGTCGGGTGAACGGGGTTCCCCCCCACGGACGGACCTGCGACGGAGGATGAAAGAGGGGAACGGCCATGAACGAGCGCAATTTCTTCGCCGAGACCATCCGCGATGGCAGCCGGAACACCCAGCCCGGGTGTTTCTTCACGCTGCACTGCGTCCTGTACAGCCGCACCGAGACCGCGCCCGAGATCTGCCAGGACGCCTTCGACGCGGATGTTTCGCGCTATCTCGGGAGCCTCCTGGGTGTCTTCGGAGACCCGGCTTCCGTGCCGCGCCACAGCGGCAATCTGACGCACTACGATCTCGACGCCTTCCACCGCCTGCACACGACCCGTGACGGCCGGCTGAAGTGCCTCGTCCTGCGCACCGACTCGGACTTCCTGGTGCTGTCCGTGGGCACCTTCGAGCAGCCACCCGACCCGCGGCAGAAGAAGTTCCCGCCCGCCGAGGATGCCTCCATCCGGCGCGGCGACGCCTATTACCAGTTCGCCTACAGCTATGGCCAGCAGCTGCGGCGCGGCGATGCGGTGCTGGGGGGGGTGCTGGAGCAGCTCTCGGTGGGCTTCGAGAAGTACGGGCGAATTCTGTCGCACCTGCGCGGCGAGTACTTCGACCTGGCCGCGCAACTGGCCGGCGGCGAGTTCTTCCTGCTGGAGAGGACGGTCAACGAGGAGGCCCGGATGCTCCAGTTGCACGAGCAGCAGGACCTGTTCCTGGAAACCTACGCGGCGTGGCGCCGCACCGGGGATGAGGCCCTGAAGGAAGCCCTGCGCACCCAGGCGGCCGCGATCCGGGAGATCAAGCCGGACTTCAAGTTCACGGTGTAGATTCTACTTCCCGTAGTTCGGCGCTTCCTTGGTGATGGCCACGTCGTGCGGGTGGCTCTCGCGCAGGCCGGCGTGGGTCACGCGCACCATGCGCGTCCTGGTGCGCAGCGCCTCGATGTTGCGGACCCCCGCGTACCCCATGCCCGCGCGCAGCCCGCCGACCATCTGGAACACCACCTGCGACACCGGGCCCTTGAACGGCACGCGCCCCTCCACCCCCTCCGCGACCAGCTTGTTGACCTCCTGCACGCCCTCCTGGAAGTAGCGATCGCCCCCGCCGCGGGACATCGCCCCCAGCGAGCCCATCCCCCGGTACACCTTGTAGGAGCGGCCCTCCATCAGCACCGTCTCGCCGGGGCTCTCCGTGGTGCCCGCCAGCATGCTGCCCAGCATCACCGTGCTGGCACCGGCGGCGAGCGCCTTCACCACGTCGCCGGAGTAGCGCACGCCGCCGTCCGCGATCACCGGCACGCCCTTCTTCTCCGCCTCCTTCACGCATTCCATCACCGCGGTCACCTGTGGCACGCCGATGCCCGCCACCACGCGCGTGGTGCAGATGGAACCCGGCCCCATGCCCACCTTGACCGCGTCCGCCCCGAGCGCCACCAGGTCGCGCGCCGCCTCGGCGGTGGCCACGTTGCCCGCCACCAGGTCCACGTCGGGGAACTGCTCGCGCAGCTTCCCGGCCGCGCGCATCACGTTCTCCGAGTGGCCGTGGGCGCTGTCCACCACCAGCACGTCCACGCCATGGCGCACCAGCTCGGCGGCCCGCTCCAGGTAGTCGCCACTGGAGCCCACCGCGGCTCCCACGCGCAGCCGGCCGCGCGAGTCCTTGGCGGAATGCGGGTACTCGATGCGCTTCTGGATGTCCTTCACGGTGATCAGGCCCTTGAGCAGGCCCTGCGCGTCCACCACCGGCAGCTTCTCGATGCGGTGCCGGTGGAGGATGCGCCGCGCGTCCTCCAGGGTGGTGCCCACCGGGGCGGTGACGAGGTTCTCCTTCGTCATCACGTCGGCGATGAGCTGGGAGTCGTCGTCCACGAAGCGCAGGTCGCGATTGGTGAGGATGCCGATGAGCCGGCGGTGGGTGTCGGTGATGGGCACGCCGGAGATCTTGTAGCGGGCCATCAGGGCCTGCGCGTCGCGGATGCGCATGTCCGGGCCCAGGGTGATGGGCTCGGCGATCATGCCGCTCTCGGACCGCTTGACCTTGTCCACCTCGCCGGCCTGCTCGGCCAGGCCCAGGTTCTTGTGGATGATCCCCAGGCCGCCCTCGCGCGCCATGGCGATGGCCAGCTGCGCCTCGGTGACGGTGTCCATGGCCGAAGAAACCAGCGGGATGTTCAGCGGCACGCGACGGGAAAAAAGAGTGGTGGTGTCCACGTCGCGCGGATGCACATCCGAGCGCGCGGGCACCACCAGCACGTCATCGAAGGTGAGAGCCTCGGGACCGATGCGTTCCATCGCGCTCACGGCTCTCCCTCCTGGGGGGTCACTTCTTGCCCGAGGTCGTGTCCGTCGGGGCCGGCGCTGCCGGCGGCGGAACGGCCGGCGGCGGCGGCGCGACGGCGGGAGCCGGCGCGGGCGCGGGCTCCGAACCGGGTGGTGGAGCCGGAGTGGCCGCGGGCGTCGTGGCGGGCGGGGCCGCCGGAGTCGGCGCCGGCGCGACGGCGGGCTTCGCCGTTCCGGTGGCCGTCTCATCCACCGCGTCGGGCGCGATCTGGATCTGCTCGCGCTGCACGCCGGGGCGGGGGGTGCCCTTCACCGGGCCCAGAGCGGAGGAATCCACCTTGGCCGGGGCGCCCGGGCCGGGGCCGCTGCGGCGCGCTCCCCCGGCGACCGAGAAGTAGTAGTTGAATCCCGCGCGCAGCTCGACGAGGTTCACCGCGCCCACGAAGCGTTTCGAGAAGTCGGTGTTGAACGTCTTGGTGTCGTTGGAGGCGACGTGGTGCCAGCCGAGCTCCAGCGTCATGCTGGAGTTGTCGCGCCAGAAGTACTCGTGGCCCAGGTTCAGCCCGAAGCCGAAGTAGGTCTTGTCCATGTCCTGCGAGGCCTGCGTGTCGCGCACCACCTTGCGCACGCCGAACGGCGCGTTGGACACGTACTCCCAGCGGTACAGCCCCACCTGGGCGCCCAGGTACGGCCGGTGCGCGCGGTAGTCCGCCCCGAAGGAGTACAGGAGGCCGACCTCGAGGGGGGTGATGACCAGGAGCGTGTCCATCGTCTGCTTGGTGCCCGGGTCGTAGGCGCCCTTGTAAGAGTTCCACGCGTAGCCGGCGGACGCCACCATGCTCCAGTGGTTGTTGAGCAGGTAGCGGGTGGTGCCGCGGATGCCCAGCCGCGCGCGCGCGTCGCTGGCTGCGTCGCCCGCGAACAGGCTGGGCACGCTGCCCTGCATGAATGCCGGGCCCATGCTCAAGCCCATCGAGGCCATGCCCTGGCGGTCCAGCGCCGAAGACACCCCGGGAATCCCCACCATCACGAGAAGTACGAGCCCCACGGCCAACCGCCGCATCGCGGTCTCCTTTCGAAGTACAAAAAATCCCTGCCGGCGACATAGCACAGCTTCATCGCCGGAGGGGTAGGCGGATATCCATGCCGATGCGGGGATTATAGGAACCGGGGCGTGCGGGTGTCAATCCGGCGCAGAGCGGCCGGGCCCACGGCAGGGCACGCCCGGGAAGCCGCCCCGGAAGGGTCGGATGGGACTCGATAAACGATTACAGAGAAATGACTTAGTTAGCCCGACCGATCCCGGTTCGGCGCGCCGGGCGGGGCCTGTCGGACGGGGCACCCTTCCGAACCGGGGCACCCCGGGAACCCGCCACCAGGGCCGGTGTATTACCCGGTAAGCACGCTGCGGGCGGCCTGGTCCGGCCGGGAACGGGCGCCCGCAGCGGGCTGAGCGAGTCACCTCCGTCCGCCAGGAGCCGGTTGCGAGTCCGGTTCCGGCAACCCGAAGTCCTCCTTATCGTCCCGAAGCAGGGCGGCCCGTCCAGGCACGGACGGGCCGTTCCTGTGTCCGGGCGGCTCCCGCGAGTACAACGACGGCGCGGTTTCGACACCCGGAATGGAAGTACAGAACGGGTTGCCATTCGCGTGGATTTGTAATATACGTCAGATCATCATGCCCCCAGTTCCACCCCGGATTCGGCTGCGTTGTGCCCCCCGCCGAATGGAACCCGTCGCCGCAGGTATTCCGGCAGGCGAGTATTGATACGTACGAAACGTGGACCGCCCTGTCCCGGGCGGGCCCGGATTCGTCCCGCACGAAGGAGGAAGTCTTGGCGAAGCAGAAGCGCAAGCAGTATACGCAGCAGCAGCGCGATCAGATCCTGGCTGCCGCGAAGAGCCAGAAGCTCACGGCGAAGCAGGTCCAGAAGAAGTTCGGCGTGACCATGGTCACCTACTACCTGTGGCGCCGGAAGGCCGGCCTCACCCGCACGCGCGGCATGGGCAGGGTGGCCATGGGCAAGCTCGGGCCGTCGCAGTCGGGCCTCACGCAGCTGGTGCGCCAGACGGTCCGCGAACGGATCCAGCGCGAGCTGCCGACCATCGTTCGCGACGAAGTGCAGAGCTACCTGAACAAGCTGCTGGCCAAGGCCCCGGGGCACGGCACGCGCAGGGCGTAGCGAACGGCCGCCGGTCGGGTTGACCGGAAAGCGCCGAAAACGCTACTCTATGCGTCTGTCCGGGCGCTTTCGGGCGCCCGTCGGCGGCGTAGCTCAGCTGGTAGAGCAGGAGAATCATAATCTCTTTGTCCGGGGTTCGAGTCCCTGCGCCGCCACCATCAACTTGAGCTGGCCCGTGTCGCGCGACGCGATGCGGGCCAGTGTCATTGCGGGGTCGGAGGTTTCATGCCGGTCGTGAAAGAGGCCGTCCCGTGCCAGTCGTAAAGCTCCGCCGCGCCCTCGCGGCCCTTCCGCTGGAGGGCGGCGAGTCCTGGGTGGTGGCCGTCTCGGGCGGGGCCGACTCGGTATTCCTGTTGCGGGCCCTGCACCTCCTGGCCCCCGACTTCCGGCTGCACCTCGCGGTGGCCCACCTGGACCACGGCCTGCGCGGCGAGGACTCGCGCGCGGACGCCCGGTCGGTGGCGGCGCTGGCCGCGGAACTGGGGACCGCCTTCCGCCTCAAGACGCTCCCGGCGGGGGCGCTGGACCTGCCCGGCCGCTCCCCCGAGGAGGCCGCCCGCGAGGCCCGCCACGGCTTCCTGGAATCCGTCCGCGCCGAGTTGGGCGCCCGGCGGATCGCACTGGCACACCACGCGGACGACCAATCCGAGACGATCCTCTGGAACTTCCTGCGCGGCACCGGGCCCGCCGGGCTTGCCGGCATGCGACGGGTCTCCGCCGATGGCCGGCTGGTCCGGCCGCTTCTGGACATCCCGCGCGAGGAGATCCGCGCCGGCATGGCCGCCCGGGGCTGGGACTTCCGCGAGGACCTCACCAACCTCGACACCTCCCGGCCCAGGAACCTGCTGCGCCACCGCGTCCTGCCGATGCTGGAATCCGAGGTGAATCCGGGCCTGCGGGCATCGCTGGCCGGGGGGGCCGACATCTTCCGCTCGTGGGTGGAGCTGGTGTCGGAAATGGCCGAAAAGGCCATGAAAGAGGCGCTTCTCGAGCCCGGGGACACCATTTTGACCCTTGATTGCGCCCCCCTCATGGCCTACCCTGAGGCTGTCAGGAAGTTTGCTCTCGGCAAGGCCTTGGAGGGGTTCGAGGGTCCCGGAGGGTGGACCCGCGCTCATCTCGCTGCGCTCGACCACCTCCTGGCATCGAAAGATTCAGGGGGCAGGCGGGTGAGCCTCCCCGGCAATCTCGAGGCGGCCCGCGAACGGGATCGCCTCGTTGTGTATCCGTCGGAGGCCGATCCCCCGTTCGAGTCCTTCGACCTGGCGGTGCCCGGCGAGCTCGTCCTGCCGGACGGAAGCCGGATCACTGCCCGCAGGGCCGGGCCGCACGACGTGCCGGCCGGAGCCGGGCCGGAGCCCGGGCGGGTGTGGATCAACGCCGCGGCGCTGCGGGGTCCCCTGCGGGTGCGCCGCCGCCGTCCGGGGGACCGCTTCGAACCGTGGGGCCTGGGCTCGGACACCAAGCTCAAGGACTTCCTGATCGGGGCCCGCGTCCCGCGAAGGCTGCGGCGCCGGTTGTGGCTGTTGAGCGACTCGGAGCACATCCTGTGGGTTCTTCGCCTGCGTCCCAGCGAACGGCTGCGCCTCGGCGCCAACGCGGAGGAAGTGATTGAAGTTCGACTTGAGCCGCCCCACTTCCACGGAGAATGAGAAGCTGGCCGGAATCGAAGTGATGTTCTCGGCGGAGCAGATTTCCGCCCGCGTGGCCGAGATGGGCCGCCAGATCGGGGCGGACTACGGGGACCGCTGCCCGCTGCTGGTCGCGGTGCTCAAGGGCGCGTACGTGATGATGAGCGATCTCTCGCGCGCCATCCCGGTCACCCACGAGGTGGACTTCCTGCAGGCCGCCAGCCACGGTGGCAAGACTGAGTCCTCGGGGCAGGTGAAGCTGGTCTTCGACGGCCGGACCGATCTGCGCGGCCGCCACGTGTTGCTGGTCGAGGGCGTGGTGGACTCCGGGCTGACCCTCAGTTTCCTCATCGACCAGCTGAAGAAGCGCGAGCCCGCCAGCGTCAAGGTCGCCACGCTGCTGGACAAGGCTCCCTGCCGGAAGATCGAGGTCCCCCTCGACTATGTCGGCTTCCGCATCGGCGACGAGTTCGTGATCGGGTACGGGATGGACGTCGCGGAGCGCTATCGCAACCTCCCCTTCGTCGGCATCTACACGGGCGCTTGACCCTCACCAGGAATTCGACCATGAAGAGTCCCATGTTCCACCGGTCCGGCGGCGACGGCCCACGCCGTTCGCCGCGCCCCCAGGGCGGCCCGTCACGGAAGTCCTCCGGGCCCATCGGCTCCTTCCCGCTGAAGAACCTGGCGCTGTGGGTGCTGCTGATCCTCATCGCGCTGTTGTTCATGATCGAGATGTCCGAGAAGCGCAACGCGCGCGAGGAGATCAGCTACAACACGTTCCTGGAGCAGATCGACTCGCGGAACCTCAAGTCGGTCACCTTCCTGGAGCGCAAGGTGACGGGCGAGCTGAAGACCGAGACCAGCCTGGAGGTCAACGGCCGCGCCGTGCCCGTGAAGCAGTTCGAGGCGCTGCTGCCCACCGACAATCCGCAGCTCCCGCAGCAGATCCACGAGAAGGACAAGACCGTCCAGATCCACGGCCGCAAGGAGGGCTCGATCTGGCCGACGCTGCTCACGTACTGGCTGCCGGCGATCATGATCATCGTGTTCTGGCTGTTCGTGCTGCGCCAGATGCAGGCGGGCGGCTCCACCGCGATGAAGTTCGGCAAGAGCAAGGCCAAGCTCCTGATCGAGAACCACCCCAAGGTCACGTTCAAGGACGTGGCCGGCTGCGACGAGGCCAAGGCGGAGCTCGAGGAAGTGATCGAGTTCCTCAAGGAGCCGCAGAAATTCCAGCGCCTGGGCGGGCGCATCCCGCGCGGAGCGCTGCTGCTCGGGCCTCCGGGTACCGGCAAGACGCTGCTCGCCAAGGCCGTCGCGGGCGAGGCGGGGGTACCGTTCTTCAGCATGAGCGGGTCGGATTTTGTGGAGATGTTTGTCGGGGTTGGGGCGTCCGTGACCGGCGACACGCCGGTGCTGGTGCGTCGCGACGGCGCCACCCGCCTGATGCCCATCGCCGAGTTCGTGGACGGGTTCTACGCCGACGGCGAGGCCGATCGCGTGGTGCCGGTCGAGGGCGCGCAGACGCTGGGCTTCCGGGAGAAGGACTCCAAGTTCAAGGGCGGCTCCAAGACATTCGTGGACGGCAGCGCGTGGGTGAGCATGCGCGGCGTGTACCGCCACCGCGTGAGCGAGATCTGCGAGATCCGCTACCTGGGCGGGGTGCTGCGCACCACCGCCGACCACAGCGTGTTCGTGCGCACCCGCGACGGCATCAAGCCCGTCGCCGCGCGCGACCTGAAACCGGGCGCGATCCTGGTGAACCTGCCGTTCAAGGTCCGCGGCGCCTGCTCGAAGGAACTGGGCACGCCGCACACGGTGCGTTCGCACGCGTTCCAGGTTTCGGGTTCATCCGACGAGGCCGCCGCCGAGGCACCGGTGCTCCGTCTCCCGCTCCAGGAAATCGACGCCGAGACCCTGGCCAACTACCGCTACGCGGTGGCCCAGCGGGGCGCACAGCCGCAGGCCGCCATCGCGGCCCAGATCGGCGTATCCCAGATGACGGTGAGCAACTGGCAGCGCGGACGTCACCTGCCGCAGGCCATCACGCCCGATCTCGTGGATGTGGACCTGCCGGATGATGTGGAACTCAGCAACGACCTGCTGCGCGTGCTGGGCTACTACACCGCCGAAGGCCGGGTGAATGGCTGCGTGGAGTTCACGTTCGGCTCCCACGAGACCGACCTCCACGCGGACTGCATCGAGGTCATGGAGCGGTTGTTCGGCGTGAAGGCCAAGGTGCGCCCCACCGACGACAACTCCACCAAGATCACCTTCCACTCCGCGCCCCTGGGCCGCTTCTTCGAGAAGCACTGCGGCACCGGCTCGCGCGCCAAGCGCGTCCCCGAGTTCCTGTGGGACCTGCCGCGCGAGCAATTCGAGGCCTATCTCACCGGGTACGCCCTGGGCGACGGCTACACCACCAAGGAAGGCAAGCTCAGCATGACCTCGGTGAGCCACCGGCTCATCCAGGAACTGACCTGGCTGTGCGCGATGCACGGGATCAAGGCGGGCGTCGACATCCGCGACCAGGGCAAGCGGCCCATCGTTCGCGAGGTCTTGACGCTTCCCTACGAAGGCTATGTCTACGACCTGTGCGGCTGCGAGCACGAGGCCTTCTTCGGCGGCGAGAAGCCGATGCTGCTGCACAACAGCCGCGTGCGAGATCTGTTCGACCAGGGGAAGAAGAATGCCCCGTGCATCACCGGCGACTCGGTCATCACACTCAGCGACGGGCGGCAGGTCACGATCGGCGAGATGTTCGAACGTCAGGTCGTAGGTGTGCGCGTCCCTGCGATGACCGACGATTTTCGTCTTGAAGACGCGACGGTGATCGGGATCACGCGCAAGCCGTGCACGGACCTGCTTCGCATTACGACCGGCGCGAGTTCGATTCGCGCGACGGGGAATCACTTGTTTCCGGTGCTCCGCGGCGCGGGGATGGAGTGGGTGCGGGCGGATCGTCTGAGCGAGGCAGACCAGATCGCGATGCCGAAGGGGACGATGGAGCCGGGAAGTTCCCGTCCAACCAGCCCGCGCTTCGATTGCGAGCTCGAAGGTGGAGTCGCGACGCTTCCGTTGATCGCCTCCGCCCTGGAGAGCCCGGACATCCTCTGGTCCAAGATTCGCAAGATCGAGCGCGTCGAGCCCGTGGACTACGTGTACGACCTGTGCCTCGACAAGCACCACTGTTTCGTGGCCAACAATATGGTCGTCCACAATTGCATCATCTTCATCGACGAGATCGACGCCGTGGGCCGCCACCGCGGCGCGGGCCTGGGCGGCGGGCACGACGAGCGCGAGCAGACTCTGAACCAGCTGCTGGTGGAGATGGACA
>JACRLI010000025.1 GCA_016235265.1 Candidatus Eisenbacteria bacterium
AGCGCTCAACGGGGCTGCCCCCACCCCCACACCTGCCGGGCTCGCCACCTGACCCTGGCAAAAACTGCGTTCCGAGCCTCACCAGGCCAACAACAAGCCTCGCCACCACTACTCCAACTGGCTTATCGACGGATTACGGGGAAGAGGCCCGGGGATTCGGGGCTCAGGGTGCCTCCCCGGGTGCGTCCCACCGCCCGCATGAAGCGGGACGCGGGCGCAAGAGGCCCGGCGCGGCGCCACGGGACATGCAGTCGGGGGCCGCAGCCTCGCGGCCACGGCCCCCACCGGTGCGTCGGAATGCGGCCCTGATGGACCCCCGCCTACTCTGCCGGCAGGTCCTCGCCGCCCTCGCTGACCACCACCGTCTCCGGAGAGCCGTCGGCGCTGTTCGAGGGGTTGGGCGTGTGGTCCTTCATGAACTGGTCCACCTCGGCCTTGTCCGCGTCCTGGAGATAGGCCTTCGCCGACAGGATGATCCGGCGGCTGGCCACGTCCACGCGGGTGACCTTCAGGCTGAGCGGGTCGCCCGGCTTGAAGGCGTCCGAGGGCTTCTTGAGGTTCTCCACTCCCAGCTGGCCCGAGGGCACGAAGCCCTCGATGTTCTCCCCGAGGTCCACGATCACGCCGCGATCCAGGATGCGGGTGACGTTGCCCTTGAGGATCTGGCCGGGCAGGTACTTGTCCGACAGGTTCGGCCACGGGTCTTCCTCGAGCTGCTTGATGCCCAGGGAGACCCGGCGGTTCTCCTTGTCGATGTTCAGGACCATCACGTCCACCTTGTCGCCCTTCTTGAGCATCTCGGACGGGTGGTTGACGCGGCGGGTCCAGGACATGTCGGAGACGTGCACCAGGCCGTCAATGCCCTCCTCCAGCTCCACGAAGGCGCCGAAGTTGGTCAGGTTCCGGACCTTGCCCGACACGCTCGAGCGCACCGGGTACTTGAGGTCCAGCGTCTGCCACGGATCGGGCTCGATCTGCTTGAGGCCCAGCGAGATCTTCTCGTTCTCCTTGTCCACCTTGAGCACCACGGCCTCGATGATGTCGCCCTGCGAGACCACCTTGCTCGGGTGCCGCACGTGGCGCGTCCAGCTCATCTCGGACACGTGCATCAGGCCCTCGACGCCCTTCTCCAGCTCCACGAAGGCGCCGTAGTCGGTGATCGAGACCACGCGGCCCTTGACCCGCTGCTGGACACTGTACTTCTTGTCCACTTCCTCCCACGGGTACGGCGTGAGCTGCTTGAGGCCGAGCGAGATGCGCTCCTTCTCGGGGTCGAACGAGAGCACCTTGACCTGGATCTTCTGGCCGATCTGCACCACCTCGGAGGGGTGGCCGACGCGGCCCCAGCTCATGTCGGTGATGTGGAGCAGGCCGTCGATGCCGCCGAGGTCCACGAACGCGCCGAAGTCGGTGATGTTCTTCACCACGCCCTCGCGCACCTGGTCCTTCGCCAGCTCGGTGATGATCGCGCTCTTCTGCGCGGCGCGCTCCTCTTCCAGCACGGCGCGGCGGCTCACCACGATGTTCCGGCGGCGCTTGTTCAGCTTGATGATCTTGAACCGGAGCGTCTGGTTCATCAGCTCGTCGATGTTCTGCACCTGCCGCAGGGCGATCTGCGAGCCGGGCAGGAACGCCTCGACGCCGAAGAGGTCCACCACCACGCCGCCCTTGATCTTGCGGATGATGCGGCCCTCGACGACCTCGCCGCGGTCGGCCGCGTCCTTGACGCGATCCCAGACCCGCACGAAGTCGGCGCGCTGCTTGGACAGCACGACCAGGCCTTCCTGGTTCTCCATCTTCTCAAGGTAGACTTCGATGACGTCGCCCACGTTGATCAGGCTGCGGTCCGGGAACTCGTCGATGGAGATGACGCCCTCGGACTTGAATCCGACGTCTACCAGAACTTCCTTCTCGTCCACGCGAAGCACGGTGCCGCGTACGATCTCCCCCTCGTCGATGTCCTTGAGGGATTCCTCGTACAGGCCCATCATCCGGGCCTGCTCCTCGGCCAGGCCTTCGCGGGTGTCGTCGTCATCCACCGCTTCCATCATGCGTACGTGGACGCGCCGGGGACGCTCGCGCGGTGTCTCGTCGCGTTCCTCGGGCTGTAGGGTCTGGGTCTCTTCGACCATGATCGGGTTGCCTCCTCAAGGGTGAACAGGCCCCGGCCTGCCTGGGCCGGGGGCGGAATCTGCTTTTGGCGTCGCCCCGTCCGTGCCGGTTTCGAGGGCCAGCACCTGCTGCTCCAGAAGGGCAATCTGGTCCATTACCGCGCGGCCGATCCGGCGGTGGGCCTCCTTGCGCTCCAGGTTGAGCAACTCGGGATCCGGTTCCAGCGGCGGGCCAAAAGCGACCGTTATCTTACTCCTTCGCAGGGTGCAATTCAACATCCGATTCGAATTCCGCACATACGCCGGCACGATGGGAACCCCGCTCCCCAGAGCGAGATAGCCGATCCCCCCCTTGGGCGGCTTGAGCCGGCCGGTCCGATTGCGGCCGCCCTCGGGAAAGATCACGAGGCTGCCCCCGGCCCGCAAAACCTCCAGCGCCCCGTTGAGACCGGTCAGATCGGTGCTCCCGCGGTTGATGGGCACGGCGTTGACGCTGCGGATCAGCCGCCCGAAGACCGGGATCTCGAACAGCTTCTGCTTGGCGAAGTAATGCAACTCGATGTGCGAGGCCACCCCCAGGATCGGCGGCTCAAAGAACGAGAAGTGATTGCTGGCCATGATGAAGTTGCGCCCCCGCGGCAGGTGCTCGCGGCCGATCACCCGCATCGGGCCGATGCCCCGCAGGATCCAGCGGGCCAGCGCCAGGATGAACCGGTACCAGGGCCTCACGGGCCCTTCCCCTCCCCGCCGGGCCAGGGTCCCCACGCATCCGGCCAGCGCGCGCGCACGGCCGCGAGCACCCGCTGCACCTGGGCGTCGAAGCTCAGGCCGGTGGTGTCGATGCGCGCGGCGTCGTCGGCGGCGCGCAGCGGGCCGTCGGCGCGGCCCTCGTCCGAGGCGTCCCGCTCGGCGATGGCGCACTTCACCTTTTCCAGCTCGGCGGGCGTGGGCACCAGGCCCTGCTGCCGGATGCGACGCCGGGCCCGCTCGGCCAGGTCGGCGTCCAGGAACACCTTGATGGGCGTGTCGGGGCACACCACGGTGCCGATGTCGCGGCCTTCCATGACCACCGAGCCGGAGCCTTCCGCCAGGCGGCGCTGGGCGCCGACCATGCGGGTGCGCACCCGGCCGTGCGAGGCCACCACGGAGGCGGCCCTCGAGGCCTCGGGGCTGCGGATGTCCACGCTGACGTCCTCCCCGTCCAGCAGCAGCCGGCCCGCGGGGTCGAAGCGCAGGCTCACCCTCTCGAGCAGCTCCACCAGGCCGGGTTCCGATTCCAGCGGCACCCCGGCACGCGCGGCGGCCACCGCCAGCGCGCGGTACATTGCGCCGGTGTCCACGTAGGCGAACCCGAGCCGTTCCGCCACGGCGCGCGCGGTGGAGCTCTTGCCGGCCCCGGCCGGGCCGTCAATGGCCAGCACGCGCTGCGGGCCGTTCACGGCTGCCACTCCCGCAGCGTGCCGAGGAAGGTGGGATCCGAGGTAAGGACCGCCCCGATGTCCTCGATGCACACGTCGCCCCCGGCCGCCAGCCCCGCCACCGCGAAGCTCATCACGATCCTGTGGTCGCCGTGGCTCTCCACGGAGCCCCCGCCGAAGGGGCGGCCGCCGTTGCCGCGCACGGTCCAGCCGTCCGCCCGGGTCTCCACGTGCGTGCCCAGCGCGCGCAGTCCCGCCGCGGTGGTCTCGATCCGGTCGCTCTCCTTGACCCGGAGCTCCTCCGCGCCGCGCACCGTGGATTCGCCCCATGCGGCCGCCTGGGCCACCCCGAGCGCCGGCAGCTCGTCGAGCAGCGCGGGCACCTCGGGGGGCTCGATGTCCGCGGCGCGCAGCGCCGAAGCGCGCACCCGCACGCAGCCGCGGGGCTCGCCGTCCCCGGCGTCCACCTCGATTTCCAGGTCCGCCCCCATGCGCTCCAGCACGCGCAACGCGCCGATGCGGGTGGGATTGAGGCACACGTCCTCGATCTCGATCTCCGCGCCCGGCACGATCAGCGCGGCCACCACCCAGAAGAGCGCCGCGGAGGGGTCCCGCGGGACGCGGAACCGCGCGCCGGCCAGGCGCGCGCCGCCCCTCACCGCGGACACCAGGCCATGGCGTTCCACGGGCACTCCCCAGTGCGGCAGCATCCGCTCGGTGTGGTCGCGCGACAGCGCCGGTTCGGTGACGCGCGTCACTCCCTGCGCGCGCAGACCCGCCAGCAGCACGCAGGACTTCACCTGGGCGCTGGCCACCGGGGACGTGTACTCGATGCCGGCCAGGCCGCCGCCTTCCACGACCAGGGGCGGCAGGCGGTCGCCGTCGCGCGCCGAGACGCGCGCCCCCATGCGCCGCAGCGGTTCCACCACGCGGGCCACCGGTCGGCGCGAGAGCGAGGCGTCGCCGGAGTACTCCGCGCGGATGGGAAAACCGGCGAACGCGCCGGCCAGCACGCGCATCGTGGTGCCGGAGTTCCCGCAGTCCACGCGCAGGTCGAGCCCGGAGGGATCCTTCTCGATCCCGGTCACCAGCCAGCCATCCTCGGAGCGCTCGTAGCGCGCCCCCAGCTGCTCCAGGGCGGTGCGCGTGCGGGCGCAGTCCTCGCCGGGATTCACCCCGGAGAGGCGGCTCTGGCCCGCGGCGAGCCCGGCCAGCAGGAACGCGCGGTGCGAGATGGACTTGTCCCCGGGCGGATGCACCGTCCCTCGGAACGGTCTTCCCGGGTGGACGCGCAGGCGATCGGTCACGGGCAGAGGTCCTCCAGCGCACGCAGCGCTCGTTCCGGGTCCGGGTCATCGAAGCAGTCGGCGAGCGCGGCGGCGCCGCCCGCCACGCGCCGCAGCGCCGCGGCCACGTGGTCGCGGTTCGCGGTCAGGATGTCGGCCCACAGACCGGGAGAGCTGCGGGCCAGGCGGGCCAGCTCGCGGGCCACCGGGCCGCCCTGCGCGGGCACCAGGCCTTCGCGGCCCCAGTCGTTCCGGAGCAGCCAGGCCAGCAGCTGCGGGAGATGGCTGAGGGAAGCGGCCATGCGGTCGTGGGCGTCCGGATCCGCGCGGAACGTCACGGCCCCCAGCGCGTCCACCAGGGGCTCGAGTTCCGGCAGCGGTCCGGCCGGGGCGCACAGGTACCACGGCGCGCCGGCGAAGAGGTCCGCGCGTGCCGCGGCCGGGCCGCTGGACTCGGAGCCGGCCATGGGATGGCCGCCCACGAAGCGCGCCCCGCCGCGGGCGGCGAACAGCCGCGCGCCGGTCGCGCAGATGGCCCGCTTCACGCTGCCGGTGTCGGTGATCAGGAGCGTGGCGGGCGCGCCGGCCAGATCCTCCAGCATCCGGACGTTGGCGGACGGCGGCGCGGCGAGGAACAGCACGTCCACCGAGGCGGAGAGCTCGCGCGGCCCGTCGCACAGCCGGTCGGCGGCCCCGCGGTCCCGGGCCACGGAGCGCGCGACGTCGTCGGGATCAAAGCCCAGCACCCGCACCCCGGCCTGGCGCAGCCCCAGGCCGATCGAGGCTCCGATCAGGCCGAGGCCGGCCACGCCCACGCGGAGGTCCTGGATGGGGCGCGCGGCGAGGCGGGGATCGCTCATCACCGGGCTCCGCCGAGAACCAAGGTCAGCGCGCCGCGACGGGCCGCAGCACGTCGCGGAACGCGCTCACCAGGCGTTCCGTCTCTTCCATCGTGCCGCTGGTGACGCGCAGGTATTCGGGGGACAGGCCGAACGCCACCATGTTGCGGACGATAATCCCGCGCCGCTCCAGCTCCGCCTGGACGGGCCGTGAATCCGCCGGCAGCTTTACCAGCACGAAGTTCGCCTGCGTGGGAGTGACCTCCACCCCCAGGGACTCCATGCACTCCACGATCCGGGTCAGGGAAGCCTGGTTCAGCGCCACGGCGCGGCGCACGTGGTCCTGGTCGCGCAGGGCCGCCGTCGCGGCCGCCTGCGCGGGCGTGTTCACGTTGAAGGGCAGACGGGCGCGGTTGTAGTAGTCCACCAGCGCCGGCGGGGCGATCATGTAGGAGGCTCGGAATCCCGCCAGCGAGTAGGCCTTCGAAAAGGTGCGCAACTCGGCCACCGGCCGGCCGGCCCGCACGTACTTCAGAATGTCGGGGAAGTCGGGCCGGGTGGCGTACTCGGCGTAGGCGTGGTCGAACACCACCAGCACGTCCTCGCCGATGCCTTCCATGAAGCGGTCCACCTCGTCATGGCCCAGGGACGTGCCCGTGGGATTGTCGGGATTGCAGATGAACACCAGCCGGGTGCGCGGGGTCATGGCCGCGCGCATCGCCCGGAGGTCGTGACCCAGGTTGCGCGGCGGGACCGCGACCGGGGTGGCGCCCACCGAAAGCGCGGACATCCGGTACAGCAGGAACGACGGCGGGTGCGTGAACACCACCTCGTGCCCCTCGCCGCAGGTGAGCATCGCCGAGAGGTAGATGCTCTCCGAGGAGCCGTTGAAGGCCGCGAAGTGGCTCTCCGGCAGTCCCCAGTGCCGGGCCAGTTCGCGGCGCAGGTAGTAGCAGCCGGCATCCCCGTAGCGGTTGGCCGAGCGCATGCAGTCGCGCACGGCCTGGAGGGCCAGCGGTGAGGGGCCCGCGGGGTTCTCGTTCGACGCGAACTTGAGGGCGCCCTCGATCCCGAGCTCGCGCTCGAGCTCCTCGATGGGCTTGCCCGGGGTGTATGGCTGGATGGCCCGGATCCCCGGGCGGATCAGCTGGTCGAAGGCAGGCATTTCCCCTCCTCGTCCTCTCCGGTGTCTGCGACCGAAGTCCCAAGCTACCACGGCCGAGCGGGGCCGTCAAAACGGCCCTGGACCGCGGCTGGGGGCCGTCGTCCCTTCAGCGGGTGACGGAACGGGGAAAGGAACCGAGGACCTTGAAGAAGGCGGTGCCGCGCTGCACCGCGGTGAGCGCGGTCTTGAGCGGCTCCTCCTGGTGGTGGCCGTCGGCTTCGAGGTAGAAGAGGTGGTCCCACGACCAGCGCGCGTTGGCGCGGTTTTCGAGCCACACCAGGTTGATCCCGGTGGATGCGAAGCAGCCCAGCAGCCCGTGCAGGAAGCCGGGGCGGTTGTCGAGGGCCACCAGCAGCGCGGTCTTCTCCTCCGCGGCCCGCTTGGCGGGCTCGATGCCCAGGATCAGGTAGCGGCGCGCGGCTCCGGGCACGTCGTCCAGCGCCTCGGCGATGACCTCCAGCCCGGCCAGCTCGCCCAGGATGCGGGTGCCGACCGCCGCGGCGCCCGGGCTGCGGGCCGCCAGCCGCGCCGCCTCCAGGCCGTTGCGCACCGCCACGCGCTCCACTCCCGGGTGCATCAGGTCGAGGTGGCGGCGGCAGTGGGTGAAGGAGTAGGGGTCCCCGATCAGGCGCGCCACCGGCCCCGCCGAGCCGGCCAGCAGGCAGTGGCTGTTCTCCACCAGGAACTCGCCCACCACCGGGAACGGGGAATTGAGCAGCAGGTCGAAGGCTTCGAAGCCGGGGTCTTCGCCGGACGGCGTGATCGGGAAACAGCCGAAGTCCGCGGAGCGGGCCTGCAGGGTGCCGAGCAGGGCGTCGGCGTCGGTCATGGGGGCGCAGAAGGCGGAGCTGCCGAAGCGCGACGCGGCGGCCTCGTGGCCGAACCCGCCCTCCTCCCCCAGGAAGGCGACCCGCGTGGGCGCTTCGAGCGCGCGGGACGCGGAGATGATCTCCCGGAAGATGGCTTCGAGCGAGCGGGCGGGGAGGCGGCCCGCGCCGAGCGCCACGGCACGGGAGATCACCGTCTCCTCGCGGCCCGGGTCGAACACCGCCGAGCCCTCGGCCGCCTTCAGCGCCCCGATGCGGCCGGCCACGTCGGCGCGCTGCGCCAGCAGCGAGACCAGGTCGCGGTCAATGCGGTCGATCTGCGCGCGGAGGTCAGTGAGCTCGTCCATGGGTCCCCTGTCTCGGGCCGCGGCGCGGGCGCGCCGGCTCGCGTTGCATCAAACGTTCGAGGTCCAGGGGGCCCAGCTCGCGCCACTCCCCGGGCTGCAGCCGGCCCAGCAGCAGCCCGCCGATGCGCACCCGCTTGAGGCGTTCCACCGGCAGGCCCACGGCCGCGCACATCTCGCGGATCTCCCGCTTGCGGCCCTCGAGCAGCACCACCGAGAGCCGCCGCGGCCCGGTCTGCTCCACGCGCTCCGGTCGCACCGGCCCCAGGGCCTGCGTGCGCACGCCGCGTCGGAGGCGGTCCACCGCGACCTCTTCCACGTCCGCGCCCACGGTGACGCGGTACTCTTTTTCCACGCGGTTTCGCGGATGGGTGAGCCGCAGCGCCAGGTCGCCGTCGTTGGTGAGCAGCAGCAGCCCTTCGCTGAGCAGGTCCAGGCGGCCCACTGGAAACAGGCGCTCGCGCCGGTTCGGGAGCAGGTCGAGCACCGTCTCGCGACCTTCGGGATCGTCCACCGTGGAGACGTAGCCCGGCGGCTTGTACACCATCACAGTCACCTTGGAGGCGGGCCGGCGCAGCGCGCGCCCGTCCACCGTGACCCGGTCGCGGGCCGGGTCCACCTTCTGCCCCAGTTCCGCCGGCCGGCCGTTCACCTGCACCCGGCCTTCGCGGATCAGCTCGTCGGCCTTGCGCCGGGCGGCGACGCCGCACTCGGCGAGGTACTTACCGAGCCTTGTCTCCATCGGAGCCGCCCCCCGGGGCGCCGCTGGGCTCCTCCCAGGCGGCCTCCAGTTCGTCGAGTTCGGCCGCAGTCATGCCCTCGGCGTCGCCGGACGAAGGCGGCCCGGACGCCGCCGAGGTCCCGGGGGTGTCCGCCGCGGCTTCCGCCTCCAATCCGTCGAACAGGCCCGCTTCGAGCCCCTCGCGGTCCTTCAGGAGTTCGGCCAGTTCCTCGGGCTTGGGCAGATCGGTGAGGTCGTTGATGCCGAAATAGACCAGGAACTCCTGGGTGGTCCCGTACAGGAGCGGGCGGCCCACGGTGTGGGCCCGGCCGCGAATGCCCACGAGATTGCGCTCCAGCAGGTGTGCCAGCACTCCCGAGGAGTCCACACCGCGGATACCCTCGATGTCGGCCTTGGTCACCGGCTGGCGGTACGCCACGATGGCCAGCGTCTCCAGTGCGGCGCGCGAGAGGCGCGCCTTGCGCCGCCCGCGGAGCATGCGCTGCACGTACGGCGCGTACTCCGGGCGCGACACGATCTGCCAGCCGCCGGCGACCTGCACCAGGGTCACGCCACGGCCCGCGCCCTCCAGCTCCGCGCGGAGCTGCTCGAGGAGCCCCCCCACCTCGGGGGCGGCGAGCGGCGCCAGGGCCTCGGCCAGCGCCTCGAGCGTGAGCGGCTGAGGCGCCGCGAACAGCAGCGCTTCCAGGGCGGGCAGCAGCCCGGAAGGCTCATCCCCCCGCGGGCTGGGGTCCCGCGGCTCGTGCGGGTTGGATCCAGATGTCGCCAAACGATTCCTCCTGCTCGGCCATGATCTCGCCGAGCTTCATCAATTCCAGGAGCGCCATGAAGGTCACGATCATCTCCAGCCTGCGCCGGCAGCGGGCCAGCAGCTCGGTGAAGCGAATCCGCCCCCGGCCGGTGATCTCCTGCCGGATGCGCTCCATGCAGTCCTCGATGTAGATCGCCGGCGCCTGCACTTCGTAGACCGCCGCCTCCACCGACGCGCGCAGCTGCACCTGCCGGAATACGTCCAGCAGGTCGAACAGGCTCACCGGGCGCAGCGGCAGCGGCTCGCTGCGATCCAGGCTCTCGGGCAGCCCCCGCTCGTAGAGGCAGCGGCGCTCCTCCTCGCGCTCCCGGAGCCGGCCGGCCACCTCCTTGTACTTGCGGTACTCGAGCAGTTGTTGCACCAGCGCTTCGCGAGGGTCGCCCTCCTCCTCCTCCTCGAGCGGCGTGACCGGGAGCAGCATCTTCACCTTGATGCGCATCAGCGTCGCCGCCATGACCAGGAACTCGCCGGCCACGTCGAGGTTGAGCGCGCGCATCAGGTCCAGGTATCGAAGGTACTGCTCGGTGATGCGCGCGATCGGAATGTCATAGATGTCCACCTCGTCGCGCTTGATGAGGTGGAGCAGCAGGTCGAGCGGGCCCTCGAAGCCCTGGATCCGGACCTGGTAGCCGGCCTGCTCGGGCGCGCCGGCGCCGGCCGGCGTGGATGCGCCGGTCCCGGGCGATCCGGGCGCGGTGGCCCCGGGCGATCCGGGCGCGGAGGTCCCGCGAGCTTCGGGCGAAGAGGTCCCGGGCGCCTCGGGGGCGTCAGGCGCGGCGGAGGGAAGGTCGTTCACGGGATCGCTCATGGCAGGTGCATCGCTTCCCGCACCTCGGCCAGGGTGGCCTCGGCCACCCGGCGGGCGCGCGCCTCTCCGTCCTGCAGCACGTCCTCGACGTATCCCGGGCGGGCCATGATGGCCGCGTGGCGCTCGCGGATGGGTGCCAGGGCCTCCGCCAGCTTTCCGGCCAGGTACTTCTTGTCCTTCACGCAGCCCAGCGCGCCCGCGCGGCACTGCGTGGCGATGCTCTCCGCCTCCGCGGAGTTGAACTTGCGATGGTACTCCCACACCACGCAGCCCCGGTGCAGCGGACGGCCTTCGCTGTCCAGTTCCGAGGGATCCTCCTCGGGACGGCCGGGATCGGTGAGCCGGGCCTTCCGGGGGTCGGTGTAGGCCATCTTCATCCTGGCCTCGATCTCCTCCGGGGAGTCGGTGAGGTGGATGGTGTTGCCCACCGACTTGCTCATGCGATTGCCCTCCAGCCCCCGCAGTCGCGCGAACGCGGTCAGCTTGGCCTCGGGCTCCGGAAAGATGGGCTCCCGCCCCGCGCAGTAGACGTGGTTGAAGCGGCGGGCGATCTCGCGGGTGAGCTCCACGTGCGGCACCTGGTCCTCGCCCACCGGCACCACGTTGGCCTTGTAGATGAGGATGTCCGCAGCCTGCAGCACCGGGTAGCCGAGGTGGCCGTAGCTGATCACCTGGTCGTCGATGTGCAGGTCCCGCGCCTGCTCCTTGAGCGAGGGGTTGCGCTCGAGCCGCGCCTTGGTCACCAGCATCGAGAACAGCAGGTGAAGCTCCGCGTGCTCCTTGATCTTCGACTGGCGGAACACCGGCGTCTGCACGGGATCAATGCCCGCGGCCAGCCAGTCGGCCACCATGGCGTGCGTGTCCGCGGCCAGCCTGGATGTGTCCTCGTATCCGGTGGTGAGCATGTGCCAGTCGGCCACCATGTGAAAGTTCTCGTACTGGCCCTGGAGCGCCACCCAGTTCTCGAGCGCGCCCACGTAATTGCCCAGGTGCATGCGGCCCGTGGGGCGCATACCGGAGAGGATGCGCCCGCGGCTCACGAGAGCCTCCAGTTGCCGGAGGGATCGGCCCACCGGAGCAGCGAGCCGCCCAGCACCCGCGTGGGGAAGGCGATGAGCCAGGTGCGGACCTGCGGAACGGCCATGATCAACGCGAGCACCCCGAATTGAATGTAGATGTTTTCGTGCAGCAGGGCGTCCCGCAGCGGCGGCGCCAGGAACGCCAGCACCTTCGAGCCGTCCAGGGCCGGCAGCGGGAGGAAATTGAACACCATCAGCATGCTGTTCACCAGCACGCCGTAGGCGAGCATGAACCGCGCCCGCCGCGCCCACCGTCCCAGGCCCAGCACCGGGGACACCACGCGCATGAGCCCGGCGCACGCCACGGCCAGCGCCAGGTTGGTGAGCGGCCCCGCGATCGCGACCACCATCATCACGAACGGCGTAAGCGCCGGGCTCACCTCGACGGGCTTCGCCCAGGCGATGAAGAACGGCGAGCGGATCAGGATCAGGAACGTCGGGATCAGCACCGAGCCCCACAGGTCGATGTGCGGAAACGGGTTCAGCGTCAGCCGGCCGGCGTCGAGCGCGGTCGGGTCCCCGTACACCAGGGCCATGTAGCCGTGCATGATCTCGTGGAGGATCACGGAATACAAAAGAACCGGCCCCACCAGGAGCCAGCGTCGAAGCGCGTCCTTCAATGATCCTCCGAGGGGCCCCGGGCCCGTGCCCGAGGCGCCGTCACTATACGGGCCTGCGCGCGCGCGTTCAAGCAGCGAATGAACCGGGGCGCATGCGACGGGCGCGGCCGCACGTGGCAGCCGCGCCCGAAGACTCACGCCGGCGGCGCCACGGCGCCGCGGAAATCAGTGCACCAGCACCAGGCGGCGCTCGGCGGACTGCGAACCCGCGCGCAGGCGGTAGAAGTACACGCCCGAGGCGGCGCCGCGGCCGTCCCAGGTGGCCTCGTGGGCGCCGGCGCTCATGCGGCCCTGGGCCAGCGTGGCCACGCGGCGACCGGCCAGGTCGAACACCGCCAGGTCCACCGGCCCGGCGGCCGGCAGGATGAACCGGATGCTGGCGCGCCCCGGAGTGGGATTCGGCCGGCTGCGGCCCAGCGCGAAGGCCGCGCTCCCTCCCGCTTCCACGTCCACGATGTGGGCGTTGGAGTCCGAGATGTCGGCGGCGAAGTTCTTCGCGGTGTCCCACGCGGTGACCCGGGCGCGCACCTGGCCGTGGGCGGTGACCGGCACGGTCCAGGGCTGCGAGCCGGTGTTGGCCACGCCGTGCGCCAGGGTGGTCCAGCTTCCGCCGCCGTCCTCGGACACCTCGATCTTCACGGTGTCCACCTGGATGCTGTCCACGGCCGTCCACGTGATGTTGTGCGACGAGCCGCCGACCCAGTTCTCCCCGCCCACCGGCGAGGTGACGTTCACCACCGGGGGCGTGTGGTCCAGCGATGCGAACACGTCCAGCTTGCCCCAGCCCCAGATGGAATTCGGCACCGCGCCGGTGAAGCCGTCGCGGCGGGTGTGGGGCTCGAACGACGCCTTGATCAGGCTGGGCGTGACGCCGGTGCGGTACTCCAGGAACAGCGCCACCGCCCCGGCCACCAGCGGGCTGGAGAAGCTGGTGCCCTGGTTGATCTCGTGCACGCCGTCGTCCACGTCCCCGCACACGCCGATGGCGCCCGACTGGTCGGAGTGCGTGGTCGCGATCCCGAAGCCCGGCGCGCTGATCTCGGGCTTGAGCACCCCGTCCCGGCGCGGCCCGTTGCTCGAGAACGAGGCGATGGCGTTCATCGGCGGGCTGGAGGTGTAGGCGCAGGTGCCGCCCTGGGCGCACGAGAACCACGACGGCTTGGTGGTGTGCGCCGCCACGGTGAAGACGCTGTCGGCGTCGCCGGGGCCGCCGACGAGCGTGCTGTTGTCCAGCCCGGTGACCACCTGGGGCGCCGCGCCGAGGCTGCCCAGCGAGTACACGTACATCCAGATATCCACGCGGGAGGCCAGCGGGCTGCCGGTGTTGGTGACCACGTCGATCTCCCAGGTGCCGTTCTTGGGCGGCCGCGCGGCGAGGGAGTCATACAGTTGGATCTCGAACTGGCGGTCCCGGGAGGTCCCGCCGAAGCCCTGGTTGGCCACCTGGTTGACCACGAAGATCTTGCCGTCGACGGTGTTGCTCTCCTTCATCTGCCCCAGGCCCACGGACACGGTGTCGGTGGCCGCCGGGCCTTTCACGCGGATGGTCAGCGACACCGTGGGGTCGTACCAGCCGGCGATCAGGATGTAGTCGTTGAACGTGCCGCCGCGCGCGGTGTAGGCGGGCACGCTGACGGTGAACTTGTCCACGCCCACGGTGTTGGAGGTGGTGGTGAGCTTGCCGTGGATCTTGCTGTTGTTGCTGTTGCCCGCGGACGCGACGATGATCTTGTTCACTCCGGAGAGGGCGCCCACGCCCGTGGAGAATGCGTCGGAACCGTCGTGGGGGCCGGAGTGGCCGCCCAGCGAGAGGTTGCACACCGCCGGCCGGCCCAGCGCCGCGGCCTTCTGGAACACGTAGTTGACGCCGTCGATGATCCCGGTGTCGGTGAAGTTCGTCTTCACCTGGATGATGCTCGCCTCGGGGGCCATGCCCACGTAGCGGTACCCGGGCTGGGAGCAGCCGGTCTCGCTGCCGTTGCCGGCGGCCGTGCCGCACACGTTGGTGCCGTGGCCGTCCAGGTCCATTTGGCGGATGGAACCGGGGGTGTTGTCGATGTCGTTCTTGGTCCACTCGCTGCCGTAGGTGAAGGTCGAGGGGTTGGGGCCGACCAGGTCCGTCTGGTCCCAGATGTAGAGAATGCGCGTCTTGCCGGTCACCGGGTCCTGAAAGTCCGGCTTGTTGAAGTCGATGCCCGAGTCCACGTCGCCGATGATCACGTTCCTGCCGGTGTGGCCGGGGTAGACCGGCGGGCTGCCGCTGGGGGTGCCGTGCTCGAGATCGCCGCGGGTGTCGGTCATCGCGGCGTTGAGGTGCGGCTCCATGTAGCGCTCCAGCCGGGCGTTGCGGAGGCCGGAGACCAGCATGAGGTTCCTCACCTCGTCGGGGCGCACGCGCGCCGTGAACAGGTGACCCACCTGGGTGTTGACGCGGATCCCGCTGGCTTCCAGTTCGGAGCGGGAGCCGTCGAACTCGAACAGGACGCCGAACTCGGTGGGGCGCACGTAGTCCGGAGTCACGCGCGGCCCCTTGAGGCCCAGCGTGGCGACGGGCGCGGGCAGCGGGCGGTTGGCCAGCGGGATTTCTCCGCCCTCGGCGACCGCGCGCAACCCGGGCTCGAGGTCGGAGAGCTTGCGCACCTGCGCCTGGGAGCTGACGGGCTGGACGAGCAGGGCGGCGAAGGTGAGGAATAGAATGGACCGCAGTCGCATGGGTAGGCCTCCGGCTGGGCGGCTCCCGGGACAGCCCCGGTCGCCAATCCTCGATGGTGGTTCCGCGCGTTGTTCCCAAGCCGGGCGCTTCCTGCCGCAGGGGGGTTCAGCTGCGCGGGAAGGCGACGGCTTCACATTAGCATAACTATATACCAAAACGCGACTTCTGTCAATCCCGATGGGCCTCGGAGGGCTCAATCCCGGCCTTCCCCGCACTCTTCGATGGGGATGGGCGCCCCGGGGATCCCGCCCGCAAATGAAAAAGCGCCCGGCTGGGCCGGGCGCTGCGGGGCGCGGGCCGCGAAACGCGGCATGGTCATCCGCACGAAAATAAAATGGTGGAGCTGAGGAGGATCGAACTCCTGACCTCATGACTGCCAGTCATGCGCTCTCCCAACTGAGCTACAGCCCCACGACAGTCCGGAATTCTAGTCCGGGCGGACCCTCCGCGTCAACCGTTGCCGGTGGTTCCCGGCCGCAGCAGCTTCCACAGCACGTACTCGTTGACCATTCCCTGGGTCTCGTCGTCCAGGTTCTGGAACGCGCACGCCAGGTCGTAGACCACCGCCCCCCGCGCGGGCTTGGCCGACTTCTCGCAGCGCACCACCACCGCCTCGCAGTGCAGCACCTGCGTGGCCTTGTTGGCGCCGAACTTGGGCAGCTGGATGCTCAGGTCGAGCACGGTCAGCACCGGGAGCGCCGCCTTGACCAGGCAGTACACGCCGCCGGTGCTGATGTTCAAGCTCTCGGCCACCTGCGGGCCGCCCTTGGCGCCGCGCTCGCTGATCTGCAGCGCCAGCCTGGCCTCGACGCGAGGGTTCCGGCGGCGATCGCTGCGGGCATCGGACTTGGTCATGCGACTCCTTTCCAGGCTCACGCGGGCCGCGGCCTACTGGGGGCGGGGACGCCGGCCGCGCGCGCCGCGCCCCGCCGGGGCCGCCAGCGGCTCGGCGGGCGCGAACTCGAGCTGCCGCGCTTCAAGATCGGCGCGCACCAGGCGCACCGTGAGCTCGTCACCGAGCCGCACCACGGCCCCGGTGCGCCGGCCGCGCACCAGGGCCCGCTCCGGTTCCCAGACGAAGTGGTCCTCGTGCAGGCCGGCAAACCGTACCATGCCTTCCACCGGGAAATCCACCAGCTCCACGAAGAAGCCGCTGCGGATCATCCCGGTCACCACGGCGGGGAAATCCTCCCCCACCCGCGGCTCCATGAAGCGCACGCACTTCACCGTCACCGCCTCCCGTTCCGCGTTCATGGAGCGGATCTCGGTCTCGGTGCACTGATCGCCCATGGCCGCGTAGTCCTCGGAGTCGTCGGAGGGCTCGCCGGCGATCCAGCGATGCACCTGGCGGTGGTTGGCCAGGTCGGGGTAGCGGCGGATGGGCGAGGTGAAGTGCGCGTAGCGGCTCACCGCCAGGCCGTAGTGCCCCACGTCGTCCGGCGAATAGCGCGCCTTCGACAGGGAGCGCAGCAGCAGCGTCTGGATCAGCTTCCGCTTCACCTCGGAGGACTGCCGCAGGTTCACGTGGCGCACCCAGTCCTCGCCCCGCCGCCGGCGGTCGGGCAGGTGCAGCCCGAGCGCCTCGGCGAGTTGCGCGAACTCGGCCAGGCGGGCCTCGAGCGGTTCCTCGTGGATCCGGTACAGGAAACGGAAGTTCCGCTCCGCGGCTTCCAGGCCCACGGTGCGGTTCGCCAGGATCATGCACTCCTCCACCAGCTGGTGCGAGCCGCGCTGGCGGTGGCGGTGCAGCTCGAGGGGCGCGCCGGACGGATCGAGGGTGACCCGGGTCTCGGGCAGGTCCAGGTCCAGTGAGCCCTGGGCCAGCCGCGCGGCCTTCAGCAGCGAGGTGACCTTCGACAGTCCTTCGAGGAGTCGGCGCAGATCTTCCGGGGCGGGCTCGTCCCCCTGGAGGATGCGCTCCGCCTGTTCGTAGGAGAGCCGGTGGTCGCTGCGGATCACGCTGGCCACGATGCGATGCCGCTGGGGCCGGCCCTGGCCGTCCACGCGCACGAGCACGCTCAGGGCCAGGCGGTTCACGCCCGGCTTGAGGCTGCACACGTTGGAGGACAACGCCTCCGGCAGCATCGGCAGCACCATGTCCGGCAGGTAGGTGCTGTTGCCGCGGCGCAGCGCCTCCTCGTCCAGCGCGGTGCCCGGGCGCACGTAGCTGGCCACGTCGGCGATGTGCACCCCCAGCTCCCACGAGCTCCCGTGGGCCACCAGGGACAGTGCGTCGTCGTGGTCCTTGGCGTCGGGCGGGTCGATGGTGACCGTCAGCGGCTCGCGCAGGTCGGTGCGCCCCCTCGGCACGCCCCGGGGGGGGACCGCGGCGCGCTCCGCCTGCTCCAGCGCGTCGGGCGGGAACTCCAGGGGCAGCCCGGCGTCCAGTGCGACCATGAGACTGTCCCAGCGGGGCTCGTCGGCGCGGCCGAGGCGCTCCACCACGCGGGCGCGCGCGGGATCGCCGCGGCGCACCGGCGGCATGCGCACCACGGAGAGCTGGTCGCCCGGGGACAGCCCGGCGGGGTCCTCGAAGACCATCGCATCGGCGGTGTCCGCGCGGTAGGGACGGAACTCCAGCCCGCCGCGGCGGCGCACCACCTGGCCCAGCAGCGGGCGGGTGCGGCGCTCCACGATGCGGCGCACCCGTGCGGCGTCCTGGCCGCGGCGGTGGGCCACGGCCTCCAGCTCCACCAGGTCGCCGGGGAGCGCCTGGTTCAGGTCGTCCCGCTCCAGGAATACGCGGGTGCCCTGCCGGAGCACGAAGGCGCGTCCGTCGCGGGTGAACTCGAGCTCCGCGATCCAGCGCGCGCGCCCCCTCCGATCGACGCTGGGGCGCCTTCGGGCGGGGGCCGGTGACCTCGTGCGGCGGGACATCCTTGAGGTGGGCCGCAGGTGTGGGAATTCGGGCCGACAGGCGCACCCGGGCGGGCCGCGGCGGGAGCCGCGACCCGGCCCGGTGCTAGGCCTGCCAGGTCCGCTTCTTGTGGCGGTTCTTGCGACTGCGCTTCTTGCGCTTGTGCGTGGCGATCTTCTTTCGCTTGCGCTTCTTTCCGCAACCCATGCAGGCTTCCTTCGGTTGAGGTAGACGGGACTACGAACCGGTCGAGTTTCCGAGGACCAGGTTCTTCAGGTCGTGCGAAGGCTTGAAGACGGGCACCACCTTGGCCGGCACCATGACTTCCTCGCCGCTCCGGGGGTTGCGCGCGCGGCGGGCCTTCTTCTCGCGCACCTTGAAGGTGCCGAAGCCGCGGATTTCGATGTGCTTGCCGTCGCTGAGGGCCTTGCTCACGACTTCGAGAAGGTCATCCACGATCTGGGCAATCTGGCTCTTCGGGATGCTGACTTTCCTGCCGATCTCTTCGACCAGGTCCGCTTTGGTCATGAACTCCTCCATAAACCCCGGCACGGCCGACCGGAGGCCAATCGCGGGTCGGAACTTCGGATTGGCCAGCAGTTTAGCCGGAAACGCATCCGGCTGCAAGCATCTCAGAAAAGCCGGTACTCGAGTCGGGCGGGAGGCGGCTGTTCCATGAGCAGTCGCGAACTCCCCTGCCGGTCGGGCTCCAGGAAGCGACGGAGCAGGTCGAACAGCGGGTTGGGACGGTCCTCGTGGGTCACGAGCGTGGGCCTGCCGGAGATGCGGGCCATGACGGCCGCGCAGTCGATCGCCGCCTGGAGATCCCCGAGGTGATCCACCAGCCCGGCGCCCAGGGCCTGGCGCCCGGTCATGGGCCGGCCGTCGGCGATGGCCCGCACCTTCGCCTCGTCCATGCCCCGCCCGTCGGCGACCGCCTCCACGAACTGCTCGTAGGCGTCGTCCACCAGCGACTGCAGCGACTTGCGCCCCTCGGGGCTCAGGTCGCGCCAGCTGCTGCCCACGTCCTTGACCGGGCCGCTCTTCACGATCTCCCATTTCACGCCCACCTTGCGCATCAGCTCGGCGGCGGTCGGAAAGTCCATGATCACCCCGATGCTGCCGGTCACCGTGCCCGGGTTGGCGAAGACGGTGTCCCCGGCGCAGGCGATGTAGTAGCCGCCGGAGGCGCACACCTCGCCCATGGAGACCACCACCGGCTTGTCGTTGTCGCGCAGGCGCAGGACCGCCTCGTACACCTCCTGGGAGGGCGCCACCGACCCGCCGGGGCTGTCGATGCGCAGCACCACGGCCCGGATGGAGCTGTCGTCGTTGTAGCGGTTCAGCTCCTCCACCAGGTCGCGCGTGTCCCGGATCACCCCGGTGATCTCCACCAGCGCCACGCGCCGGGTGAAGGACGGCATGTTGTGCGCGTCGGGCCGCAGCATCCAGCCGGCGGCCAGGGCCACCACGGTGATCACCGCGAAGGTGCCCGCCACGAACAGCATGCACCCCGCCAGGTAGTTCTTTCCGCGTCCGGCCGTCCCGCTCACGGCGCCCTCCGCACTTCATCCACCAGCCCCACGACGGCGGCGTCCACGGCGTGCTCCTTGCCCGGCAGCGCGTGGGCGGCCTCGCGGCTCTTCACGAAGAAGCACCGCTGGCCGGGAGCCGCGCTCACCAGGTCCACCGCCACCAGGGCGCGCCCCACGGACTTGCCCTTCTCGTCACACGGCTCGATCAGCAGCAGCCGCTGCCCCACCAGGGAGGGCACCTTGGTGGTGGCCACCACGGTCCCGATCACCGTCGCCAGGTTCACGATCCGATCGCCTCCGCCAGGAAGTCCTTGTGCGGCCGCGGCAGCACCTGTGCCGCGACGAACTGCTGCGAGCGGGCCGCCTCGCGCTCCGCGGCCTCGGCCGCCGCATTCACATCGCTCACCGTTCCGGTGAACGTGAAGTATGCCTTGCCGCCCAGGCCGTTGGCCAGCCGCAGCTCATGGAGCGTCACCGGGGCGGTCTTCAGCGCCTTGTCCGCGGCGCGCACGCCGGAGGCCGCCGAGGCGGTTTCGACGATCCCCAGCGCCTGCCGCGGCGGCCGCGGGGCCGTCCCGGCGATCGCGGGCAGCACGCCCGGGTGCAGGTTGGGGATGAACAGCGAGTCCACCAGCGTCTCCCCCGCGGCGGCCAGGCCCATGCGCAGGGCGGCGTCCACGTCGGCCACGCTGCCGGAGACCACGGCCCAGTAGCGGCCGGGGCTGATGGGCTCCGCGCGCAGCAGGCGCACGTGCGCCGCCTTCACCATCTCGTCGGCGGCGTGATGGCCGCGGGCGACGCTGGTGGTCTCCAGCGCGCCGAGCGCGGGCGCCGCACGGTCGGGCGCGCTCATACGATCCGGAAGGAATCCACCAGCGTGCAGCGGCGGATCCGGGTGAACGTGCGCGCGGTGGTGAGCCCCTCGCCGGTGGGCGTGGAGATGGTGAAGCTGGTCGGGCCCTCCCCGCCGAAGCCCAGGCCCGCGAAGTTGGGGCCGTTCTTCACGAAGATGGAACAGTCCACCGCGCGGGCCATGTCCGAGAGCTTCTCCACGTCGCGCGAGTGCATGCAGGCGGTGTGGCGGAAGCCGTGCTCGGCCTCCACGGCCATGCGGATGCAGGCGTCCACGTCCGGCAGACGCACCACCGGGAACACCGGCATCAACTGCTCGCTCCACACCAGCGGATGGTCCGCCGGCACCTCCACCATCACCAGCCGGTGGTCCTTTTCCGGCTCGAGGCCCAGGGCGCGCAGGAACACGTTGGCGTCCTTGCCGATGAACTTGCGGTTCATGTCGGCGTGCTTGCGCGGCCCGCGGGTGCGCTCGAAGATCAGCGACTCCAGTTTCGAGAGCAGGTAGGGCTTCAGCTCGAAGGCGCCCGCCTGCACCATGGCGGCCTTCAGTTGGTCCGCCACGGAGGCCACCACGAAGCACTCCTTCTCGGCGGTGCAGATGATGTTGTTGTCGATGGAGGCGCCCGCCACGATGTCGCGTCCGGCCCGCTCGATGTTCGCGGTGGCGTCCACCACCACCGGCGGGTTGCCCGGCCCGGCGCACACCGCGCGCTTGCCCGAGTTCATGGCCGCCTTCACCACTCCCGGCCCGCCGGTCACCACCAGCAACCGGATGCCCGGGTGGCGCATCAGCGCCTCGGTCTTCTGCAGGCTGCCCTGGCTCAGGCCCACCACCGTGTTGGGCGGGCCGCCGGCCTCCACCACCGCGCGGTCCACGATCTCGATGGCCTTGAGGCTCACCTTTTCGGCGGCGGGATGCGGGGCGAACACCACCGTGTTGCCCCCCGAGAGCATGCTGATGCTGTTGTTGATGACCGTCTCGGAGGGGTTGGTGGAGGGCGTGATGGAGCCGATGACTCCGAAGGGTGCGCGCTCGATCAGGGTGAGGCCGTGGTCACCGCTGTAGACGGCGGGCTCCACGTCCTCCGGCCCGGGTGTCAGTTCGGTGACGATGGAGTTCTTGGTGATCTTGTCGCTGACCCGCCCGAAGCCGGTCTCTTCGACGGCCATCTCCGCGAGCATCCGCCAGGCCTGGCGCGAAGCCTCGCGCACCGCGCCGATGGCCTTGCGCCGCCACTGCAGGCCCAGCGCCCGCATGGCCGGCCCGGCGGCCGCCGACGCCGCCACCGCCGCGTCCAGGTCCGAGAAGGCGGCGCGGCCCTCGAGGCGCACCGTGCCCCGCGGAACCTGGGCTGCGGCCCCCGGCTCGGGCTGCTCGAGGCGCGTCATCACCTCCTGGACCAGCTGCTGGATCCGCGTGGCGTCCATGGAAGGCTACGCCCGGGACGTGCTCTTGGCGAAGCGGGTCTGTCCCCCGACCTCGAAGGAATCCACGATGGCCATGATGACGCAGTCCACCGGCTTGTCGCGGGTGACGTCCGTCAGGCGGGCGGAACTGCCCGAGGCGCACAGCACGATCTCGCCCGTGCCGGCCTGCACCGCGTCCACCGCCACCACCACCCCGCCGGTCGGCTTGAGGTCCAGCCCCACCTCCCGCACCAGGAGCAGCTTGAGCGTCTGCAGCCGCTCCTCCTTGCGGGTGGAGACCACGGTGCCGATGACCTCGCCCAGGATCATCGGACTACTTCTTCCCGGTGTCGGCGCCGGCCTTGCCGATGGGAAGCGCGTCTTCCAGCTGCGTGTGCGGGCGCGGGATGACATGGACGCTGACCAGCTCGCCCACCTTGGCGGCCGCCGCGCCGCCAGCCTCGGTGGCCGCGCGCACCGCGGCCACGTCGCCTCGCACCAGCGCCGTCACGTAGCCGCCACCGATCTTCTCGTAGCCCACCAGCTTGACCCGGGCCGCCTTCACCATGGCGTCCGAGGCCTCCACCATGGCGACGAAGCCACGGGTCTCGATCATTCCCAGGGCGTCTTCCTGCATCGTCCCTCCGAGCGGGTTCATGGAAACAAGAAAACCGCGCCGGACGCTCAACTCTTGAGGATCGTGCCCTCGAGTTGCGCGTGCGGCGCGGGGATCACATGCGCGGCGACCAGGTCGCCGATCTTCTGGGCTGCGGCGCTGCCCGCGGAAACCGCCGCGCGGACCGCCCCCACGTCTCCCCGGACGCAGGTGGTGACGAAACCGCCGCCGATGATCTCGTACTGGGCGAGCCGGACGTTGGCGGTCTTGACCATCGCGTCGGTGGCATCCACCAGCCCCACGAACGTGCGGGTCTCAATCATTCCCAGCGCCTGTGCGGCCAACCGGACATCCTTTCCATCAGGCGGGGCCGCGCGAAGCGGCCCCGGCCCGGCCGCGGCCCGAGGGCGCGCCGGGGGAGCCAAACGTAGGTGAGAAAAGACTATACAACCGACTGCAAAGTAACAGAAGGGCTCGGCAAGCGTCAACTCGGGTGCAGGGTCGGGGGATGGAACCACGGGTTGGGGCCGTGTGCGGGGCGGGCGGCGGGCAGGGGCGGGACTTCGGCCGCGGCGACGGCCCCCCAGAAAGGTCGGCGGCGGGTGCCTTTTCCGGCACCCGCCGCCACCTAGCGCCGTGAGGCGCGCGGGGAATCAGGGGGTTCCCCACCGTCGCCGTGCGCTGGGTGCCGTGAAACTCTCTCTAGGTTTGGTGGGATCAGCCCACGACCCGGCGAGTCACTTGCGCAGCAGGGAACCTGCTCCCTGCTTTCGCAACGCGCGTGCCACGGGTGGGATGGGCGCAAGTGGCTGCGGTTGGGCCCGCCGGGGTGTGCGGGGCCGCGGAGGACGAGGCGAATCGCCATGCGGGGGGCCGAAACCGGGCACGGTGCATCGCCCCGGAGGCGGCGAGGCGGTCCGGGATCGGGCCGGGTCGCGCCTATTCGGCGCGTTTCTCCGCCGGCGAGGGAATTTGCCCCAGGGGCCTGGGGAGGCCCGCGAGGATCCGGCCGAGCCGGCGGCGGCCGCGCAACTGCGCGTCGAGTCCCAGGGCCTCATCGGTCACCAGGCCGGCAAATCCGGTCTCCGCCAGGGCCCGCACCAGGCTCACCCAGTCCACCGACCCCTCGCCCACGGCGCGGTGCTCATCGCCCTGGCCGGAGTTGTCGTGGACGTGCACGTGCCACACGCGCGGGCCCAGTTCGCGCACCAGCAACGCGGCCGGGATGCCGCTGCTGTGCGCATGGCCGACGTCCACGGTGTAACCCAGCCACGGGGAGTCCACGGCGTCGTGCACCGCCCTCAGCCATCGGGTGTCGCGGGCGGCCCGGAACCCCGGCATGTTCTCCAGGCCGATGCGCACGCGCAGCCGCCCCGCGCGCTCGGCGAAGTGGTGGAAGCTCTCCAGCTCCCGGGAACGCAGGGCCCGCCGCTCCCCCTCCGGCAGCGCCTGCCACGCGAGTGTGCCCACCAGGGCCGGGTGCATCACCACCAGCTCCGCTCCCAGCGTCGCGGCCACCTCCAGCGCGGCGTGGTACAGCCGGCAGCTCTCCCGGCGCAGCGCGCGGTCCGCGGCCGCCACGTCCAGGCGGCGGAACGGCGCGTGCAGCGAGTAGCTGAGCCCGTGGGTGGACTTGAGGCGGGCCAGGTTCCGCAGATCCGCCGGGCTCGCCGGCAGCGCGGGGTCCGGGCAGGCCAGCTCGAACGCGCGGGAGTGCGGCAGGCCGGCCCGCACGGCGGCGGGCCAGTCGGAGCGCCGCACGGTGGAGAGCGAGAGCCTCACGCGTGTCCTCCCGCGGCGTGCGCCGGGACTTCGGACCCGCCCGGCCGGCGCTCGGGGCCACCGGCCCGCAGCAACCGCAGGCCGTTGAGCACCACCAGCAGCGTGGAGCCCTCGTGGCCCACCACGCCCAGGGGCAGCGTCATCCAGCCGAGGAAGTTGAGGCCCACCAGCCCCGCCATCACGCCCACCGAGATCAGCACGTTCTGGCGCACCACGCGGCCCGCGCGCCGCCCCAGGTCCACCAGTTCGGGCAGGCGCTCGATGCGATCGGACATCAGCACCACGTCCGCGGTCTCCAGCGCCACGTCGGTGCCGCGACCGCCCATGGCGATGCCCACGTCGGCGGCGGCCAGGGCCGGGGCGTCGTTCACGCCGTCCCCCACCATGCCCACCAGCCCGTGCCGGCGCCGCAGTTCGCGCACCGCGTTCACCTTGTCTTCGGGCAGCAGCTCCGACATCACCTCGTCCACCCCCAGGCGTCTCCCGATGGCCTCGCCCACCACGCGGTGGTCGCCGGTGAGCATCACCACGTGCTTCACGCCCATGCCGCGCAGGTCGCCGATGGCCTGCGCGGATTTCTCGCGGGGCTCGTCGGCCATGGCCAGGACTCCCAGCGGCCGCTCGTCAGCCACCAGCACCGTGGTGTGGCCGTCCGCCTCCAGGCGCTCCTTGAGCGAGACCAGCTCCTGGGGGAAGAGCATGCACTCGCTGTCCATGAACCGCTGTGTGCCCACGAGCACGCGACGGCCGTGCACCCGGGCTTCCACGCCCCGGCCGGCGTGGGCCAGGACCTCCGTGGCCTCAGCGGGCTGGTGGCCCAGCGCCTCCAGCACCGCGTGCGCCACGGGGTGCTCGGAGCGCTTCTCCGCCGCCGAGGCGAGCTCCAGGAGCTCCTCGCGGGTGCGTCCCGGCGCGGGCACCGCCTCGGTGAGGCACATGTGGCCGGAGGTGAGCGTGCCGGTCTTGTCGAGGGCGATTACCCGGAGCTTGCCCACCGCTTCGAGGCTGCCCCCGCCCTTGAACAGGATGCCCCTGCGGGCTGCCGCGGCGATGCCCGAGAGGATGGTGGCGGGCGTGGAGATGACCAGCGCGCAGGGCGAGGCCACCACCAGGGTCACCATGGCCCGGTAGTACGCGTCATGGAAATGGTGCCGGAAGACCAGCGGCAGCCCCAGCAGCGTGACCGCCACCGCCGCCAGGACCGCGCCGGCGTAGTACTGCCCGAAGCGGTCGATGAAGCGCTGCGTGGGCGCCTTCTCCGCCTGCGCGTGCTCCACCAGCTCGATGATGCGGGCCAGCCGGGTGTGGCCCGCGGCGGTGGTCACGGAGAACTCCAGGGAGCCCGGGCCGTTGATGGTGCCCGCGTAGACCGGATCGCCCGGGCCCTTGGGCACCGGCACGGATTCGCCGGTCATGGCGGACTCGTCCACGCAGGTGGTTCCCTCCGCCACCGTGCCGTCGGCGGCGAGGCGCTCACCGGGCCGCACCCGGACGCGGTCGCCGGGGGCCAGCTCGCCCGCCGGGACGGACTCCTCCCGGCCGTCGCGGACCACGCAGGCCACCTCGGGCCGCAGGCGCATCAGGGCGCGGATGGCGTTGCGGGTGCGTTCGAGGGCGAAGAACTGAAGCGTGTTGGAGAGCGAGAACAGCATCAGCAGCATCGCCCCTTCCTGGAGCCGGTTGATGCTCGCCGCGCCCGCGGCCGCCAGCAGCATCAGGAAGTTCACGTCGAAGACGCGCCGGCGCAGCGAGGCCAGCGTCTCCACCACGCCCTGGGCTCCGCCGGCGACGCAGGCGATGCCGTAGAGGACGTTGCCCACCCAGTCGGCCAGGTGCAGCGCGGGCAGGTGCGCCAGCATGCCCGCCACGGTGAACAGGGCGCACAGCGCCGGGGCCAGGATCACGGGGCTCCGGTTCCGCCCGGTCCCAGGAGCAGGCAGCTGGCCAGGTGCCCGGGACGGATCTCGGCCAGCCGGGGCACGTCCGTCCGGCAGCGCTCCACGGCCACCGGGCAGCGGGTGTGGAACGGGCATCCGGGCGGCGGCGCCGCCGGGCTGGGCGGGTCGCCCAGCACCGCGGCGGGCGGCCTGCGGTGCGCGGGGTCGGGGCTGGGGATGGAAGCCAGCAGCGCCCGGGTGTACGGGTGCAGCGGCCGCGCATAGATGTCGGCGGCCGGGGCCAGCTCCACGATGCGGCCCAGGTACATCACCGCCACGCGGTCGCTCACGTGGCGGACCACCGCCAGGTCGTGCGCCACGAACAGCGTGGTCAGCCGGAGGCGGCGGCGCAGGTCCTGGAACAGGTTCAACACCTGCGCCTGGATGCTCACGTCCAGCGCCGAGACGGGCTCATCGCACACCAGGAAGTCGGGGCCCACGGCCAGCGCCCGGGCGATGCCGATGCGCTGGCGCTGCCCGCCCGAGAACTCGTGCGGATAGCGCCGGGCGTGGTCGGGCGAGAGGCCCACCAGTTCCAGGAGCTCCGCCACGCGATCGCGCGCGGCCTGCCCCGACGCCAGGCGGTGGATCGAAAGTGCCTCGTGGATCATCGAGCCGACCGTGAGCCGGGGGTTGAGCGAGCCGTACGGATCCTGGAACACGATTTGCATGCGCCGGCGCAGCGCGCGCAGTTCCGCTCGCCCCAGCCCCAGGACGTCGGTGCCGTCGAAGCGCACGCTCCCCGAAGTCGCGGGCAACAGCCTCAGGATCAGCCGCCCGGTGGTGGTCTTGCCGCACCCGGACTCCCCCACCAGGCCCAGGGTCTCCCCGCGGAGCACGTCGAAGCTAACGCCGTCCACGGCGCGGACGTGGCCGGACACGCGGCCAAACACGCCGCTGCGCACCGGGTAGTGCTTGTGCAGGTCGCGCACTTCGAGCAGCGGGGTGGGGGTCATCGCGCGCTCTCCCCCGGCTCGCCGGCAGGTGCTGCGGCCGCGCCGCCGGTCCGCGGGGGCGGCGCCACGGCGCCGGAGCCGGCGGCACTCGAGGCTGCGGGCGCCGGAGTGGCCGCCAGCAGTTCGCGCCGCACGTCGGAGGCGGCCACATCGTCCGTGCGCCAGCAGCGCGCCAGGTGACCGGGGGACACCGGCGCCAGCGGAGGCTCCTCCGCGCGGCAGACCTCCACCGCGAAGGGGCAGCGCGGGTGGAAGCGGCACCCGGAGGGGTAGCGCGCCGGGTCCGGGACGCCGCCCGGGATGGCGTGCAGGCGCTCGCGGGGCGCGTCGAGCCGCGGGATCGCCGCCAGCAGTCCCAGTGTGTACGGATGCCGCGGGTCCGCGAAGGCGTCGGCGACGGCACAGCGCTCCACGATCCGGCCCGCGTACATCACCGCCACCTCGCGCGCCACCTCCGCGACCACGCCCAGGTCGTGGGTGATCATCAGCATGCTCATGCCCCGCTCTCGCTGCAGGGTGCCGAGCAGGTCCAGGATCTGCGCCTGGATGGTGACGTCGAGCGCGGTGGTGGGCTCGTCGGCCATGAGCAGCGCCGGCCCGCACGCGAGTGCCATGGCGATCATCACCCGCTGGCGCATCCCCCCGGAGAGCTGGTGCGGGTACTCCCCCACGCGCTGGCCCGGGGCGGGGATGCCCACCGTCCGGAACAACTCCACCGCGGCGTCGCGCGCCTGGCGGCGCCCTGCGGCGCGGTGCACCCGGAGCACTTCGGCCACCTGTTCCCCGCACGTGAGCACCGGGTTGAGCGAGGTCATGGGCTCCTGGAAGATCATCGCGATCTCGTTGCCGCGCACCTTTCGCAACTCCCCTTCGGGGAGCGACAGCAGGTCGCGGCCGCGGAAGCGCACCTGCCCGGACTCCACCCGCGCCGGCGGCGAGGGCAGCAGCCGCAGCACCGAGAGGGCGGTCACGCTCTTGCCGCATCCGGATTCGCCCACCAGGCCCAGGGTGGAGCCCGCGGAGATCTCCAGCGAGATGCCGTCCACGGCGCGCACCACGCCGTCGTCGGTGTGGAACCAGGTGCGCAGGTCGTCGATCTCCAGCAGCGTGGCCTCGCGCGGAGCGGGCCCGGCGGCGGGCGTGGCGCTCACGCGCGGCCTCCCGAAGCCCGGCGCGGGTCCAGCGCGTCGCGCAGCCCGTCGCCGAGGAAGTTGAACGACATCACCGCGAGGAAGATGGCCACCCCGGGCGAGAGCACCCACGGGTAGCTGCGCATGTACGAGAGATTCTGCGCCTGACGCAGCATGTTCCCCCACGAGGCGTGGGGCTCCTGGATGCCCACGCCGAGGTACGAGAGCGCCACTTCGCCCAGGATGTAGCCGGGCACCGAGACCGTGGCTGCGACCACCAGGTAGGACGCGGTGTTGGGCAGGATGTGCCGCACCAGGATCCGCAGCGGGCCCGCGCCCAGCGCCCGCGCGGCGACCACGAAGTCCCGCTCGCGCAGGCCCAGCACCATCCCGCGGATCACCCGCGCCAGGCCCGCCCAGTAGACGCACGCGAGCAGCAGCACCGTGAGCATGTACACCTGGACCGAGGGCAGCGCCACCGGAAACACCGCCCGCAGCGCCAGCACCAGGTACAGCGCGGGCACCGAGAGCACCACTTCCGCGAGGCGCATCAGCCCGCCGTCCACGGGGCCCCCGCAGTAGCCGGCCACGCCCCCCACCAGCGAGCCCAGGACCAGGCTGATGCACACTCCCAGGATGCCCACCGACAGCGACACCCGCGCCCCGTGCAGCAGGCGCGCCAGCTGGTCGCGGCCGTACGCGTCGGTGCCCAGCGGGGCGAGCCGCGCGGGCGGCTCCACCGTGGCCAGGTGCCGGCGCGAGGCGATCAGCCCCAGCCAGCGGTAGGGCTCACCCGTGGAGAACCAGCGAATGGGAAAGCGCCGCCCCGGGACTTCCCGGTAGCGGAAGTCCCCCGCCGCCCCGTAGCTCAGCTCGGTGGCCCACACGTAGGGAGCCACCCATCGGCCGGCCGCGTCGCGGACATGCACGCGCGACGGCGGCTGGAACGGGTGCTCGGGATCCTCCACGTCCCACGGGCCGGGCGAGAGAAACTCCGCCCCCAGCGCCGCGAGGTACATCGCCACCAGCAGCAGCCCGCAGGCCACGGCGGCGCGGTTGCGGCGCAGCTCGCGCCAGGCCCGGGACGCGTCGCCGCTCATTCGAGCGCGATCCGGGGGTCCGAAAGCGCCAGGAGCAGGTCCGCCAGCAGGTTGCCCAGCACCAGCACCGCGGACGCCAGCAGCACCGAGCCCATCACCACGTACAGGTCTCGCTGGAACAGCGCGGTGACCGTGAGCCGTCCCAGACCCGGCCAGCTCATCACCACCTCCACCAGGAACGAGCCGGCGAGCAGGAAGCCCAGGGTGTAGCCGAACAGCGTGATCAGCGGGTTGAGCGCATTGCGCAGCGCGTGGCGGCCCACCACCGCGGCCTCCGGCACGCCCTTGGCGCGCGCGGTGGTCACGTAGTCGGCCTGCAGCACCTCGAGCATGCTGGCGCGCACCTGGCGCATGCGGGCCGCCATGGGCGCCAGGCCCACCGCCAGCGCGGGCAGCGCCAGGTGATGCAGCACGTCGAGCGCCTGGCGCCACCACGGGAAGGTGTCGAAGTCGAGGCTCCGCATTCCCCCCACCGGGAACCAGCCGGTGGAGGCCGCCAGCAGCAGCAGCAGCAGGGCCAGGAAGACCTCGGGCACGCTCAGCCCGGCGAAGGCCACGAAGGAGCACAGCCGGTCCTGCCAGCGGTTGCGGCGCACGGCCGAGAGCACGCCCAACGGCAACGCCAGTCCCCACGCCACCACCGCTCCCGCCCCGGCCAGCAGCAACGTGTTGCCCAGCCCCTGGCCCAGGACTTCGAACACCGGACGGTGGTAGGCGAAGGAGTATCCGAAATCGAACCGCAGGAAGATGTTGCGGAGGTACACCAGGTACTGGACGGGCAGCGGGCGGTCCAGCCCGAAGCGCGCGCGCATGGCATCCACCGCCTCGGGGCTCACCATGGGGTCCGCGCGCATGGCGTCCAGGTAGTCGCCCGGCGCGAGGTGCATGAGCGTGAAGGTGACCAGCGACACGCCCAGCAGCAGCGGGACCAGGTGCAGCAGCCGTTTCAGGACGTAGGTGCGCATGCGCGACGCCGCCGGGGCCCGGCCGCTACTTCAGGAAGATCCGGGAGGAGTTCCACAGCACCCGGTGCGGGATGAGCGCCGGGCGCAGGTTGCCGAACTTGTTCCGCGCCACCACGTACGCCCGCTCGGAAGGCAGGTACACGATCACCGCCTGGTCGGTGACGATCTCCTGCACCCGGTCCCACAGCCGCTTCCGCCGGGCCTGGTCCTCCACCCGCGACAGTTCGTCCATGAGCGAGTCGCACTCCGCCTCCCAGGCCGTCATGGGCCGGGGCTGGTCGCTGTACCAGAAGTGGTTCTTCCCGCGGCTCTTCCAGACGTTCTGCCCCAGCGCGGGATCGGGCGGCACGCCGCCCGCGAAGCCCAGCAGCAGCGCCTCGAAGTCCTTCGAATCGCGGATGCGCCCGATGAGCTGGTTGAAGTCCAGCGGCGTGACCACCAGGTCGATGCCCACCTGCCGCAGGTCGCTCTTGAGCAGGTTGCACAGGCTCACCCGGACGTTGTTGTCCGCGTTGGTGATGATGCTGAACTGCACCTTGTTGCCCTCGGGGTCCTCCAGCCAGCCGTCGTGGTTGCGGTCCTCGAAGCCCTCGCGCTGGAGCAGGCGCCGGGCGCGTTCGGTGTCGTGGCTGTACTGCTTCACGTCCGGGTCATACCACTTCTTGTTCCCCCGCGTGCTGGGCCCCCAGTTCGGGGAGGCCTGGCCCTGGTAGGCCAGCCGCACCATCTTGCCCTGGTCCGCCGCCATGGCCACCGCGCGACGGAAATTGAGGTTGCTGAACCAGCGGTACTTCACCGGGTCCGCGCACGGGGTCCGCAGGTCGGCCTTGAGGTTCAGGTTGAACCCGAAGAACACCGTCGCCAGGCTCACGCCCAGGTCGTGGACCACGTACCGGCCCTGGGCCTCCCCGGCCTTGAGACGCGGGAAGTCCAGGGAACGGGGCACGTCAATGGCGTCGATCTCCCCCTGCTCGAACTTCAGCAACTCGGCGTTCTGGTCCGGCACCACCAGCCACACGATTTCGTCCAGGTACGGCAGCCGGCGACCCCGCCGGTCGGACTCGTACCAGTACGGGTTGGGCTCCAGCACCACGCGCTCGCCGGGCGCGAACTGCTTCAGCCGCCACGGCCCGCTGGTGACCAGGTCCTCGGGCCGCGTGTTGATGCCGTAGGCGCTCTCGAACTTCCCCTCCCGGAAGGCGGATTCCAGGCGCGCCCGGGGCATGATGTTCACCGCCCCGATCACGTCCAGGAACACCCCGTAGCTGTCGGCCAGCCGGAACACCACGGTGGAATCGTCGGGGGCGCTGAGCTGGAACTTCTGGCCCCGAACCTTCACCAGCTCCGCGGTGGACGGATGCACCCTGGGGTCGTACACCACGTCGAAGGAGAACAGCACGTCCGCGGAGGTGATCGGGGTGCCGTCCGAGAAGAACGCGTGGCGCAGGTGCATGGTCCACGTGCGTCCGTCCCGGGAGCGCTCCCAGGACTTGGCGATGCCCGGCTCGGCGCGCTGGAGCTCGTTGTTGTAGGTGATCAGCTGCTCGTACAGCCGGTTGGTGACGTCGGTGCTGGAGACCTCGTTCGCGGTGATGCCGTTGAAGGTGCGGGGACCGTTGCGGGAGGCCAGCACGATGCGGCCGCCGAAGCGGCCCAGCTCGGCGTCCACCACCTTGTGATCGGGCGGGAGGGGCGCCGCGTCGCGCGGGCGCTCCCGGGCGCCCAGTGCGGCGAAGGCCAGCAGCACGCAGACCGCGAGGCGCGCGACCCGGCGCGCTGCGGCTCCTCCGATCCGTGGCATCATTGAACGCTCCTCTCGGTGTGGGCTCACCCGGGCGCGTCGCGCCACCCGGAACGGGTCCCGGCAGCGAGTATAGGAACGGTCTGTCGTGGTGTCAAAACTCGCCGGGAAGCGGCGGCGAGGCCCGGAGGCGAGGCTAGGCGGCGCGGGCCAGCCGGGGCAGGCGGACATGGACACGGCCCTCGCCGTCCAGCGAGAGTTCGAGGCGGGCCGCGTCGGGGCCCAGCCCCGGCCCCACGGCGAGCACCGCGATGCCACGGGCGATCAGTTCGTCCAGGCCCGAGAGTTCGCAGCCGGGCCCGTCCCAGATGACCAGGTCCGCCCGCAGGCAGGCGGCCAGGGGCGCGAACTGGGCCGGCTCGATGGCGCCGCCGGGAAGGTACTGGAGGGGAAGATCCAGGTTGAACAGCCGTGCCACCGGTTCGGGACTGCCCCACGCCACGGTGAGGCCGCGCTCGAACGCCACGCGTGCGGCCGCGGCCAGGAACAGGCTCTTGCCGCACCCGCGCGGGCCGGCCACTTCGGTGAGCGGCGCGGCCAGCAGTGCCGGCCATCCCAGGTCGTCCGGCAGGCACACCCGGTCAGGTTCCGGGGCCGAGGTGTGCAGCGCGCGCACCAGCAGCATGGGTCCGGAGACATCCTCACCGTAGACCACGCGGAAGGGGGTGCCCGACGGGGAACGCGGCAGGGCCCCCTGGCCCGGGGCGAGCACCGCGCCCGGGGGCGAAAGCAGCCGCAGCAGCTCGTCGAACTGCCCCTCTCCCATTGGCTCCTGGCCCAGGCGCACCCAGCCACCGGCCTGCCGCGCCAGCGAGGGTCGCCCCGGCCGCAGCAGCATCTCGGCGCCGTGAACGCTGGCCAGCTGCTCCAGCAGGGCGCTGGCCTGCTCCTGCCGGCTGGCGCCGGGCGAGCGCCGGGCGTCGTGCGCGATCCGGGCGAAGGCCTGCCGCAGCGCGTCGTGCGACTTCAGGCGCTCCACGCGGGAGTCTTCGCCGCCGCGGGAGGAGCCGGCCTCGTCCTGCTCGCGCGCCACGTCCAGCAGGAAGCTCTGGGTCGCCTCCTCGATCACCCGCGAGGCCGACACCGGGCCGGACTGGAACTGGAAGCGGGCGTCCTTCCACAGGAACAGGCTGCGCACGGCACGCTCGCCCTCGCGCTGGCGCTCGTCGAGCCCGTTGATGATCCGGCCGCCCTCGAAATACAGGTAGCCGCGGCCGAGCTCGCCCTCCAGGCGCAGCGTGCCGCTCACGGAGTTCATGCTGAGGGTCTGGCACAGCTCGAAGAGCGAGAGGAGGCCGAGGTCTCCCGAAAGCTCGTGCGTCTGCGGCCGGGGAGCCATCTCAGGCGGCCTTCTTCTGGGCGGTGGTCGCGGGCGTCGCCGGGGCGCCGGCCGCGGCGCGCTCCACCGTCTCGCGGTTCACGGCGAAGGGCACGGCGTCCTCGGCCAGCACTCGTCCCTCGCGCACCAGCGCGGCGAGCGCGTCGTCCATGAGCTGCATGCCCTCCCGCTTGCTGGTCTGCATCACCGAGGGGATCTGGAAGGTCTTGCGGTCGCGCACCAGCGCCGCGATGGCCGGGTTGCCGATCAGGATCTCCAGGGCCGCCAGGCGCCCGGTTCCGTCGGCCTTCTTCACCAGGCGCTGGGCGACCACGCCCTGCAGCGAGTCCCCGAGCATGCTGCGAATCTGCTGCTGCTGCTCCACCGGGAAGGCGTCGATGATGCGGTCCACGGTCTGTGCGGCGCTGGGCGTGTGCAGCGTGCCGAACACCAGTGTGCCGGTCTGGGCGGCGGTGACCGCCAGCTCCATGGTCTCCAGGTCGCGCATCTCGCCCACCAGGATCACGTTGGGGTCCTCGCGCAGCGCCGCACGCAGGGCCGAGGCGAAGCTGGGCGTGTGCCGGCCCACCTCGCGCTGGTTCACCAGGCAGCCCTTGTTGGCGTGCACGAACTCCACCGGGTCCTCCACGGTGATGATGTGCTGCCGCCGGCTCTGGTTGATGTGGTCGATCATCGCCGCCAGCGTGGTGCTCTTGCCGGTGCCCGGCGGGCCGGTGACCACCACCAGGCCCTTGGAGCGCTCGGTGAGGCCCAGCACGTGCGGGGGCAGGCCCAGCTGCTCGGCGCTCAGGATCGAGGTGGGCAGCATGCGAAACGCCGCCGCGAGTCCGTTGCGCTGCCGGTAGATGTTGGCGCGCATGCGCACCACTCCGGGGACCTCGTAGGAAAAGTCCACCGAGTTCTCGGTGTCGAACTCCGCCCGCACGTCGGGCCGCATGATCTCGAAGAGCAGATCCTCCACCAGCTCGGGAGCCAGGACCTGCTGTTCGACCGGCTGCAGCTCGCCATTGAGGCGGATCATGGGCGGCGCGCCCGCGGCCACGTGAAGGTCGGAGGCGCCCTGTTCCTGGATCAGCCGAAAGATCTCGTCAATGCGGGGCATGGGCTCTCCGGGCAGCGGCCGGGCCGGGATTGCAACGCCGTGGGCGCAATTCCCGGGGTACGCGGACGGGGCCGGACGACCCCGACCTTCCCGGTATCGGCGCCGGAGAGCCGGAATGTTAGGCGGGCTTGAGTTCGGAGAGGCTGCCGCGTGGGCAAACCGGCCCGTACCGCGGGCCCGTGGCGGATCGGTCTGTCCGCCGGGGCCGCCCGCCCCCTACGGGGCGGACGGGCTCCAGCGCACGGTGAGCTCCCGGGCGGCACGGCCCTCGTCGAGCCGGCCCACGGGGGTGGTGTAGGGCGCGCCCAGCACCGTCTGCGGGGAGCGCTCCACCTCGGAGGCGATGCGCTCCATCGCCGCGATGAAATGGTCCAGCGTGCGCTTCTCCTCCGTCTCGGTGGGCTCGATCATGATGGCCTCCTCGACGATGAGCGGGAAGTACACGGTCGGGGCGTGCACGCCGAAGTCGAGCAGGCGCTTGGCGATGTCCAGCACGCGCACGCCCCTCTTCTTCTGCTCCACGCCGCTCAGCACGAATTCGTGCATGCTGGTGGACGGGTACGGCAGCAGGTAGGTCTTCTGCAGGTGGGCCCGCAGGTAGTTGGCGTTCAGGATGGCGCGGCGGGACATGGCCTTCAGCCCCTCGCTGCCCAGCATGCGCATGTACGCGTAGGACCGCACGAACACGCCGAACTGGCCCAGGAAGCCGTGAATCCTCCCCACGCTCCCCGGGGCCTCGGCCGGGCCCACCAGGTGATAGCGGTCCCCGCGCTTCTCCACCTTGGGCACCGGCAGGAACGGCGCCAGCATCGCACGCACCGCGATGGGGCCCGCGCCCGGCCCGCCGCCGCCGTGCGGCTGGGTGAAGGTCTTGTGCAGATTGATGTGCGTGATGTCGAAGCCCATGTCGCCGGGGCGGGCCAGGCCCACCAGGGCGTTCAGGTTGGCGCCGTCCATGTACAGCAGCGCGCCGGCTCCGTGGACCAGGTCGGCGATCTCCCGGATGTTGGTCTCGAACAGCCCCAGCGTGTTGGGGTTGGTGATCATCAGCGCCGCCACGTCCTCGTCCAGCGCGGCCCTGAGCGCGGCGGGGTCCACCTCGCCGCGCGGGTTCGACTTGATCTCCACCACCTCGTAGCCCACCAGCGCCACGCTGGCCGGGTTGGTCCCGTGCGCCGAGTCCGGCACCAGCACCTTGCGGCGCGGGCGTCCCCTGGACTCGTGGTAGGCCCGCGTGACCAGCAGGCCGAGCAGTTCCCCGTGCGCGCCGGCCGCCGGCTGCAGCGACACCGCGTCCAGGCCGGTGATCTCCTTCAGCGTCTCCGAGATCTCGTGCATCAGGCGCAACGCCCCCTGCAGCCCGGCCTCGGGGGTCATGGGGTGGGCGTGCTGGAAACCAGGCAGCGCCGCCAGCTCGTCGTTGATCTTGGGGTTGTACTTCATGGTGCAGGAGCCCAAGGGGTAGAAGCCCTTGTCGATGTTGTGGTTCATGGACGAGATGCGCGTGAAATGACGCGTCACGGTGGCCTCGCCCACGTCCGGGATGGCCGGCGGCACCAGCCTCAGCGCGGCCTTCGGAAGGTATGAGGCCAGCGGGCTGGCGGGCACATCCAGCGGCGGCAGCGGCACGCCACGGTTGCCCTCGGCGTGGAATTCGAAGATCAGCGGCTCGTCGTGGAACAGCCGCGGGTCATCCCCCCACGCGGCGTCGGCGGCCTGCGGGTCCGGGACGGTGCCCGGCGCGCCGGTGTGCGTGGCGCTCATGGGCGCCCCCTTCCCCACTTCGCCAGGCCCGAGGCCCAGCGGTCGATGTCTTCCCGGGTGCGGGTCTCGGTCACCGCCACCAGCAGCTCATGGGTGCGCGTGGCATCCCAGCGCGACAGCGGGATGCCGGCCAGCACACCGTCCGCGAGCGCGTCGGCCACCAGGGCGTCGGCGGGCGCCTGGGTGGTGAGCACGAACTCCTGCACGAACGGTCCGGGGTAGCGCAGGCGCGCCGCGCCCGAGGCGGCCGCCCGCTCCGCGGCGTAGTGTGCCTTGTGCGCAGAGTGCTCCGCCACCTCGCGCAGCCCGGTGCGCCCCAGCAGACAGCAGTAGATGGTGGCCGCCGTGGCGATGAGCGTCTCGTTGGTGCAGATGTTGGAGGTGGCCCTGGCGCGGCGGATGTGCTGCTCTCGGGTCTGGAGCGTCAGGACGAAGCCGCGGCGGCCGCGCGTGTCCCTGGTCACCCCGGCGATGCGCCCGGGCAGGCGGCGGACGTGCTCCATGGTGGAGGCCATGAAGCCCACCACGGGACCGCCCAGGTTCTGACCCACGCCCAGCGCCTGGGCCTCGCCCACCGCCAGGTCGGCGCCGCAGTCCCCGGCGCTGCGGAGCACGTTCGCCATCACCGGGTCCACCACCGCCACTTTGAGCGCGCCGGTGCCCCGGGCCGCCGCGAAGATCTCCTCCAGCGGCTCCACCAGCCCGTACACGTTGGGCTGCGGCACCAGCACGCAGCAGGCCTTCGACAGCGCCGCCGGGTCCAGCCTGGTCACGTCGGTGACGCCGTCCTTTTCCGGGAGCAGCTCCACCTTAAGGCCCGCGGAGCGCCCGTACGTCTCGATGATCTGGCGGTGGTGCGGGTGGATGCCGGGTGACGCCAGCACCAGCCCGCGGCCGTTGACGCCGCGCGAGAGCAGCGCGGCTTCCGCGCAGGCGGTGCCCCCGTCGTAGAGCGAGGCGTTGGCCACCGGCAGTCCGGTCAGCTCGCACATGATGGTCTGGAACTCGAAGATGGCCATCAGGGTGCCCTGCGCCACCTCGGCCTGGTACGGCGTGTAGGCGGTGTAGAACTCCGAGCGGAACAGCAGGTGGGGCAGCGCCGCCGGGATGTAGCGTTCGTAGATGCCGCCGCCCAGGAAGGACACGTGGGTGCCGGCGTGCGCGTTGGCGGCGGCCATGGCGCCGAACTCCCGGCGAAGCTCGAGCTCCGAGGAGCCCGGGGGCAGCGCGAGGGGGCGCTTCAGCTGCAGCGCGGGCGGGATGGCGTCGTCGATCAGCCGGTCGAGGCTGGCCACGCCGATGTCGGCCAGCATGGCCTTCTCATCGGCCGGGCTGGTGCTGAAGTAGTTCACAGGCTCTGTCCGATCAGCGCCGCGTAGGCCTTCGCTTCGAGCAGGTCCTTGCCCTGGTCGGGCCCGGAGGGGCGGATCTTCACGAACCAGCCGTCGCCGTAGGCGTCGCGGTTCACCACCCCGGGGTCGGCGCCCAGGGCTTCGTTCACCGCCGTGATGGTGCCCGACACCGGGGCGTACATGTCGCTCACGGTCTTGACCGCTTCGACGGTCCCAAACGTCGCTCCGGCAACGACCTCCGCGCCGACCTTCGGAAGTTCCACGAATACCACGTCGCCCAGCTCGCCCTGTGCGTAGTCGGTCAGCCCCACCACCCACTCACCGCCCTCGAGCCGCGCCCACTCGTGCTCCTTGGTGTACTTGAGTTCCTGCCTGATGGTGCTCACCTGGTTCCCCCCGTCCCTTGCATTGGGTGTCCTGCCCGGCCGGGCCGGGCCTACTTGTGTGTCGCCTCGGTGTAGAAGGGCTTGCGGACGATCTTCGCCGGCGATTCCGTGCCGCGCTGGCGCACGGCGATCTCGGTGCCCAGCTTCGAGTGCGCGGCGGGCACATAACCCATCCCGATGCCCTTGCGCAGGGTGGGGCTGAACGTGCCGCTGGTCACCGGCCCCAGCACCGCTCCCCCGGCCGCCAGCTCCGAACCGTGCCGCGGAATGGCGCGGTCCAACATCTCGAACGCCACCAGCTTGCGGGGCACGCCCGCGTCGCGCTGCGCGCGCATGGGGGCGCCGCCGAGGAACTCGCCCTTGTCCAGGCGCACCGTCCACTGCAGGCCGGCCTCCAGCGGCGTGGTGGTCTCGTCAATGTCGTTGCCGTAGAGGCAGTAGTTCATCTCCAGCCGCAGGGTGTCGCGCGCCCCCAGGCCCACGGGCCCGATGCCGTGCGCGGCACCCACGCCGAGCACCTTCTCCCAGATCCATTTCGCGTGCTGCGGATGGAAGTAGATCTCGAAGCCGTCCTCGCCGGTGTAGCCGGTGCGCGAGAAGATGCTCGGCACCGCCCACAGGTCCAGCTCGGCGAAGCGGTAGAACGGCAGCTGCAGCGCCGCCTCGGCCACGTGGCCGCGGAACAGGGCCTCGGCCTTGGGCCCCTGCACCGCGAGCTGGGCCCACGCCGGGCTCTCGTCCGCCACCTTCACGCCGGCGACGCCGTGCGCCTGCGCCTGCACCCACTTCACGTCCTTGGGGGTGTTGGCCGCGTTCACCACCAGCAGGTAGCCGTGCTCGCGCTTGTACACCAGGAGGTCGTCCACGATGCCACCCGCGGGCAGGCACATGGGCGTGTACACCACCTTGCCCACGTCCATGCCGCGGATGTCGCAGGGCAGCAGCCGGTCGAGAAACGCCTCGGCGCCGGGCCCGGTGACGGAAATCTCGCCCATGTGGGAAACGTCGAACAGGCCCACGTCGCGCCGCACGCGCTCGTGCTCCTGGAGGATGCCCTGGTACTGGATGGGCATGAGCCAACCGGCGAAGTCGACGATCTTCGCCCCCGCTTCGCGGTGCTGGTCGATGAAGGGGGTTGTCTGAGGCACGCAGATCCTTTCGTTGCCGGGGCTTGTGAGGATGGGTACTCGCAATGTAGGACCGGTGCCGCGCACTGTCAAGGCGACGGGCCGCGGTTGCCGGCCCGCGATGGCCCGCAGCCTGCGCCGGGCACGCGGTTCCGTGGTCGCCGCTTCGTGAGCGTTGACCCGCTCCGAAGGGCGTTCCTATAATGGCTCGTTCCCCGGAGGCGACCATCTACCTTCTTGGCCGGGATGCGGTTGGCCCGGCCCTGGGAGTCGCATGACGACGCAATCGACTGTCTCCAAGGCGGCCGCGCCCGCCATCCCGAAGACCATGCGGGCGCTGGTCAAGCCCGGTCCCCGCGCCGGCGCCGAGCTGCGCACCGTGGAAGTGCCCTCCCCCGGTCCGCGCGACGTGCTGGTGCGCGTGCTGGCCGCCTCCGTCTGCGGCACCGACCTGCACATCTACAGCTGGGACGAGTGGGCCGCCAGCCGCTTCAAGGCGCCCATGACGTTCGGCCACGAGTTCTGCGGCGAGATCGTCCAGTGCGGCTCCGAGGTGGAGAACGTGAAGGTGGGCGACTATGTCACCGCCGAGACGCACGTGATCTGCCACACCTGTTACCAGTGCCGCACCGGCCAGGGCCACGTGTGCGAGAACGTGTCCATCCTGGGGGTGGACCGCCCCGGAATCTTCGCCGACTACGCGGTGATCCCCGCGGAGAACGCGTGGGTCACCGACCGGCGCTTCCCGCCCGAGATCGCCACGCTGCAGGAGCCCTTCGGCAACGCGGTGCACACCTCGCTCACCGGCCGGCTGACGGCCAAGAGCGTGCTGGTGAGCGGCTGCGGCCCGCTGGGGCTGTTCTGCGTGGCGTTGTCGAAGTTCGCGGGCGCCTCGCACGTGTTCGCCACGGAGACCCAGCCGCTGCGCCGCGACCTGGCGAAGAAGGTCGGGGCCACGGCGGTGTTCGACCCGATGACCCAGGACGTGGTGGCCGAGGTGCACCAGCTCACCGGTGGGGCGGGCGTGGACGTGCTGCTGGAGACCGCGGGAGCGCCCGCGGCCATCGAGTCGGGCTTCAAGTGCCTCAAGTACGCCGGACGGGCCTCCCTGATCGGCCTGCCCAGCAAACCCTTCCCGTTCGACTTCACCAACCAGGTGATCTTCAAGGGCGCCACGGTGATCGGCATCTCCGGGAGGGAGATGTTCGAGACCTGGTATTCCACCCGCGCGCTGCTGGAGGGCGGGCTGGACCTCTCGCCGATCATCACCCACAAGCTGCCGCTGGAGGAGTTCGAGAAGGCCTTCCAGCTCATCGCCTCGGGCCAGTGCGGCAAGATCGTGTTCAAGGTCGCGCCCCCCGAGGCCGGCGGCATCCGGGAGAGTCGATGACCGCCACCGGCGGATTCCAGGGCAATCGCCGGTTCGAAGACCAGCTGGGCGGCGAACTGGATGCGCTCAGATCCCAGGGGCTGTACCGGAAGCTGCGGGTGCTGGAGGGCGGGCAGGAGGCCGAATGCACCTTCGACGGCCGCCGCGTGATCAACCTCTCCTCCAACAACTACCTCGGGCTCACCACGCACCCGAAGCTGCGCGCGGCGGCGCTGGAGTTCGTGCAGCGGCTGGGGGTGGGCTCCGGCTCGGTGCGCACCATCGCCGGAACCATGAAGGACCACATGGAGCTGGAGCGCCGCCTCGCGGCGTTCAAGCACACCGAGGCCTGCGTGGTGTTCCAGTCGGGTTTCACCGCCAACGCCGGCACGGTCTCCGCGGTGCTGGGCAAGGACGACCTGATCATCAGCGACTCGCTCAACCACGCCAGCATCATTGACGGCTGCCGGCTGAGCAAGGCGCCGATCAAGGTCTTCCCCCACAAGGACGTGGAGGCCGCCAAGCAGATCCTCGAGGAGCACCGCCACCACCCGGGGCGCAAGCTGCTGATCACCGACGGGGTGTTCTCCATGGACGGCGACATCGGCGCGCTGCCGGAGCTGTGCGAGCTGGCGAGGCACTACGATTGCATCATGATGGTGGATGACGCCCACGCCAGCGGCGTGCTGGGCCGCAACGGGCGCGGCACCGTGGACCACTTCGACCTGCACGGCAGAGTGGACATCCAGGTGGGCACGCTGTCCAAGGCGGTGGGCGCGCTGGGGGGCTACGTGGCGGGCTCGAAGCGGCTGATCGAGTACCTGTACCACCGTGCGCGGCCCTTCCTGTTCTCCACCTCCCACCCGCCGGCGGTGGTGGGCGCGTGCCTGGCGGCGCTCGACGTGCTGGAGAACGAGCCCCGGCTCATCGAGACGCTGTGGGACAACACGCGCTACTTCAAGGCCGGCCTGAAGCGGCTGGGATTCGACACCGGGCTGAGCGAGACCCCCATCACGCCGGTGATCGCCGGGGACACCGAGCTGGGCATGCGCCTCTCGGACGAACTGTTCGCCGAGGGAGTGTTCGCGCAGGGCATCGGCTTCCCCACCGTGGCCCGGGACAAGGCCCGGGTGCGGACCATCGTGACCGCCACGCACACCAGGGAGCAGCTCGACCGCGCGCTGGCGGCGTTCGAGAAAGTGGGACGGAAGCTGGGGCTGATCGCGTAGAGCTCGGCGTGGAGGCCCCGCCTGCGAGGCGGGGCTTTCCGTACCCGGAGGAATGGCGGATGAAGGCACGGTCGCGACGGGGCTCCCGTCTCCGAGGTTGGGTGTGGCTGGTCGCCGCGGCTGTCGCGGGCGCCGGGCTGCCCGGCGGCGCCGCGGCGCAGGCCGGCTTCCCCGTCACCTTTCTGGACCCTTCGCCGCGATCCAGGGCGATGGGCGGCACCGGGGTGGCCGTGCCAGGGGCCGACGCCTTCGGGCCGCACCTCAACCCCGCGCACCTTTCCGACGCGAAGGGACTCACCTGGGCCCGCTCCCGTACGCGCCTGGTGCCGCGACTCGCGGACGATGTCGAGCTCCGTTCGGATGCCCTGACGCTGGGGGCCGCGGACGTGGGCCTGAGCCTGGGCGGCCGCCCGTTCAATTCCCTGGGCGGCACGGTGCTGGACTACGGCGCGGTGCCGGCCCTGGGTGAGAACGGGATGGACACCACCGGTCTCCGGCGCAGCTACGAGGAAGTCCGTGATTTCGGCCTCGCCTTCCGGGTGTTCTCCACGGCGCGGGGGCTTGCCGGCCTCGCGGGTTGGAAGCTCCCTCCCATCCACCGCTACGCGGACCTGGCGATCGGTTGGCGCTGGAAGAGGTTCCATTCCACGGTGCCCCTGGTCTACCCGTGGCCGCCACCGGATTCGGTGCAGGGCACGGCGCGCGATTTCGGCCTGCGCCTGCGCGTGAGCCCGGTGCACGACCTCGCCGGCGAGGTGCGGGACGGCCGCGAGTCGGACGGCGGGCGGCTGCGCGCGATCGGGGGCGTCGCGGTGGACCTGTACGCCGGTGTGAGTTGGACCAATTCGCACGGCGACACGGTGCTCGCGACCCGCTTCGCCCCCGAGCCCGGCGTGGTTCCGACCGCGTTGCGGCGCACCGGTTACGGGCTCCGCGTCACGACGGGGCTCCCGGCCTTCCTGCAGGCGGACGAGTTCGGCGAGTCCCCGGGCCTGGCCCGGTGGCTGGGCCCCACGTTCACGTTCACGGTGGCGGGTGAAGTCGTTTCGCAGCGGCACCGCCCCGCGATCATGACCTTCGTGGGGCGGCCCGATCCGGTGTACGAGCGGAGCGCCACGGGCTGGGGCGCCGAGCTGACCGCGCTGGGAGTGCTGGCGCTGCGCGCCGGCCACATGGACGAGTCCGCTTCGATGGGCGTCACCGGCGGCACGTGGGGCTTCGGGTTGAACCTGCACTACGCGGACGCCGTGGCGGTGCGCTACGACCGGGCGTCCTACCCCCTGCCGTACTTCGCGGAGCCCGGCGAGGCCGCCGGCGGCGCGCGCATGCGCGCCCATCCGTGGAGCTGGCGCGTGGACGTGAATCCCTACGGGGTGCTGAAGGTCCTCCTGGGCGAGTAGGCCGGGCGCGAACGCCGGACCTGCAGGAACGCCCGGGCCAGGCATTCATGCCTGACCCACAGCAACTCGCCCGGTCTACAGCGCCTCGCGCAACGCCGCCCCGGTGTGGGATGCCTTGACCTTCGCCACCTGCTCGGGGGTGCCTTCCGCCACCAGGGTGCCGCCGCCGTCGCCGCCTTCGGGACCCAGGTCCAGGATCCAGTCCGCGGACTTGATCACGTCCACGTTGTGCTCGATCACCACCACCGTGTTGCCCTTCTCCACCAGCTGGTGCAGCACGCCCAGCAGCATCTTCACGTCCTCGAAGTGCAGGCCGGTGGTGGGCTCATCCAGCAGGTAGAGGGTGCGGCCGGTGCTCACGCGGGAGAGCTCCGTGGCCAGCTTCACGCGCTGCGCCTCGCCCCCCGAGAGCGTGGTGGCCGGCTGTCCCAGGTGCAGGTAGCCCAGGCCCACCTCGTGCAGGGTGCGCAGTTTGCGGTGCACCGTCGGGATGGGCTTGAGGAAATCCATCGCCTCCTCCACGGTCATTTCCAGGACGTCGGCGACGCTGCGGCCCTTGTACAGCACCTCCAGCGTCTCGCGGTTGTAGCGGCGGCCGCGGCACACGTCGCAGCGCACGTAGACGTCCGGGAGGAAGTGCATCTCGATCTTCTTCACCCCGTCGCCCTCGCAGGCCTCGCAGCGTCCGCCCTTCACGTTGAAGGAGAAACGGCCCGGGCCGTAGCCGCGCGCCCGCGACTCCGGCAGCATGGAGAACAGGTCGCGGATGGGCCCGAAGGTGCCGGTGTAGGTGGCCGCGTTGGAACGCGGCGTGCGCCCGATGGGCGACTGGTCCACGTCCACCACCTTGTCCACGTGCTCCAGGCCCTCGATGCGGTCGTGGCGCCCGGGGGTCACCTGGGCCGCGTGGAAGTGATGCGCCAGGGAGTGAAACAGCACCTCGTTCACCAGCGTGCTCTTGCCCGAGCCGCTGACGCCGGTCACCACCACCAGCCGGCCCAGGGGGAAGTCCACCGTCAGGCGCTTGAGGTTGTTCTCGGCCGCCCCCACCACCCGCAGCCGCTGGCCGCTGCCCGGGCGGCGCTCCGCGGGCACCTGGATCTCGCGGCGGCCCGAGAGGTACTGGCCGGTCAGGGAGTCCGCGGTGGCCATCACCTGCTTCGGCGAGCCCTGCGCCACGATGCGTCCCCCCAGGCGTCCGGCGCCGGGGCCCAGGTCCACGATGTGGTCGGCCGCCAGCATGGTGTCCTTGTCGTGCTCCACCACGATCACGGTGTTGCCCAGGTCGCGGAGTGCCAGCAGCGTGCGCAGCAGTTTCTGGTTGTCGCGGTGGTGCAGTCCGATGCTGGGCTCGTCCAGGATGTACAGCACGCCCATGAGCCGCGAGCCGATCTGGGTGGCCAGCCGGATGCGCTGCGCCTCCCCGCCGGCCAGCGTGCCCGCGGGTCGGTCCAGCGTCAGATAGCCCAGGCCCACGTCCAGCAGGAAGCTCAGGCGCTGCGAGACCTCCTTGAGGATGGGCCCGGCGATGACCAGCTCGCGGGGGCCGAACCGGAGCCCCCGGGTCACGTCCAGGGCGCGCTCCACGGACATCGAGGTGAACTCCGCGATGTTGAGTTCCCCGATGCGCACCGCCAGCACCTCCGGCTTCAGCCGGCGCCCGGAGCAGGCCGGGCACGGCTGGTCGGTCATGTAGCCGCGCACGAACTCCCGCACCCGGTCCGAAGAGGAATCCTCGTAGCGGCGCATCAGGTTGGGGATCACGCCCTCGAACTTGCCGTGGTGCTCGTACTTCGACTTCTCCGACTGCACCTTGAATCGGAACTCCTGCCTGCCCGCGCCATACAGGAAGATCTTCCGGTGCTCGGCGGTGAGCTTGCGCCAGGGAGTGTCCATCCGGATCTTCAGGTGCTTCGCCACCGTGGCCAGCAGGCTCTGGTACCACCCGCCCATGATCTTCGACCACGGCTCCAACGCGCCATCCTCCAGCGAGACGTCCGGGTCCGGCACCACGCGGCCCGGGTCGATGTCCAGGTGCGTGCCCAGCCCGCCGCACGCGGGGCAGGCGCCGAAGGGGCTGTTGAAGGAGAAGCTGCGGGGCTCCAGCGCCGGGAAGCTGACGCCGCACCGCGGGCAGGCGGCCTGTTCCGACATCAGCCGCGGCTGTTTCTCCCCCGCGACCTCCACCTGGGCCAGTCCCCCGGCCAGCCGCGCCGCGGTCTCCAGCGAATCCGCCAGCCGCCGCGCCTCCTCCCGGGACACCACGATCCGGTCCACCAATACCTCGATGGTGTGCCACTTCTGCTTGTTGAGCGCGGGCGGCTCCTCGATCTCCACCAGCTGGCCATCCACCCGGGCGCGCAGGAAGCCCTGGCGGTGCAGCGCCAGCATCTCCTTCCGGTATTCCCCCTTGCGCCGCCGGACCACCGGGGCGAGCACGCTGAGCCTGGTGCCGTCGGCCAGCGCCAGCAGGCGGTCCACCATCTCCTGGACCGTCTGGCGTTCGATGGCCGAGCCGCAGGTGGGGCAGTGCTGCCGGCCCACGCGGGAGTACAGCAGCCGGAGATAGTCGTAGATCTCGGTGACGGTGGCGACGGTGGAGCGCGGGTTGTTGCCCGCGTTGCGCTGCTCGATGGCGATGGCAGGGGAGAGCCCCTCGACGCGGTCCACGTCGGGCTTCTCCATCTGTCCCAGGAACTGGCGGGCGTACGCCGAGAGCGACTCCACGTAGCGGCGCTGGCCCTCGGCGTACAGGGTGTCGAAGGCCAGCGAGGACTTGCCGGAGCCCGAAACGCCGGTGATCACGATCAACCGGTCGCGGGGCAGGTCGAGGTCGAGATTCTGGAGATTGTGCTCGCGCGCGCCACGCAGCAGGATCTTCGGGCCCGGCGCGGGCTCGTGCTCGGAAGGCATGGTCTGGCTCACCTGGGAAGAAGTGTCGTCGGAGGAACCCGGACGGACACCGGCATGGTAAGGCCCCGGCGGCGAGTCCGCAACCCATGCGGCGGGCATGGTGCCGGGGGCCGGCGCGGCCGCGGGCCCTCCCGGTTGGATGCAGTCCGCCCGCTCCGGGCCCGGTTCGCTCTGCGTTGTTGAGGAGCGGGCCTTTCCGCGCCTATACTGCCGCCATGCGATTCGTGAAGGCCCTCGCGCTGGGTGCCGCCTTCTTCGCGCTGTGCTGGCTGGTGGGCGGATGGGGGCTGCCGTCCGCGGAGCGCGCCGCGTTCTACCCGGGTGACGCCCCGGTGCATTACGCGCGCTCCGGCGCTCCGGGCGCGTACGTGACCGGGCCGGCCAAGTCCTTCCACCCCGACGAGGCATCCATCCTGGGGGCGCTGGCCGCCATGCGGCCGTCGGCGCGCGACTTCAACCCGCACTTCTTCAACTACCCCAGCCTGCACATCTACGCCGTGGGCGGGGCGCTGGCGCTGGCGCAGAACCGCCGCTGGATCCCCGCCTCGAGGGACGCCGCGCACTACCTGGCCTCCCCCGCGGATGCCGCGAAGCTGTACCGCACGGGGCGGGCCGTGAGCGCCCTCTGGGCGGCCGTCCTGCTGATGGCGCTCTACTTCGCCTCCGAGGCGGGCCTGGCCGCCGCGCTGATCCTGGCGTGCGCGCCACTGTTCCTGGCCTGCGCCGCGAGCATGACCGTGGACATGGCCGCGGCCAGCCTGGCCACGGTGGCCGCGCTGGCGGCGGCCCGATCGCGCGCCCCGGGCCGCTGGCATGCGCTCGGGCTGGGCCTTCTGGCCGGGCTGGCCGCTTCCGCCAAGTACCCCGCCGCAATCGCGTTCCTGCCGGTGGCCTACGCCTGCGTGGGCCCGGCCCAGCGAGCTCGCGACCGCGCCGGGTCGCTGATGACCGCCACGGTGGGCGCCCTGGGCGGCTTCCTGGCGGGCACGCCCTATGCGCTCCTCTCGCCCGCCGAGTTCCTGGCGGGAGTGCGGGCGGAGTGGGGACATGGCTCCGCCGCCCACGGCTACCAGTTCATGGACGCGGGGCCCGCGTGGCGCTTCCACCTGGACCACACCTTCCTCTCCGGCTGCGGGCTGCCCTTCACGCTCTTCCTGGTCGGAATGCTCGGCTGCCTGCTGGACTTCAACGCGCGGCGGCAGGCGTTGTTCCTGTTCAGCGCCGCGTGGGTGGCCCTGCTGCTCTCCGCGAACCTGCACTTCGCCCGCTACGCCCTGCCGGCGCTGCCGGTGGCCGCGCTGCTGGCCGCCGAGGGCTGGGCCCTGCTGCTGGCGCGGCTGGGCGCGGACCGCGGACCGATGTCGGGAATCCTGGCGGCGCTCCCGATCCTGCCCCAGGGGGCCCTCGCGCTGGCGTATGTGCTGGTGATGCTCGGGCCCGATCCCCGGCTCCTGGCGGCAAGGGCCATCGCGGGCTGGCCGGCCGGGACGCGCGTGCACCTGCTGGAGCCGCCGTACTTCACCACCCCTCCCATGGACCTCTCGCGCCTGGATGTGCGCGTGGGCCCGCTGGACCTCGATACGCTCCGAACCTATGCCCCGCAGGCCGTGGTGGCATCGGAGTTCGAGCTGCGGGACCTGGCGCGGCTGGGATCCAGGTTGCCGTCGCAGTCCCGGGCCGCGACCGCGCTGCTCACGCCCCGGGACACGCTGCGGGCCGGGGCGGAGGCATGGGTCGGCACGGAGTTCGCCCGCCCCGCCACGCTGGCCGGCTGGTCGGCCCCCACGCGCGCCGAGCCCCAGGAGCTGGTGATGCTGCATCCCACCATCTACGTATGGCGCCGGCTCTATTGAACTCGCCGCCCGGCGGACCGGCGCGTCCCGGGGCCGGTCAGACCGTGCCGCGCGTGGGCGAATCGGAGGTCCGTCCCTTCGATCCGCGCAGCTGGCCCCGGGAGCTGTGGCTGGTGCTCGCTGCCGCACTGCTGCTGCGCCTCCCGGGCATCCACTACGGGCTGCCCTCGCTCTTCTACCACCACGACGAGCCGCAGATCGTGCTCCGCGCCCTGCGCTTCGGCACCGGGGACTTCAATCCCCACGCTTTCCGCTGGCCCGGCACGTGGCACATGGACCTGATGTTCCTGTGCTACGTGGCGCTGTTCGCGGCCGGCCGGCTGGCCGGCGCGTGGCAGGGGGCCGCCGAGTTCGCGGCGCAGTACTTCGCGGATCCGTCCGTCTTCTACCTGGTCGGACGCGGCGTCTCGCTGCTGCTCGGCCTGGCCACGGTGCCCCTCATGTGGGCGCTGGCGGCGCGGGCTGCCGGCCCGCGCGCGGCGCCGTGGGCGGCCTTGATGCTGGCGGTCAACTGGCTCCACGCGGACATGTCGCGGGTGACCGTTCCCACCGTGCCGATGTGCTTCTGGAGCACCCTGGCGCTGTACGCGATGTCGGCCCCGCCGCCCTTCCGCACCCGTCGCAGCCTGGGGTTGGGGCTGGCGTGCGGGTTCTCGGCGGCGTGTCTGTACTACGGCGGATGGACGCTGCTGGCGTGGCCGGGCATCCTGGCGGCCCGGGAGGGCGGCGGCTGGGTGCGGCGCCTCCGGGCGGCGATCGGTGCGCCGTTCTGGCTGGCTGTCGCGGGGGCGGCGGGTGGATTCCTGCTGGCGTGTCCGTGGGCGGTGCTGGACGCCCGTGCATTCCTGCACGACCTGGTGTTCGTGAACGCCCAGTACGCCACCTGGCAGGGCGCGGTGCCGCGCGTGCTCCTGCCGCTGGTGAATGTCTACGAAGTCACCTGCCTGGTGCTCCCGGAGCTGCTGGGCTGGCCCGCGTGGCTGCTGGCGCCCGCCGGGGCGGTGGTGGCGTGGCGGAGCGGGTCGGCCTGGGCGCGCGGGGCGCTGGTCTTCGCGGCCGCCTTCGCCGCGCTGCTGCTGCTGTCGCGCTACCAGATGCCGCGCTACGCCATGCCGCTGCTCCCGCTGGCGTGCGTCTACGCGGGTGCGGCCCTGGCGGCGCTGCCGCCCCGTCGCGGCTTGCTGCCCGCCGTCGCGGCGCTGGCGTTGGGCTGGTGTCTGGTTGATTCGGGGCGCGTGGCCCTCGACCGCACCCGGCCGGACACCCGGGAGCTGGCCAAGGCCTGGGTGGAAGCGCACCTCGCCCCCGGCTCGCGGATCGTGCTGGACGCCCTGCACCACCGCAACACCTTCACTGCCCCCCTGGACATGACCCCGGGCAACGTGCGCGACAGGCTGGCGCGGCTGGCCTCCGGCCCCGCGGCGTATGGCTCCGCGGAGGCCTATCGCCTGTACTACGAGCACCTGCTGCGGCACCCGGGGCCGCGCCCCTACGACCAGGAGTGGACCGAGGCCGGGGAGCGCATCCGCTCCCTCGAGGAATACCGGCTCCAGGGCTTCCGCTACGCGATGGTGTCCAGCCTGGTGTACGCCGGCTACCGGCACCACGGAGAGTGGGAGGCCAACGCCCCCGGCCGCTTCTACGGCGGCCTGGAGCGCGGGGCGCGGCTGCTCGCGGAGTTTCCCGGCGACCGCTTCCTCCATCCCGGGCCCACCATCCGGATCTACGAACTGAGATAGCCGCGGCGGCGGGATCGGGTAGCCGGGGGCCGCAAGGCCCCCAGCTCCCACACCACCGTACGTGCCGTTCGGCATACGGCGGTTCAGTTAGAGTGCATGAGGTGTTGATGCTCGCCAAGGAAGCTCAGGAGCCCGTAGGTGGCCAGTTGGGCG
>JACRLI010000026.1 GCA_016235265.1 Candidatus Eisenbacteria bacterium
CTGGGGTGGAAGAAGCCGATCTTCTTGAATCGCCAGCCGCTTGTGTGGCAATGGAATGGGCAGGACGGGTTGGGGCAATGAGGCGGACGGAAGGTGGCCATGCAGGGCATACCCTGCATGGCTCATGCTAGACACATTCTTTGAAGCACAACCAACCGCTTGAGATTGGAGTTGCAAGAAGATAACCGGAGGTTCAAGCTTATTCATGGCCGCATGACCGCCAGATACAGCCGGCCCGTACTTGTGACGGCGCCTTGCCGGCGGCTGCTCCATCATCCGAGTCTTCCTGGACGGTCCTTCGGCCCCACCGCTCCCGCGCCGGTCACCGCGATCGGCGGAACGGTTCCAGTACGCCGGCATGGCTTCCTTCCCTGTCAACGGGCCCCGCTCGGTTGAATCCGGGCGCGCACGGGGGGGTGTCATGGTGGGTGGTCGCGTCCGCGGTGGCCGGCGCTTTCGGTTGGCCCTGCTGCTCCTGGTTCTTGCCTGTTCCGCGGCATTCCCCTCGCGCGCGAGCGCGGACCTCCCTCCACCCCCGCACCCGGCCGGCGCCGTCGTGACCGATGGCCTGTGGGACGAGGTGTCCACCATCTCGGCCCGCTGGGGCCACTCGGCGATCTACGATCCGGTCCGCGACCAGATGATCGTGTTCGGTGGTTTCCGGGGCGCCGAGCCGAAGCTGAGGGACATCTGGACCATGTCCTTCTCGGGCCGGTCGGAGTGGTCGCGCATGGTGCCCGACGGAGTGCCGCCCGACGCACGGTACGGTCACACGGCCATCTACGATCCGGTGCGGGACCGGATGATCGTGTTCGGCGGGCACTACCACGGCTACCTGAACGATGCCTGGGCGCTGGATCTGTCGGGAACCCCGACGTGGGTCCAGCTCGCCCCCTCCGGCGCCCCCCCGCCGATTCGCTACGCCCACGCGGCCGTCTACGATCCGGTGCGCGATCGGATGATCGTCTTCGGGGGATACGGCGACAGCTACCTCAACGACGTGTGGGCCCTCTCGCTCTCCGGCACCCCCGCGTGGACACAACTCGCGCCCACCGGCACGCCGCCCCCGGGTCGGACGTACAGCAGCGCCGTCTACGATCCGGTGCACGACCGCATGGTTCTCTTCGGCGGGCTGACCTACACCAGCTCGTCGGTGAAGTTCGGTGACGTCTGGGAGCTCACGTTCTCGGGCCCCCCGGCGTGGTCCCAGTTGAGCCCCGGCGGCACGCCGCCTTCCCCGCGCCACGGCCACCGGGCCGTCTATGACCCGGTGGGGAATCTCATGATCGTCTTCGGAGGGAACGGCAACGGCGCGACAAACGAAGCCTGGGCGCTCTCGCTGGGGGCCACGCCGTGGTGGACGCCGGTCAGCGCCGTCGGGGAGATCGAGGCGCGATACTACCACTCGGTGGTGTTCGACCCGTCGCGCCGGCAGGTGCTCGTATTCGGCGGGCTCGGCAGCGGGAGCTTCTCCGACCTCCACGCCCTGTGCCTCGGCGGGAATCCCAGATGGCAGGAAATCCGTTCCGGGGCCGCCGTGGCCCAGGAGAGAATAAGTCACTCCCTCGTCCACGACGCCCCCCGACACCGCATGATCCTGTGGTCGGGTCAAAGCTGGAGTCTCCTGGGCGACCTCTGGGCCGTCTCCACCAGCGGTAATCCCGAATGGACGATGCTCACCGCCTCCGGCACGCCGCCGCCCGCGCGGGGCGGTTATTCGGCGATCTACGATCCGGTGCGCGAGCGTATGATCGTCCACGCGGGTTGGAAGAGCCTGTACCTCAACGACGTGTGGGCGCTGTCGCTCTCGGGCGCTCCCGCATGGACACAGCTCACGCCGTCGGGAACGCCGCCCGACACCTGCCGGGGGCGCTCTGCGATCTACGATCCGGTGCGCGATCGCATGCTGGTCTACGGAGGCTACTACTACGCCGGCTCTTCGGGGCACTGGCTCGGCGACGTGTGGCAACTGACACTCTCCGGAAGCCCCGCGTGGACCAGGCTGGCGCCGTCCGGCACGCCTCCTGATGCCCGGCACATGCACTCCGCGGTCTACGATCCGGTCGGCGACCGGATGATCGTGTTCGGCGGACAGGGTGTGGCCGGCTCACTCAACGACGTGTGGACGCTCTCTCTGTCCGGATCGCCCGCCTGGAGCATGTTGACGCCCGTGGGCACCCCACCCTCCGCGCGCAACGGACAGAGCGGGGTCTATGATCCGGTGCGCGGCCGGATGATCGTCGTGGGCGGCTTCAGCGGCTCGTGGAGCGATCCGGTCGATTCCTGGGAACTGGCGCTCACGGGCACGCCGGCGTGGATCCGGCTCCAGCCCGCGGGAACTCCACCCTCCAACCGCTCCGAGCAGGCGGCAGCCTACGATCCCGACGGCGACCGCGTGCTGGTCCACGGCGGGTTGGAAGTCCACGGCCCGACGTACGATTACCTCCCCGACCTGTGGGCGTTGTGGTTCCCGGGAACGGTGGATGCCGGGTTCCCGCCTCCCGGGGCGGGGCTGCGACTGGAATTGCCGCGACCGAGCCCGGCCGTTGGCCGCATGGAAGTCTCCTTCGCGCTGCCGCGGGCGGAGCATGCACGAATCCTGGCCTATGACATCGCCGGGCGGTGCGTGGCCACGCTGCTGGACCGCGACCTCCCCGCCGGGACTCACCGGGCTTCGTGGGACGGAGTCCTGCTCCGGGGCGGGCACGCCGCCGCGGGAGTGTACGTGCTCGAGTTGAGGGCCGGCGGCGAGCGATCGACGCGCCGCGTGACGCTGTTGCGATAGGGGATGGAACGGGTGGGAGGTGTGGTCATGGCAAATCGTCACTGGCGCCGGCTGGTCCGGGCCGGATTCCGGATGCTCACTGTAGTCGTGTGCGGGGTGGGAGCTTCCGCTCCCTCGGCCGGGCGAGCCGAGGGCGGCTCCGCGAGCCCGGTGCGAGCGGTCCGCGAGGCCACGACCGCGAGCCGCTGGGCGGAACTCATGCCGCCCATCGCGCGGCGCGGGCACACCGCTGTCTACGATCCCCTGCGCGACCGGATGCTCGTGTTCGGCGGGGCCGATGCAGGTGGCCCATACCGCAATGACGTGTGGGAGGCGACGCTGTCCGGGAAGCCCGACTGGACCCGGGTGGTGTGCAGCGGCACCCCCCCGGAGGGGCGCCTGGAACACGCGGCCATCTACGACCCGGTGCGAGACCGGCTGGTGGTGTTTGGGGGGATGGGCTCCACGGTGGTGAATAACCAGGTGTGGGCCTTGACTCTATCCGGCAGCCCGCCGGCCTGGACCCAGCTCAGCCCGACCGGCACTCCGCCCAGCGCGCGCAGCGGACAGACCGCGATCTACGACGCCGTGCGCGACCGGATGCTCGTCTTCGCGGGCAACGACGGCACCGACCGCAATGACCTGTGGGCACTCTCGCTCTCCGGCAGCCCGGCCTGGACCCTCCTGGCCCCCTCGGGCACGCCCCCCTCGTCACGCTCGGACCACAGCGCCGTGTACGACCCGGTGCGCGACCGGATGCTGGTGTTCGGCGGGCGCAACACCAGCGGTGGCACGAGCCCCCTGGGAGATCTCTGGGCCCTGAGCCTCTCCGGCACCCCCGCGTGGGCGCCGCTCGCCCCGGCCGGGACGCCGCCCTCGGCCCGGCACAGCCACGCCGCGGTCTACGATGCGGCGTGGGACCGGATGTTGATCGTGGCGGGCTACGACACGAAGTACGTGGGGGACACCTGGGTGCTGTCGCTTCCGGGCACGCCCTCCTGGGCCAAGGCGGCTCCGCCGACGGCATTGTCCTCGCGCGGTTCGCACACCGCGGTCCTGGACCCCGTCCGGCGCCAGATGCTGGTGTTCGGCGGCCACACCGGCGGCAACCCCAGCGACAACAGCCTGATGGCCCTGCGCCTTTCGGGCGTGCCGGTGTGGACCACGCTCGCCACGGCCGCCTCCATGCCCCGCGACCGGACCTACACGCCGGCCGCCCACGACGCGCTGCGCGACCGGATGCTGATCTTTGGCGGCCTCACCGCCGGCGGGCGCGCCAACGACGTCTGGTCCCTGGCGGCCTCGGGCAATCCGGCGTGGTCCAACGTCCCGGTCAGCGGGACGCCGCCTGCCAACCGGTTCGGTCACTCCACCATCTATGACCCGGTGCGGGACCGCCTGTTGGTATTCGGCGGCTTCACCATGCCCGACTACGCCAACGACGTCTGGTCGCTGACGCTTTCGGGAACTCCCACGTGGACGAGGCTCACGCCGACCGGCGGCCCGCCCCCGGGGCGCCAGTATCACTGCGCCGTGTACGACCCGGTGCGCGACCGCATGGTCGTGTTCGGCGGGTACTACTCCACGAGCGGCCCGCAGTATCTGAACGACGTCTGGGCGCTGTCGCTGTCGGGCAGTCCGGCGTGGACGCAGCTGGCCCCGTCCGGCACGCCGCCGTCGGCGCGGTACTCCGCGTCGGCGATCTACGATCCCGGGAGCGACCGCGTCGTGGTATTCGGTGGCCGCGCGGCCGCCGTGAACAACGAACTCTGGGGTCTGAGCCTGGCGGGCGTTCCGGCGTGGTCGCAGATGTTCAGCCTGGGCCAGCCGCCGGCGGCGCGGGCGGCGCACACCGCCGTCTATGACTCCCGGCGCCAGCGAATGCTGGTCTTCGGAGGCTGGAATCTCAGCACGCCCTACCTCAACGACGTTCAGGCGCGCACGCTGACGGGCACGCCCCAGTGGTACCTGGTCACCACCACCGGCACCGCGCCCACCCCGCGGTATTCGCACGCGGCCGCCTACGATTCGGCGTACGACCGCATGCTGATGTTCGGAGGAGCCGACCAGCAGGGCACGGGCTCCGACGAGATCGGGGACACCTGGTCGCTGTGGTTCCCGGGCGTCGTGGACGCGGAAGGCCCGCAGCCGGTGGCTGCGCTGCGCCTTGCCTTGCCCCGGCCCAACCCGGCGGCCGGCGGTGTCCGGGTCTCCTTCGCGCTGCCGCGCGCGGCGCACGTGCGCCTGTGCGTATACGACGCCGCCGGCAGCCGGGTGGCCACGCTGGTGGACGAGGGTCTCCCCGCCGGCGAGCACCCCGCCCAATGGAACGGGACCTTCGCCTCGGGCCGCCGCTGCGCCGCGGGGCTGTACCTGCTGGAGCTGACCGCCGGCGGGGAAAGGGTGACGCGCAGGTTGACGCTGATGAGGTAGGGCAGGCACGGGCACCGTGGCTGCCATGGCCGCGGGAACAGTCTCACTGGCCGAGGCCGGGTGCGGCAGGGTGGGCGAGTGTGGCAGGCCTCTCGGGGCGACTGCCCTACGCCTTCAGCCGCTCCCACAACTTCCGGAACAGCTCCAGCGACCCCGGCCCGTACCCCGCGTAGTGGTTGTTGAAGTACGCGAACACCGGGATGCGGCGGGAGACCAGGTCGCGCAGCGCGGGAATCCACTGTTCCACTTCCGCGCTGCGGTCCTCCAGCAGCGAGCCCCACGCGGTGGCGCGCGTGCCCGCCTTCACCGCCGCGGCCACCTGCTCGTCCATCCTGCGGTGATGGCCCAGGAAGCGCACGTAGGCGATCTCCCCCGGGGGGCCGCCGGCCTGGTCCACGAGCTTCATCCAGTGGCCGGCGGCGGGCATGGTGAAGTACGCGGTGAGCGCCAGCGATACATTTCGTGCGCGCAGCATGTCGAGAAGTCGCGGGCCGAGCCAGGTCTCGTTGCGCACCTCCACCACAAAGCGGTGACCGGAGGGCAGCGAGGGCAGGAAGGCCTCGAGCCTCGAGAGAAACCCCGCGCCGGTGCGGTACTCGTCCGGATCCTTGCCCTTGGCCACGTACTCGAACTGCAGCAGCAGCGGGCCCAGCTTCTCCCCCAGGCGCTCCATCACCTTAACGAATCCGGCCATGTCTTCCGCACAGTCCACCAGCGCCTTCTCGTGGGTGATGCTCCGGGGAACCTTGGCGGCGAACGCGAACCCGCCGGGGGTGGAGTCGCGCCAGCCGTCCACCATGGAGGCGCGTGGCACCCGGTACCACGTGGAGTCCACCTCCACGGTGTCGTAGCGGGTGGCATAGAAGGAGAGGTACTCCCGCGGCGGCGTGCCCGGTGGGTAGAACGGGCCTACCCAGTCGGCGCTGGACCAGCTGGAGGTGCCGAGGCGAAGCGGGGGAGAGGGGGGAAGCACTTCCTTCCGGCTCCCCGGGGTTTTGTCCGTGCTCATCTGCCTGACCTCGGATGCGCTGCCGGGCCACGCCAATCTGCGGCCGTCCGGGATTCGCCCGGGAGAGTCGGGTCAACGGAAGTGGTCGAAGCCCGCGGTGCGGGAGGAAGATCCGGAATCGCCGCGGCCCGAACTCCCGCGCGACGCCCGTCCCAGGTAGCCGATGGCGTTGAGCGGCACGCCGGGCACCAGCGAGCGCAGCGCGCCCCGCCGCGGCATGGCCGGGGGGATGGTGAAGAGCAGCTCGTAGTCCTCGCCGCCGCCGAGCGCGAAGTGGATGGGGTCGAGCCCCAGCCGCTCCGACACCGCGCACAGCGAGGAGCCCAGCGGCAGCGAGTCGGTGTCGATGTGCGCGCACACGCCCGCGGCGCGCTCCAGGTGGCCCAGCTCGGAGGAGAGCCCGTCGCTCACGTCGATCATGGACGTGGGCCGAAGCCCCATCACGCGGGCCGCCGCGGCCAGCCGCGGTTCGGGCCGGAAGTGGCGGCGGAGCAGGTGCTGCACGTGGCGGTCGGACGACTGGCGCAGGGTGCGCACCCCGCCGCGCTTCGCGGACGCGCGGCGCAGCAGCTCCAGCCCCAGGGCGGAATCGCCCAGCGAGCCGGTGACGTAGATCACGTCGCGCGGCCGGCCCCCGTCTCGCGGCACCGCCCGCCCGCGCGGCACCACCCCGACGGCTGAGACCGAGAGGGCCAGGCAATCGGCGCGCGAGGTGTCGCCTCCCGTCACCGGCAGGCCCATGGCTTTCGCGGCCCGCCGCATGCCGCGGTACAGCTCCAGAAGCCGCTCCACCCGGGAGCCGCGCGGCGCGCCGAGCGCCACCACGCACGCCAGCGGCCGCGCGCCCATGGCGGCCAGGTCGCTGGCGCTCGCGGCCAGCGCCTTCCACCCGATTTCCTCCGGCGTGGCCCAGTCGAGACGGAAGTGCACGCCTTCGAAGAGGCTGTCGGTGGTGAACACCAGGTCGCTGCCCGCGGGCACACGCAGCACCGCGGCGTCGTCGCCGATACCGATCCGGACGGGGGAGGCGCCGCCGCCGCCGCGGGCCTCGCGCGGCGTCCCGGTCTTGCCGCGCGCGCGCCCGGGCACGCCGTGCGCGCGTCGCCGCCCGGCCGCGGGCCCGCGCTCGAACCCCGGTCCGCCCAGCGTGCGCGCCAGCAGGTCAATCAGGCCGAATTCCCCGAGTTGCGCAAGCGTGCACTTCCGTGTGCCCATGCCCGCATTGTACCCCGCGCGCCGCTCCCCGGCGCCCCACAAAAGCGGGCGCCCCGGACCTGGAGGGGTCCGGGGCGCTTCGCCTTTTGCGCGGGTCCGGCTAGGACTTGGTGACGTTCGTCGCCAGCTTGCCGCGCGAGTCCTCGATCAGTTCGAACTCCACGCGTTCACCTGTGTGGAGCGTCTTGAAGCCGGTGTCCTGAATTGCCGAGAAGTGAACGAACACGTCGTCATTTGCGCCTTCCGGCGTAATGAACCCATAGCCCCGGGATTCGCTGAACCATTTCACGGAGCCTGTCGTTCTCGTCACGGCGCCTCCTCCAAGTTGAAGACCCGACATCGGGAGGACGCTGGACCTTCGAAGGCCGGCGGCCTCCGGGGGCGACTACCTAACGCTTCCTCGACTGGTAGCAGTCCCGACAGTAGACGGGCTTGCCCGGCGACGGGTTGAACGGCACCTGGGTGGGAGCGCCGCACTGCGTGCAGGTCGCGCTGAACATCTCGCGCGAACCGCCGCCGCCGCCCATCCCGCCGCCCTGCTTCTTGCTCTCCCTGCAGTTCTTGCACCGGGTCGGTGCGTGCTCGAACCCTTTCTGGCGGTAGAACTCCTGCTCTCCGACCGTAAAGGTGAACTGGGCGCCACAGTCCTTACACGCGATCTGCTTGTCCTGAAGATCCATCGGAGAGCCCTTCCCGGGAGAGTGGAAACAGAAAACCCCCATGGCGAGTTACGCCACGGAGGCCTTGGAGATGCCGGCGGTCAACACGCCGACGGGAACACTCGATAGTGGGGCTAATCCGCAAATGGAACAACCCGGACAGTCACAGTCGCTTCAACTGGAACCCGACGCCCCCGAGAGGGCGCGGGCACCTACCACTCAAACAGTATGTTATGAGATATCCACCGCCCGTGTCAAGGGGCTTTCCCGGCGGCGGCCTGTCTGGAAAACGTCTCCAGGCCCGCCCGGAGCACCTCCATGGCCTTCGCCAAGTCGGCCTCCTGCAACACATATGCGATCCGGATCTCGTTACGACCACGCCCCGGCGTGGCGTAGAACCCGTCGTTGGGGGCCACCATCACGGTGGCGCCCTCCAAGCTGAAGCTCTCCAGCAGGAAGATGGCGAAGTCCTCGGCCGAGGTCACCGGCAGCTTCGCACAGATGTAGAACGCGCCGCTGGGCCTGCGGCACACCACGCCCGGGATGGCGGAGAGGGCGTCGAAGACCAGGTCCCGGCGGCGGCGGTACTCCTCGCGCACGCGCCGGGTGTAGGCCTCGGGCACATCCGGCAGCGCCGCGGCCGCATACTGCTCGGCGCTGGGCGAGCACAACCGCGCCTGGCCCACCTTCAGCGCGGCCTTCCAGATGTCGGGATTGCGCGTCACCAGCGCGCCCACGCGGGCGCCACACAGGCTCAACCGCTTCGAGAGGCTGTCCACCACCACCACTCGGTCCTCGATGCCGGCCAGCGAGAGCGCGCTGCGCGCCGGCGAGGGCCCCTCGTATACGAACTCGCGGTAGGCCTCGTCGGAGATCAGGAACAGGTCGCGGCGGCGGGCCAGGTCGCGCAGCATCTCCCACTCCTCGTCGGAGTAGACGGTACCAGTGGGATTGTTGGGCGAGCACGCCAGGATGGCCCGGGTGCGGCCGTTCACGCGCGACTCGAACTCCGCCAGCGGCGGCAGCCGGTAGCCGTCCTCCACGCGCGTGGGCACGGGCACCAGCCGGACGTCGGCCATCACCGCGAAGCCGTTGTAGTTGGTGTAGAAGGGCTCGGGCACCAGGATCTCGTCGCCCGGGTTGAACAACACCAGGAACGCGATCAGCGCCGCCTCGCTGCCGCCGGTGGTGATGAAGATGTTCTCGGCGGAGAGCTTGTGGCCCAGCTTCTCGTAATAGCGCCGGAAGCCCTCGACCAGCTCCGGCTGGCCCTGCGAGGGGCCATAGGGGATGAACTTGCCGGGGTAGGAGTGCAGCCGCTCCATCACCAGCTCGGGCGCCTCGACGTCCGGCTGGCCGATGTTGAGATGGTAGACCCTGAGCCCGCGGGTCTTCGCGCCGTCGGCGTAGTGCGCCAGGCGCCGGATCGGCGATGCCGGCATGATGCGGCTGCGTTCGGAAAGCGGTGGAGTGGCCATGGGAGGATGATATCGGGGAGGCTGGCGGGGGTCAATTGCGGGGCGGAATCTCGGATTCGTCGGCAGGCGGGAGTGGGGGGGCGATACGGAGACCCTTTGACGACTCCGGCGCGGCCCTGCAATACTGGAGAATCAACCATCGGAGGTGGACCATGAACTCGCTGCTGGCCCTCGTCGGCTGGTTCATCCTGCTGGTGCTTTGCTGGCCGCTCGCTCTGCTCGCCCTGCTGTTGTGGCCACTGGTCTGGCTGGCGTCCCTGCCGCTGCGGCTGATCGGGATCTCACTCGAGGCCGTGTTCGCGCTGCTTCGGGCGGTGCTGCTCCTGCCCGCGCGCATGCTTGGTCACGGCCTGGGAAGGCGCTGAACCACGCGCCCCATGGATGCAGCCCGGCTGGACCTCAAGGGCATCTCCTCGTTTCTCTCCATCACGTTTGTTGCCACGTATGCGATCGAGCTCGCCCTGATCCTGGGCGGGTTCCGCATCACGCGGCTTCCCGCCGGCTACGGTCAACTGGTCATCGCGGCGGTCATGTGGGTGCCGGCGCTGGCCGCGGTGCTGACCATCCGGCTCGTCACCCGGGAAGGCTTCGCGATCGCGAACTGCCGGTTCGGCTCCTGGAAGCCCTACCTGGCGTCGGGCGTGCTCGTGCCTCTCTGCTTCGTCCTCATCTACGGGTTGACATGGCTGCTGGGGCTGGGCCGGCCGGACTGGGAGATGCGGCTGTTCCGGGATATCCTCCGCTCCTCCGGCGGGGCCGGCCTATCGCACGTGCCCTCGCCCGCGATCGTGCTCCCCGCGCTGTTCCTGGTGACGCTGGTCACGGCGCCCTTCCTCAACGGCCTGCTGGGCCTTGGCGAGGAACTCGGCTGGCGCGGGTACCTGCTGCCCAAGTTGATGGTTTTGGGCAAGCCCAGGGCCTACCTGCTCCTGGGAATCGTCTGGGGGCTGTGGCATCTGCCGTTGATTCTGATCGGCTTCACCTACCCGGGTCATCCCGTCCTCGGCACGCTTGCCTTTCTGCTCCTCACCACCACGTTCGGGATCTACCTGAACGAGTTGAGCCTCCGCCACAGGAGCTCGATCCTGGCAGGCTGGATCCACGGGGTGTTCAACAGCCAGAAGCTGGGAGTGTGGGTGGTGCTCTTCCCTTCCGTGAACCCCCTGCTCGGCGGCTTTGCCGGCCTCGTGGGCATCGGGGTGTGGCTGGCGCTCGGGGTGTGGGAGATGCGGCGGCACGAATGAGTCGCGCGCGGACGGTGCTCGCACGGGGCGCCCGACGGGGTCCAGACCGCTTCCGCGGCGATCGAAAGGCGCGCCGTCAGGGACGACGCGCCTTTCTGGCCCGACCGGGAATCCGCCGCCGCCGGCCGATGCAGCCGCCCGGAAGCCCTACGGCCCCGCCTGCGCCCTCAACCGCTCCGCGCTCGTTCCGGCCCAGTCGATCAAACGGGCGGTTTCCAGGAACCGCGTGCCCTTGGTGGGCGCGCCCAGCACCACCGACACCAGCTGCCGTCCCGCGGCCTTCACGCAGGTGGCGAAGCAGTAGCCGGACTCGTTGATGAAGCCGGTCTTGCCGCTCATCACTTCGTAGTTTCCGTAGAGCAGCCGGTCGGTGTTGGCCAGCATGTGGTTGCCGCGGCTGGTCCGGAACTCGTAGTGCGGCGTGGAGGTGATCTCGGAAATCAGCGGCATCTTGCACGCGGTGGTCATCAGCTTCGCGTAGTCGCGGACGGTGGAGACGTTGCCGGCGTCCAGCCCGGTTTCCTCCTCGAAGCGCGTGCCGGTCATGCCCAGCGTGCGGGCGCGCGAGTTCATGCGCGCCACGAACAGCTCATGGGGCACGCCGCTGGTGCGCACCAGGGCGCGCGTGGCGGCGTTGTCGGAGACCATCAGCGCCAGCTGCAGCAGGTCCCGCTTGCGGATCTTCTCCCCGGGTCGCAGCCGGGTGCGGCTGGCGTCGTGGACGTCACCTCGTTCCATGGCCACCACGCTGTCCCAGTCGGGGTGCGTGTCGAGCAGCACCAGGATGCTCATGATCTTGGTCAGGCTGGCGATGGGCAACTGGGTGTCCACGTTCTTCGCGTAGAGCACCTTGTCGCTGTCGGGGTCGTACAGGATCGCGGCGCGGGAGCGCAGCCGCGGCTGACCGGCGGGATCGTATCCCAGGAAGGCCGGCTCGCGATGGCGGACACGGGCGTGGCGGTGGCGCCGCAACTGCTTTCGTGAAGACGCCGACGCATGCCGGGTCGGCGGGCCGGCCTGCTTCAGGTGCGCGGTGGCGGGGCCTTTCGCGCGCGCCTTGCCCTTCTTCACCACGGCGTGCCTGTGCTTGACCACGGCGCGCTTGTGCTTGACCACGTGTGCGCGGGCCTTGGTGCTCCTGTGATGATGGGTTCGTCGTGCCGAGGCGTTGCCCGCCGTGAGGGTGAGGGCGAGCAGGAGGAGAAGGCTCCAGCAGGACGCGCGTCGAATCCTTCGACTGGTGCGGTCCATGAACGTTGTCTCCTTCATGGATGGGTCCCTTGGATCTACCGCTGCAACATCCGTGTTGCGCGCGAGTGACCCGGAAAATACCACGCGGCGCGGCGGCGACGCAACCTGAACCGGCGGAGGTCGAAGAACCGGCGGCGGCCTGCGTCCGGGCGCGCCCTCATGCGGCGCCCCGGAGCCCTCGTGCCACCGTTCGTTGACACCCCCCGGACCCGGTCCTACACTGCCGCCATGAACGCACACACCCACACACCGCGGGCGGCCCACAAGCTTATTATCGGCCTGGTTGCCGTTTTCATGACCCTTGCCGGGGTCGCGCGGGCCGACCGGCTCGTTTTTCTGCACACCAACGACACCCACAGTCACCTGGACGTCTTCGACAACTTCCACCGGGGCCAGCATCACCCCGGCACCGGGGGGGTGGCCAAGCGGGCCACCCTGGTCAAGGCCATCCGGGCCGAAGGGGCGCCGGTCGTCCTGTTGGACGCCGGGGATGTGTTCCAGGGCACGCCATTTTTCAACTTTTACCACGGCCGAATGGACTACGACGCCATGAACCGGCTGGGCTACGCCGTGGGCACCCTGGGCAACCACGACCTGGACGACGGCTACGCCCACTTCCGGAAGCTGCGGGGGCTGCGCAACTTCCCGGTGATCTCGGCCAACGTGGACGCCCCTGATTCCGCCGGCGGCAGCCCCATCCAGATTTGTCCGTCGGACACCATTCTCCTCGTGGGGGCGCACAAGATCGGCCTGTTCGGAATCACCACCGAGCGCCTCCTGGAGATCGTCAGCCGCAGCCGCAACCCGGGCCTCAGGGTGCGCCCGGCCATTCCGGCCGCCCGGGAGGAAGTCCGCAGGCTGCGCTCGGCCGGCGTGGACATCGTGGTGGCGATGAGTCACCTGGGGTTCGACGAGGACAAGGTGCTGGCCGACTCGGTGCAGGGCATCGATCTCGTGATCGGCGGGCACAGCCACTCCTTCCTGAGCAAGCTGACCCTGGTCCACAAGGAAGGCGCGGCCAACGGCTGGGGTGGGACCGGCATCGTGCAGACCGGCAGCTACGGAATCAACCTGGGCCGGCTCGACGTGGACTTCGACGGCGCCACCCCCACCGCGGTCGCCTACAGGCTGATCCCCGTGGACTCGGCCGTGGTCGAGGACCCGGAGATGGTCGCCTGGATGCAGCCGTACAAGGCGGGCGTGGATTCGGCCGTGAGTATCGTGGTTGGCGAGGCCGCCGCGGACTTCTCCAACAGCGCCGAGCGGAAGGGCGAGACCACGCTGGGTAACCTGGTGGCCGAAGTGCTGCGGCAGTACACCGGCGCGGACGTGGGCCTTCAAAACTCCGGTGGCATCCGCACCTCCCTGCCCAAGGGCCCGATCCGGGCCGGCGACATCTACAGCATGCTGCCTTTCGACAACGAGGTGGTCCGAATCGAGCTCACCGGCGCCCAGTTGCTGGAGGTGTTCGACTTCATCGCCGGCAAGGGCGGCAAAGGCGGCAGCGGCCAGATCTCGGGGGCCAGGATGGTCGCCACCGCGGCCGGGGCAGAGAGCGTCACCGTGGGAGGCATGCAGATTGATGCCGCACGCATCTACGTGCTCGCCACCACCGACTTCCTGGCCAGCGGCGGCAACGGATTCGACATGCTGGCCAAGGGGAAGATCTCCCCGGTGGGCAACGGGGTATTCCTCCGGGACGCCATGATCACCTACATCAGGAAGAACGGTCCGATCAAGCCGGTGATGGACGGCAGTCTGAAGTACCGAGAGTAGAGCCGTCCCTGACGGTACACCGCCGCCCCGGGGCGGGCGAAATCAGCCTCGATTC
>JACRLI010000027.1 GCA_016235265.1 Candidatus Eisenbacteria bacterium
CAGAACAGACTGTCTTGTGGTAGAGTCGGACACGCGAAGGCCTCCGAGGTGCGAGAAAGTGGCGTTGACAACCGCTTTCTAACACACGGAGGCCTTCGTGTCTCTACTCAAATCGATGGTCTCGCGAATTATGCAGGCTAGCGATCACGCCCGAGCGCGCGCAACCACGTGCTCCGGGCGATCTGAAGGTCGTAGCGAGCCTGGACGTCCTGCGTCCGGGCGCGCGTCAGCAGCGACTGGGCGTCGGTCACCTCGATGATGGACCCGGTGCCCGCGCGGTAGCGGCCCTCGGCCACGTTGAAGTTCTCCTCGGCCTGGGCGAGCAGCTTGCGCGCCACGCCCAGGTTCTCGCGCGCCACGTTCAGGTTGATCACCGCGCGCTCCACGTCCTCCCGCGCCCGCAGCCGCAGCGAGGCGTAGTCGGCCTCCGAGGTCCGCTCCGAGGCCTTTGCCTCCTGGGCGCGCCTCACGGTGAGCAGGCCGTCGAACACCGGCATGCTGGCCGAGAGGCCCACCGACCAGCTGCGGGTGGTGTTGGAGAACCACGAATCCCCGCTCCGCCAGCCGTAGGTCAGCGAACCGTCCACGGCGGGGAAGAGGCCGCCGCGGGCCGACGACGCCTGGGCGCCCGCCGCGCGCAGTCGCTGCTGCGCCGCGCGCAGGTCCGGGCGGCCGCGCTCCGCCTCGTCCAGGCTGGCGCGCGCGTCCGCCTCCGCGATGTCCTCCGCCTGCACGTCGCGGATGGGCGGGGGCGTGCCTTCCTCGAAGCCCAGCGCGTGCGCCAGCGCCACGGCCGCCAGGCGCTCGTCGTTGCGCGCCTTGATGAGGTCCAGCTCGGCCGAGGTCAGGTCCGCCTCGGCCTTGGTGACGTCGTACTTGGGCCGCGTTCCCACGGTGAAGAACGCCCGCGCCTGCTTGAAGTGCGCCTCCTGCGCGTCGCGCGCCGCCCGGGCCACTTCCACCAGGCGGCGCGTCTTGAGCAGCCCGAAATAGGTCTCCGCCACCGTCTGCGAAACGTCCAGCCGGGCGGCGCGGGCATTCTCCTCCGCCGCGTTGGCGTTGCTGCGCGCGGCGCGGATGGATCCCGTGGTCACGCCCAGGTCGAACACCCTCTGGCGCAGGGAGAACCCCGAAGAGTAGGAAGTGGCGCCCGACTCGCCGCCGCCGGCCACGCCCGCCCCGCTGCGGCTCACGTCGGCATCGGCGCTCAACCGGGGCAGGGCGCCCGAGAGCGCCTGGCCGGCCCGCGCGCGGGCGGCGTCGTAGGAAGCCTCGGCGGAGCGCAACGAGGGCTGCCGCTGGAGGGCGATCCGGATGCACGTGTCGAGGTCCAGGGTGTCCGCGGGAGCCTGCGCCCGGGCCGGCCCGGTCAGGGCGGCATAGGCCAGGAGCGCGCAGAAGCTCGATACGAAGCGATGGCTGGTATTCAATGGCCTGCCTTCCCGGTGCGGCGGCGCAGGAGGGTGATCCCGGGAACGTGGGCTCGCTGGCGGCCCGGGCACGAGGCGTCGCCGATAGTGGATGGATTGGTGAACTCTACCCTAGGACGTGACCCCTCCGCAAACCGTTGCCCCCTCTTTGAACCAGTGTCCGGCGGGCGTCCAATGGACGTACCATGGGGGCATGAAGTTCCCCGACCGCCGGGAACTTCCCCCGGCAACTCGACGTCCAACGTCCGATCGACGGTCACGTGCCCGTGGTCCGGCGATCGGAGGTGGTGGGGGATCCCCCGGTGGGTCGGACCGGGGCCCCCGTCGCCCCTGGGCGGGCTCACACCCGCCCAGGGGCCCATCCCGCACCGGGGCGGCGCCCGCGGGGAATCGGGGGGCGCCGGGCCGCCCGTGAACGAGTCCGGCGGTCCGTGCTGCCCACCCCATCCGGAGAGTGTCCGATCGCCTCGATGGACCCGCAGTTGATCGCCGCCGCCCGGCAGGGCGATCCGGATGCCTTCCGGGCCCTGTACGACACGCTGGTGTTTCCCGTGACCCGCGTGGTGCGCGCCCTGGTGCGCGACCGCGACGTCGCGGACGACGTGGTGCAGGAGACCTTCGTCTCCGTCTTCCGGGGCCTGGGAGACTTTCGCAGCGATTCGGAAATCGGGACCTGGGTGACGCGCATCGCGCTCAACCGCGCGCGCGACGCGCTGCGGCGGCGCAAGCGGGCGCCGCGCTCGCTGGACGCGCTGGAGGCGGAGGACGGCCGGCCGCTCGACGAGCGCGCCGACTTGGCCGCCTCGGAGAGACCCGCGAGCGATCCCTGGCTGGCGCGACTGCTGCGCGCCCAGATCGACCGCCTGCCGCCGGAGTTCCGCGATTGCTTCCTGCTGCGGGAGGCGGGCGGGCACTCGTACGAGGAGATCGCAGAAATCATGGAAATCCCGGTCGGTACAGTTCGGTCCAGGCTGCTGCGGGCCCGCGAGCGCCTGCGCGCCGCGCTGGGCCCGGCGCTCCGGGAGGAGCGGGAGTGAGCATGCGACCCGTGGCGTGTGACCTGGAGCAGCTCCAGGACCACTTCGACGGACGGCTCGATGCGGCCGCCTCGGCGGCGGTGATGGCGCACGTCCAGGCCTGCCCGGAATGTGACGAAGCGCTGTCGGCGTGGGGCGCGATGCGGCGCGCGGTGGCGGAGCTCCCGGTCGCGGACACCGCCCACGTCCTCGCGTGGCCCGGGATCGCCCGCCGCGTGGACCGGCGGCACGACACGGCGGCGGGCTGGCTCCGCGCGGGCTGCGTCGCGGCCGGGCTCGCGATCGTGCTCGCGCTGTGGCAGCTGTTGAGCGTCCCGCCCGCGGGCCGGCTGTCCGCCGCGGGCGCATGGGACGAGCTCGCCCTGCAGTCCTCCGACGCGCGGCAGCAATGGATGCTGTCGAACCTGCCGCTGCCCGAGGACCAGTTTGGCGGCGCGCCGCCCAAGGAGGCCCGCCCATGAGGCGTACGCTGGAGTTGCGCACCGCTCTGCTGATCATGGGGCTGCTTCTGCTGGTCGGCCTGGTGGGCGGCGTGCTGCTCGACCGGCTGGCGTGGGAGTACGGGTTCCTGCGCGGCCGGCCCGAGCGCATGGAGGGCCGGCTCATGGACCGGCTTCAGAGGGAGCTCTCTCTTACCGCGGGGCAGCGCACTGCGGTGGACTCACTGTTCCACGAGCACCGGAGCAGGATCGAGCGTCTGCGGAAGGTCGTCGAACCGATGTTCTCATCGCGGCAGGACTCCCTGGACGCGGCGCTGGCCCGGGTGCTCAGCCCGGCCCAACTCGAGAAGCTGCAAAAGCTTGCCCCGCGTCATGGCCGGCGCCATCACGGGATCTTCGGGTTCCCGGGACCGGGAAGCCGGGCCCACGGCCCGCGCGACACTGGAGGGGCCCCGCCGAGCCCTGGCCGTTAGGCCCGTGGCCGCCCGGAGCCCCTCCCCGGGCGGCCATGCCGACCCGGGCACCGTCCGGCGAACCCCCAGCAGAAACTCGCGTTGACACCGCTTGCAGGCCCGCTTACGATTAACATCAGCTTGAGGACAACTCAGCCCTCGGGTCGCAGTGAATTTCTCCAAATGTGTCGGGATGGCCGCGCGGCGCGCGGCCCGCTGCGGAGGCAACGCGCAGCACGTCGCCGGAATTGTGGAGAATTCCGGTTCGCGACTTCCACGAAGCGCCTTCGCCCGACAGCAAGAAGGTGACCGGACCATGAGACACACACGTATCACCCAGGCCGGGATTCCGATGTGGATTCTCCTGGCGGTGTTCTCGGTCAGCTTCCTGCTAACGTATCTCCCCTCCCCATGCGCCGCAGGAACTGAACCGACCGCACCCGGGACCACGATTTCGACCAAGGGTGGTCCGGACGATCCCGACGATGGCAAGGGCGACGGGCATGGCATCCCGGGTCCTGGCGTGACGTCGATCCGTCCGCGCACCCCGCAGATCGGAATCAGCAGTCCCAGCACGCCGCCCGCCGCACCGGGCATTCACGCTCCCAAGGTCGTGATGCTGCCCGGCGAACGCGGATTCAGCCTCTGGCTGATGGCGCTGCGGACCTTCATCCACGTGGCGGTGCAGGTCCGGTAACGGGCCTGGCACGGACAAGAGCCCATGAGTCTGCCCGAGCCCTTCCGAGCCGACGCGGAAACCGGCGTATTGCCGCAGGACCTCCTGCGCGCCGAAGAAGCCATCCTGCGGGGTGACTTCGACGGCGCGTGGGCGGCCTGCGACGCGCTGGAGTCCCGCGGCGAACTGGGGACGGACCCGAGGGTGCGCGCGGCGACGCTGCTGGTGCGCTGCCGCGTGGACCGCGTGCGCGGCGAGTATTCGCGCGCGCTCGAGGCGGGCGAAGAGGCCTTCCTTCTCCTCAAGCCGCTCGACGACCCGGCACTGCTGGCGCGCTGCCACTCCCGCCTGGGAGCGGTGCACTACCGGCTGGGCAACGCGGAGGACGCGGAGCGGCATTACCGCGCCGCGCTGCATCTCTACGAATGGGACGCCCCCGACGCCCGCGGCCGGGCGGTGGCGCACAATAACCTCGGCGTGCTGTTCGTGCAGCGCGCCCAGTGGACCCTGGCGCTGGACCACCTCGCCCGCGCCATCGCCATCGCGGAAGACCTGCACCTCGACGACAAGCTGGGTACCTGGCTGCTCAACCTGGGTTACGCGCACGTTCGCGCCGGCAACTGGAGCGACGCGCAGACGGCCCTCGAACGCGGCAGGGAGCTGACCGCGGCGTTCCCGCTGCACCAGGCGCGCGCGCACATCGCCCTCGCCATGCTGGCGCTGCAGATCCGCGACTTCCCGGTGGCCCTCGCCCAGCTGCAGGCCGCGCTGGACATCGCGCGGCCCCGGGGGCACGCCCGCGAGGAGGCGATCGCCGAGGAAGTGTGGGGCGACCTGCTGTGCGAGCAGGGCGCGACCCAGGAGGCGCTCAGCCACTACCAGCGCGGGCTCGCCATCGCCCGGCTGCACGCGCCCGCGGGCGACGTGACGGCCGAGGTGGAGCGGCGCCTGGCGCAGGCCTGCGTGGCGCTGAACCAGCCGCGCGAGGCCATCGAGCACGCCCACGCCGCCATCGAGGTGGGCACGCGGATCATGGACCCCATCGAAGTCGGCGCCGCCTACCGCGCGCGCGGCGAGGCGCAACTGCTCCTGGGCGACCGCGGCGCGGCGCGCCGCAGCTTCGACCTCTCGGTGCACACGCTGGTCCGCGTGGAGGCCCGCCTGGAGCTGGCATTCACGCTCAAGTCGCTCGGCGGCTTCCTGGTCCGGCACCCCGAGCACCAGCGCATGACCGGGGAGGAGAAGAGCTCGCTGTTCGAAGCGCGCAACCTCTTTATGCGGCTCGGTATGGACCACCTGGTGCGGCAGGTGGACTTCGAGTTGTCCGAGATCGAGCGCACCCGCGGGCTGTTCGTGCGCCGCTTCGGCCCCAACGCGGTCGAGGAGGACGCGCCCAAGCTCACCTCCCAGCAGCAGTTGGCCGGGTTCCTCACGCTCGACCAGCGCGTGCTGGCGGACCTGCGCGTTTGCGCCGAGACCTCGGCGAAGGTGCTGCTCGAGGGTGAGACTGGCACGGGCAAGGAGATGTTCGCGCGCTCCATCCACGCGCTCTCCGACCGCTGGGACAAGCCGTTCGTGGTGCTGGACTGCGCCGCGCTCCCCGAGGGCATCGCCGAGAGCGAGTTGTTCGGCCACGTGCGCGGGGCCTTCACCGGCGCCATCCGCGACCAGGAAGGCCTGGTGCTCGCGGCAGACGGCGGCACGTTCTTCATTGACGAAGTGGGCGAGCTCACGCCCCGGCTGCAGCTGAAGCTGCTGCGGCTGCTGCAGGAGCAGACCATTAAACCGGTCGGCGGCCGCACCACCCGCGAGGTGGACATCCGGATCATCGCCGCCACCAACCGCGACCTGCGCACGGAGGTGGAGGCCGGTCGGTTCCGCAAGGACCTTTACTACCGGCTCAAGGGCATGTACGTGCACCTGCCGCCGCTGCGCGAGAGGCGGGAGGACGTGCGGCTGCTCGCCGAGCACCTGCTCACCTACTACGCCAACAAGCACCACCGGACTTTCACCGTGAACCCGGGGCTGTTGCAGGCGCTCACCCAGTACGACTGGCCGGGAAACGTCCGTGAACTGGAGAGCGAGGTCGAGAACCTGGTGGCGCGGGTCCAGTCGGGCGGAGAGCTGACGCCGGAGTTGCTCAGCGCCGACGTTCGCCGCAAGGTGTGGACCGGCGGCGCCGACCACGTGGGCCTCAAGACGCAGCTGCGCGAGATGGAGATGCAGTCGGTGTCCGAGGCGCTGCGGCGCCACGGGGGCAACAAGAGCGCCGCGGCGCGCTCGCTGGGCATCACCCGCAAGACGCTGGCGCGCAAGCTGGCTTCGGTGAGCCTCGACGGCTGATCGGCTGGATACTTCGGAAGCATGGGGTGGGTCACCATGACCCACCCCTCTTTCTTTTTGCGCAGCAGCGAGTTACGTCAAATGTAAACCTAATGGTGAGTCGTTGGTATCCATCCAGGCCTCCGGTCCGGCAATCCAGCGTTGCTCGCAGCCCGAACCGACCTATCGCCCTGACCGAGCAAGTCTATATATACCAACAGTTTGACATCATGCAATGGTGGCGATGTTCAGAATTGCCCCTGGCATCGCCAGTTGGCACGCGCCATGCGATAGTGTGATAGCAGATTTCGGTTCCTACTCGCTCTCAGGGGGCAGGTAGTCAACCAAACGGACTTGGCGCCGACTTTGTCGGGAGGGGTCCGCTCCGAAGCCCTCACATCAGTCCATCTCCACATGGACTGATGTGGGGGCCCGGGGTAGAGGCAGAGAGGCGCCAGATTTTCAGGAAAGCCCGAGCTGGCGTCCCCGCGAGCCTGGCAACACCGGTAGCGGGACCTTGCTGGCCCGGCACAAAAAGATCGGCGTCGGACCTATCGGGAGGGGTCCACCCCGAGCCCTTCGGGGAGCGGGGTAGAGGTAGGACGGCGCCGATCCTCTATTTTCTCCGGCCCTCTCTTTGGGCCGCGCTCTTGAGGCGGCGGGAATCTCTAGGCCCGCCACCGGGAGCCGAGGCCCGTTCCCGGGGCCGGAGACTTCTCCGCTGGCACGTCAGGGCGCACCGAACTGCACCTCCGTGCGCCCTCGGAGGGTCTCCGGGCCCGGGCCCTTGAGGGCCCTGCGCCTCCGCTCCGTCCGGCGGCGCGTCTCCACACCGGCGTCCGCGCCTGCCCGGCGCGACGCCGGTTTCGTTTCCGGGCCCGCCGCCTGGCGGGGGTGACACTCGCCACGACGAGGGCTGCCCTCCGCCGCCGCGCTTTCCGAGGTCCCTTCCCACCGCCGCGCTTTCCGAGGTCCCTTCCCACCGCCGCGCTTTCCGAGGTCCCTTCCCACCGCCGCGCTTTCCGAGGTCCCTTCCCGCCGCCGCGCTTTCCGAGGTCCCTTCCCACCGCCGCGCTTTCCGAGGTCCCTTCCCACCGCCGCGCCCTCCGAGTTCCCTTTCCAGGGCCGCGCTTTCCGAGTTCTCTCTCCACCGCTACACTCGGCCCCGATTCCATTCCTCCATCCACCACATTCCACAGGGGTAAAGCCATGCGGTTCAAGGACCAGGTCGCGTTCGTCACCGGGGCGACCAGCGGGATCGGCCGCGCCACGGCGCTGGCATTCGCGGCCGAGGGCGCGCACGTGGCGCTCACCGGCCGGCGCGCGGACCGGCTGAAGGAGACGGCGATCGCGGTCCGCGGGAAGGGCGTGAAGGCGCTGGAGCTGGAAGGCGACGTGCGCGACGAGGCCGCGGCGACCGCGTGGGCGGCCCGGGTGAAGCAGGAGTTCGGCCGCCTGGATTACCTGGTGAACGCCGCGGGGGTGCTGGGCGGCGGATCCGTCTATGACACGCCGCTCCAGGAGTGGGACCGCCAGATGAACACCAACGTCCGCGGGCTGTTTCACCTGACCCAGACGCTGGCGCCGCTGCTGCGGGAGGGGCGCGACGCGGCCGTTGTGAACGTCTCCTCGGTGACCAGCTATCGCCCCTACGCCAACCTGCTGGCCTACTGCGTGAGCAAGGCGGCCGTGGACATGTTCACCCGTTGCGCGGCGCTGGACATGGCCCCGCACAACATCCGCGTGAACGCGGTGAACCCGGGCGTGGTGCGCACCGAGCTCCACACCGTCACCAGCGCGGTGGCCGACTACGAGGCGTTCCTGGAACGTGGCAAGGCCACCCACCCCCTGGGCCGCGTGGGAACCCCGCAGGAGATCGCCGCCGCCATCCTGCACCTGTGCTCGAAGGACTCCGCCTGGGTGACCGGAGCGACGCTGGCCATTGACGGCGGCCGGGGGCTGATGTCGGCGCGGTAGGGAACCGGCGCGGCGCCGGCCGGGGGCTGATATCGGTGCGGCAGGTTGTGCTTCGAAGAATGTGTCTGGCGGGGAGCCCAATGGCTCCCCGCTTCACTTTCCCGCTTCGACAGCCTCAGTCCGCGTACCTGAGCCGGTGCGTCCGGTTCACCCCCAGGGCTGGAGTCTTCACTGTCCTGCGGTAGTACCTCTCCAGCGTCTCCGGCAGACCCACCCGGGAGGGGAACAACCTCCGCCCCAGGACCTCGCTCACCGTGAGAGCCCTGCCCAGCAAGCCC
>JACRLI010000028.1 GCA_016235265.1 Candidatus Eisenbacteria bacterium
TCATGCGCCAGATGCAAGGCGGCGGCAAGGGCGGCGCCTTCTCCTTCGGCAAGAGCCGGGCGCGCATGATGGACGAGAACAACAATACCGTGACCTTCGCCGACGTGGCGGGTTGCGACGAGGCCAAGGAGGAAGTGTCCGAACTGGTGGATTTCCTGCGCGATCCTTCCAAGTTCCAGAAGCTGGGCGGACGCATCCCCCGGGGCGTGCTCATGGTGGGTTCTCCCGGCACGGGCAAGACGCTTTTGGCCCGGGCCATCGCCGGCGAGGCCAAGGTGCCCTTCTTCTCCATTTCCGGTTCCGACTTCGTGGAAATGTTCGTGGGCGTGGGCGCGGCCCGGGTGCGCGACATGTTCGAGAACGCCAAGAAGAGCGCCCCCTGCATCATTTTCATTGACGAAATTGACGCCGTGGGCCGTCAGCGCGGCGCGGGCCTCGGCGGTGGCAACGACGAGCGGGAACAGACCCTGAACGCGCTTCTGGTGGAGATGGACGGTTTCGAGGGTTCGGTGGGCGTGATCGTCATCGCCGCCACCAACCGTCCGGACGTGCTGGACCCGGCGCTGCTGCGCCCGGGCCGGTTCGACCGGCAGATCGTGGTGGACTGGCCGGACGTCCGCGGGCGCGAGGGTATCCTCAAGGTGCACGCGCGCAACATCCCGCTCGAGAACGACGTGAAGCTGGAGGTGGTCGCCAAGGGCACGCCCGGAATGTCGGGCGCCGACCTGGCCAACCTGGTCAACGAGGCGGCCCTGCTGGCCGCGCGCCGGAACAAGAAGAAGGTTTCGATGCGCGACTTCGAGGACGCCAAGGACAAGGTGATGCTCGGCACCGAGCGCAAGAGCCTGGTGATGACCGAGAAGGAGAAGCTGGCCACCGCCTACCACGAGGCCGGCCACGCGCTGGTCACCTGGCTGCTGCCCGGCAGCACGCCGGTGCACAAGGTGACCGTCATCCCGCGCGGCCGCGCGCTGGGCGTGACCTCCTACCTGCCGAACGAAGAGCGCCACAACGAGTCGCGCGAGCAGCTCATCACCTACATCACGTCGGCGATGGGCGGGCGGGCCGCCGAGAAGATCGTCTACGACCAGCTCAACACCGGCGCCGCGCAGGACATCGAGCGCGCCACCAGCCTGGCGCGCAAGATGGTCTGCGAGTGGGGCATGAGCGAGAAGCTGGGCAGCCTCACCTTCGGCAAGAAGGACGAGATGGTCTTCCTGGGCCGCGAGATCGCCACCCACAAGGACTACTCCGACCGCACCGCCGAGCTGATTGACGAGGAGGTGCGCGGCATCGTGGACGGCTGCTACCAGCGCGCCCTGGAGCTCCTGAAGGCCAACCAGGACAAACTGCACCTGCTGGCGAAGAGCCTGGTGGAGCGCGAGATCCTGGACGGCGAGGAGATGGACCGCCTGCTCAAGGGCGAGACGCTGGGGCCGCCGAAGGGGGACGGGGACAAGCCGGGAGTGACGGAGGCCGGGGCCCCGGAGGGCGCCGAGGCGGATGCGGAGAAGCCGGGGGCGAATCCTCTGACCGGGAAGGGACCGAAGCAGCTGGATGCGTTTGCGTAGGGCGGGCGTTCACGCCCGCCGGGTCCCCGCCACCCCTACCTCACACCGGCCGCCACTCCGACGCTCACCATCACCAGGTCGGCCCGGCTCTCCACCGCATTGAGCACCACGTTGCCCTGGCCATCCTCGACGATGCCGCCCCGGGGCAGGTACTTCGCGCTGGCGTGGCTGCGGTAGTGCGCCGACAGGTCCAGGTGCACGCCCCGCGGGCCCTGGCCCAGCGGGATATCAACCCCGCCGCCGAGGCCCCAGTTCAGAGAGACGTGCGACATGTTGTTGTCGCTGGCGAACAGGTAACCGTCCACGCCCTCCACGCCGGAATTGGTGAAGAAGTACCCCAGTCCCAGCGAGCCGTCCACGTAGGGCCGGAGGGCGCCGCGCGGCACGCCCAGCCGCGGGCCCACGCCCAGCAGGCCGACGTTGTTGGTGGTGGTGACCTGCACCGTCACGCGACCCACGGTGGTGCTCAGCGGCGCCAGGTAGCGCTCGCTGCCGTAGATGAGCACTCCGCCCTCCACCCGCAGCCCCAGCCAGCCGGCCGGATCCAGCCGGTACACGCCCTGGCCCAGCAGCCCGAAGCCGGTGCGGACATGCTGCTTGAACTCCCCGGTGGGAATGCCCAGCGCAAGGGAGGCGCCCACGTTCCAGCGCGACGGCCGCACCTCGCGGGGCGCCGTGCGCATGCGCTCGCGGGCCATGGCGCGCAGCGTGGTGTCGCGGGGAGCCTCGTCGTACTGCGCGGCGGCCACGCGCGGGCCCAGCAGCACCGCGCACATCACCACGACCGCCACGGCGGCTGCGTTCCTCATTCCCGGTCCCCCTCGTCGTGGTGCGTCGTTTCCTCTCCGCCGGCCCCTCCCGACCGCGACTCCGCCGGCTCCCGCCGCTCGCCCGCCTGGTCCAGGCCGAACCTGCGGCGCACCGCCTCGGCGCGCATCGGGTAGAACTCCTGCAGCATCTCCCACGCATAGTTGCGCTCCGCCTTCACCTGGTGCAGCCGCTCCCCGGGAAGCTCCACCGCGGTGAGACAGCCGCCGAAGCAGCAGCCGGTGTCGATTCCCAGCGTGCGCCCCACGCGGTGCGGCTCGCGAAACACCGTGTGACCATACACCACCCGGCCGGGATAGTCACAACGCTCCGCCCAGAACCACGCGCCCTCCGTACCCATCTTCCGCCTCCGCCCCGTGGGTCCCACGCACTGCAGCCGGCACAGGTCGTAGGGATCCTGCTCCGACGGCGGAACCCCCGGCCGCAGGCCCCCGTGCACCACCAGGGTGTCGTGCTCCGGAAGCTCCACGAAAGGGCGCGCCGACTCCATGGTGACCCAGTCTTCGGGGCGCAGCGCCTCCACGGTCAACTTGTGATGCGGCGCCAGCCGGACGGTGGTCCCGTGCTCCCCCGGCCGGCCGTCCCGCCAGCGCAGCAGCTTGTCCTCGTGATTGCCCAGTACCAACTCACCCCGGACCGAGCGCACCAGCTCGAAAGCCCGCCGGATGTCGGGACCGCGGTCCACCAGGTCACCCACGAAGATCACCCGGTCGCCGTCCCCGGGGGCCAGAACCTCCAGCAGGCGCTCCAATTCCGACGCGCAGGCGTGCACGTCCCCGATCACGAGCACTCGTCCCGGCCTGGTTTCGGCTTCCATGGCCCGGAGCGTACCCGAATTCGGCGGACCGGCGAACCCCCGCCGGAGCCCCCCGCGCACACCCCCGGGGGGCCCGGCCTCCGGAACCGCCCGCGGCGCGGCCCCGCAAGTGCTTGGCGGCCCCTCCCCCATCTGCAATGATTGAGCCTATGAGCAAGCTCCGGGTTCTCTTCATCTGCGTCGGGAACGCCGCCCGCAGCCAGATGGCCGAGTCCTGGCTGCGCCTGTGGGCGGACGACCGGTTCGAGGCGCTGAGCGCGGGCACGCATCCCACCCAGTTGCACCCGCTCACCGTCAAGGTGATGCGCGAGGTGGGTGCGGACATGTCGCGCGCGAAGACGAAGTCGGTGCGCGAGGTCAGCGGCCCCTTCGACTTCGTCATCACCACCTGCGCGGAGGCCGAGGCGGACTGCCCCACCATCAAGGGCACGCGACACACCTACCACTGGAACATACCGGACCCGGTGGGGCGCGCGAGCATCCTGCCGTCGCAACCGGAGAAGCTCGAGGTGTTCCGCCGCGCCCGCGACCTGATCGGCGGACGCGTGGACGAGTTCCTGACGCGGGTGCCGGACGACGACCCCAGCCGGGAGAGGGAGATCCTGTGAGCACGAGTGGAAGGGGCGGCGGTATGGGAGGCGGCGGGAGTGCGGGGGACAGCGGAAGCGCGGCGGCGGGCAGCGGAAACGCTGGGGCGGGCGGCGGAAGCGCGGGTGCGGGCAGCGGTGGCGGAGGCGGAGGCGGTTTTGCGTGGAACGATTTGTGGCGCGGTCGACACTACGTGGTGTGCGGCGCGGGACACGGCATGGGCTTCGCCACCGCCCGCTCGCTGGTGGAGGCGGGCGCGCACGTCCTGGTGCACGCGCGGCGCGCTGAGTCCGTGGAGGCCGCCGTGGACCGTCTGCGCGGCTGGGCCGCCCCGGAGCAGCGTATCGCCGGCGTGGCCACCGATCTCTCCACACCGCAGGGCGCCGACCTGGTGGGCGCGGCGGCGCGCGAGGCATTCGGCGCACTTCACGGCTGGGTGGCCAACACCGGTGGTCCGCCCCCGGGGCGCGCCATGGAGATCACCGACCCGCAGTGGCAGCAGGCCTTCGACGGCACGTTCCTCTCCGTGGTGCGCATGCTGCGCGCCGCCGCGCCGCTGCTGCAGCCGGGCTCGGCGTTCGTGTCCATCCAGAGCCGCAGCGTGCGCGAGCCCATCGAGTCGCTCAGCACCTCCAACGCGCTGCGCGCCGCCGCCACCGCGTTTCTGCGCGATGCCGCGCGCGAGATGGGCGGCCGCGGCGTGCGCGTGCTCACGGTGCTGCCCGGGATCGTGAGGACCGAGCGGCTCACCGAGCTCTCCGACCACCGCGCGAAGGAGATGGGCGTGGACCCGGAGGAGATCTTCCGGGCCTGGGCCGAGGAATCCCCGCTCAAGCGCATCGGTGCGCCCGAGGAGCTGGCGCGGGTGATCCTGGTCGCGCTCTCCGACGTGGCGGGATACATGACCGGCACCACCATCCTGGCGGATGGCGGTGCGGTCAGGGTGGGGTAGGCCAGTCTAGTCCTGGATCACTGTCATCGACGGCGTCGCGCCGGTATCCACCTGCACCGTGTACCTGTTGCCCTTCACAAAGGTGTGGTTCACGTCGTCCGGGTTGGTGCCGCTGGTGGATGCGTGAATCCGCAGCATCCCTTCGGGCACGTCGATGTAGCCGGAGACCGTGCCCGGAGCGACGTCATTGATGTTGAGCGTGTTCCCCGAAGTCGGCTGGAACGAGACATTGACCTTGCCGGGGAGCCGGTTGCGCACCCGCGCGCTCGGGACGTCGTTGCACCCCGCCACGAACAGCGCAAGGGTGAGAATCAGCAACAGCCGTTTCATTCCTTCTCCTTTCGTTTCGGCCGGCGCGATCCGAGGATCGCGCCGGCCGCGGTTGATCACCTGTGCCACCGGCATTGCCGGTGTTCCCTACGTATCGGTCTTCGGCGCCTTCCGCACCTCCACCCGGACCGGCTGTTGGAGCTTCATGCGCAGGACCGTGCCCTGGCCCAGCACCACGGCGTCGCCCCGCGTGTGCAGCGCCGCCCCCGTGCCGGCCGCAGCTCCCACCGCCGCGCCCACCAGGGTGTTGCCCGCGAGATTGCCGACCACACCACCCAGCACCGTGCCCCCGCCGATCAGAGCGATGTCACGGGTCGTCTCCCCGCCGGCTTCCAGGAAGAAGGGGCGAGCCGCGATTTCGATGCGCTGACCGTCGGCCAGCTCCATGCGCTGGAATCGCAGGCCCACCGAGGCCTTGTGCGTGCCGCGCCCGGTGGCCGAGACGGAAGTCACTTCGCCGGTGACGCGGGTCCCTTCGGGCAGGGCCAGGGTGTCGCTCACCGAGAGTGCCGTGGTGAGCGTCCCGCTGACCGCGTCGCCCACGCGGCCGGTTTCGCTGGAAACCGGCGCATCGAGCCGTACGTGCCCCAGCGTGCCCGCCGGCAACATGACGTAGTGGTGCATCGGGCCCAGGGTCCCGCCACGCATGACGTAGGCGGCGGCCAGGCCGGCGACTACAGCCACCAGGCCCAGGGCGATGAATAGCGATCTGGTCTTCATGGGTTCCTGCCTCTCATATGAGTCACGGCCGGGTCGAGCGGCCCGCGGAGATCCGCCTGCATGCCGAACGTACTGTGGATCGTGCTCGCGGCGAGGCCCACGGTGGACCGGGACCCGGAATTGCCTCGCAACTCGGCGCTGAATTCCATGTCACCGGATCCGCCGGTCATGTAGGCGCCCAGGAGTCTGCGCCCCTGGCCCATGCCGCCCGGCGGCCCCATCTGTCCGAACAACTGGGCGTCTGCGGATCCCGCGAGAAGCAGCACCGAGCAGCACGCCAGCAGCAATGACTTCAATTGGATCATGAGATCTCCCTTGGAAGCTCTTGCCGGGACGGCGCACCGGGACGGAATCCCCGCCCGGCCGCATTCCCGTCTTCGCACCGGCCCCGTGACGTCCCATTCGGACGCCGCGCGCCGGCATCACTCCGCGGAGGTGGATCCGACTTCCGCGAAGTCCCTCCGGAATACCCGGTCCATCTTCGACTGAAACTCGGCCAGGTTCCGGCACTGGCTCATCGTCTCCGCGACCTTCCGGAGGTGGCGGTTCAGATGCTCCTTGCTGAATTCCTCGAGCCAGCGGAGGTGATCGGCGCGCACGTGCAGGTCGGGCCTGCTGACCTTGAGCCGGCTCTGCACGTCCTGATCGATGGCGTCGTACACGAACAGCATCACGTAGCTTCCCCAGCGAAGCGGGCGGGAGCGGGGCGCGTAGCGAATCCCCTCGAGGCGCGCCAACTCCGACCAGAACTCCTCGGGGAACGTGAGCGCCCACTCCTGGAGGTCGCGGGCGATGAAGGCCTGGAGTTCGAGCTGCAGCATGCGCTTCAGGCGCACCTGCTCGAACCCCGTGGCGGCATCGATCTGCGCCACGATGCCCAGCCTGGCCAGGGAGCGCGTGATGGCATCCGCATGCTTCGCCAGGCTCTCCTGGTCCGCCTTGAGCCGCCCCTCGTCCCTGGCATCCACGTAGGCCGCGGCAACCTCGACCAGGTAGGACGCTTCGTAACCGCGGCTGGGAGACTGGCCTCCCGGGACCATGAAGGTGACCTCGGGGACGGCCCCGGGCCTCTCCGGCGAGGGGGGCACCCGGGCCAGCAAGGTCCTCAAGTTGACCAGCCCGGGGACGCCGTGCACCGGCGCCGAGGCCTCGGCCGGTGCGAAGATGCGGGTTCCGTCACTGAGCACGTGACACTCGATCTGGAGGTGACCGACCAGCAGCTTGCCCTGAAACAGGGAGCGTGGGATCCCGCCGACGCGCGACGAGGGATGGCCGTCGTCGCTCGCGGGCGCCCTCGCAGGCCCGGGGTCCTGCGGTGGCTGGTAGGACTCGCCCTTCTGCTTCCTCCACCGCACCAGGACTGCTTTCCTCGCGATCTCCCGACGCTCCGGCGCGGTCAGGACCGCGGCGCGGGCATGGCCCCCCTTCCGGGCGCCGAGTTTCGCCAGTTCCCTGGCATGTTCGCGAACATCGGTCTTCTTCGTGGCCACGGAATCCTCCTCCCTATGCCCCCACAATACATGGACGAGTAAGAAATGTCAATACATACTCGTGCAAGTAATTGGCGATACATCATCGGCAGTCGCAACCAGCCTAGGGGGACTGGCCGCAACACGTTCTTGTTGTGTAATGTGTTGTGGTTATTTGCTTTACTTGTGTCAAACCCGGGCGCGCACACCCCGGATCGATCACGGGCCCGAGTTCGGCTCCCGCTCAGCCCCGACCTTCTCCAGGTAGTCCTCCAGCGCCCGCTCCAGCCCCACGTCCTTCCGTGCCTGTTCCGACAGGTACCACTTGTTCTCCAGCACCTGGCAGTAGTGCTGCGCGGCGTCCATGTCCTCGGTCTCCAGCGGGGTGAGCCGCTCGCGCGCGGGCTCCCATGAGCCCGTCAGCCAGCGGAACGCGGCCACCGAGAGCGGCACGCTCCGGTTCAACTCGCGCGCGAGGTGCGCCTGCGTCTCGCGGATCTCGTTGAGCATCAGCTCGGCCTGGCGCTCCTGCGCCACCAGCCCGGTGAGGTCGTGCAGACTGTGGCGGTGGTGGTCCCGGTCGGTGACCACGGTGCGCACCCGCAGCCGGTCTCCGTCGCCGGTCGGGACCAACTCGATCTCGCCCACGGAAAAGCCCATCTTATTGAGCGCGCGCACACGTTCCTGGATACGCCAGCTCTCCCCCGCCACGATCACCACCTCGCGCGTGATCTCGCTCCACAGGCCCTCGTAGCGGCGCACGATGCTGGGCCCGGTCTCCTCCGGCTGCAGCGCCCGCGGGAGCTCGGTGGCCATGGACAGGTCCATCAGGTCGCCGGTGACGTTCTCCTCGAGGATCATGAGGTCCAGGCGGCGCTGACCGTCAGAGAGCTGCTCGTGGATCTCGGAGGTCTCGGCGTCCACCATGTACGCGCCCAGGCGGCCGGCGTCGCGGCGGAACAGGGTGTTGGACAGCGAGCAGTCGCCCCAGAAGACACCGCCCACATGCAGCCGCACCACCAGCCCGGCCATGGCGTCGAGCAGCCGCTCCCGGTAGCGCTCCAGCCCGGGGTTCTGGAACAGGTTGCGGTAGGGGTGCGAGCCGTCCAGGAAGCGGGTGATGAGCACGCTGGCGGCGTCTCCGTTCTCCCGCCCCACCGTGGCGTGGCCCACCGGGCTCACGCACGGCAGGCTGCTCGCCTCCATCTCGAGGAGCAGCTCGTACTCGCGCCGGGCGCCGCCCTCGCCCAGCTCCTTGCACACGTACACGGCGGCGCCGTAACTCAGGAACTGCACCTCGTGGCGCGACAGCCCGCGCGGCAGCTGCACCGTGCGCGCGCAGGCTTCGGTCCACGCTTCCAGCGGCAGCGCCCAGGGCAGGTCCATGAAGTCCGGGTTGCCGGGGCGGATCTGGAGGGAGCGGAGGCCGGGGTCGGGCATGGGGAGTCTCCCGCTCAGCGCCGCTCGGGGGCGGGAACCGCCTGGCCGTTCACCGTCGCGCAGGAGGGGTCGATGTCGTTCACGATCCGGACCGCGCCGGGCAGGCACCGCACCGCGCGCCCGGCCAGGTACCGTCCGCGCAGTCCCGTGGCGCATCCCGTCAGCGTGACGACCCCGTTCGAGCAGGACGCCCGGAGCCGGGCCCTGGAGGGCACGCCTTCGAGGAGCAGTTCCGCGTCCCGCGCGACCAGGGAATCCTCGCGCGTCACCCGGGGCACGATCGTCAGCTGGTCCTCGAGTTCCACCACGCCGGGGGTGCCGGCCACCAGGTCCTCCGCGACGTCCCGCGCGCAATTGGACGCGACGGTCCCGTACAGGCGGACCTTGGCGCCCCGCACCTCCACCTGGATGCTGTCGGCCACCAGTTCGGAACGGTTCGCGAGGAGCAACTCCAGCCAGTCCCGCAGGTCGGTGTCCTCACGCGGGACCATGGGCGCCACCTTGAGGCGGTCTTCGAAGCCGACGAGATCCGGCAGCTGGTGGAGGGCCTCGTTCGCCGCGCGCCGCGCCGCCAGGCTCTCGACCGTGCCGCCCAGCACGAAGATCCAGGCATCGGTCCCGTCCCGGCGGCGTTCCATGGTCACGGTTACGCGCGAATCGGCGAAGCGGGAGTCCGTGAGGAGGGCCTCGAGGATCCGGCCCCGCTGCGCGGAGAACTCCTCCAGCAGCGGGCCGCCCTTCCGCCACGGCGCATCAGGAGGCGCCCACGGGGTATCGGCGGCCTCCGAGGCCGCCGGGGAGCATGTCAGCAGCACCCCCAGGACCAGCCACGCGGCTCCAGGGCGCCCGCGCAACCCCCGCGCCCCCGTCTTCACCCGACCAGGTTCTCCGGGTTGAGCCCGGACAACTCCGACAGGACGAAGCGGCCGTCCTTGCGGATCAGCTTGTCGTCGAACCAGATCTCGCCGCCGCCGCACTCGGGGGTCTGGATCAGCACGATGTCCCAGTGGATCGCGGAGCGGTTGCCGTTGTCGGCGGTCTCGTAGGCGTTGCCGGGAGTGACATGCAGCGAGCCGGCGATCTTCTCGTCGAACAGCGTGTCCCTCATGGGCGAGACGATGTAGGGGTTGAACCCCAGCGAGAACTCGCCCAGGTAGCGCGCGCCCGGATCGGTGTCCAGGATCTCGTTCATGCGCTTGCTGTTCGAGGACTCGGCCTTGACGATCCGGCCCTTCTCGAACGTGAACCGGATGTTCTCGTAGGTGAGCCCCTGGAACAGCGACGGCGTGTTGTAGGCCAGCGTGCCTTCCACCGTGTCCTTGATCGGCGCGGAATACAGCTCGCCGTCGGGCAGGTTGATGTGCCCGTCGCACTTCACCGACGGGATGCCCTTCATGGAGAAGCGCAGGTCCGTGCCCGGGCCCTTCACGTGCACGCGGTCGGTGCGGTCCATGAGCTCCTTGAGCGGGTCCATGGCCCGGGACATCTTCCGATAGTCCAGGGTGCACACGTCGTAGTAGAACTGCTCGAACCGCCCGGTGCTCATGTTGGCCATCTGCGCCATGGAGGCGGTGGGATAGCGCATCACCACCCAGCGCGTGAACCGCACGCGCTGGTCCAGGTGCACCGGGTTCTGGTAGAGCTTGTTGTACAGGCCCATTTTCTCGGCCGGCACGTCCGAGAGCTCGCTCACGTTGTGCGCGCCGCGCAGGCCGATGTAGGCCTGCATCTTCTTCATGCGCTCCAGGTCGTAGTCGGCCCAGGTGCGGACCTGTTCCTCGGTGGCGGTGCGCAGCAGCTCGCCGGTCAGGCGCACGTCGCGCACCGACAGGTACGGCCGGCCGCCGGCCTGGTGCGCGTGGCGGATGAGCTCGATGGCCAGGCCGTCGGGCACGTCAAACGTCTCGATGAGGATGTTCTCGCCGGGCTTGAGCCCGATCGAGTAGTTGATCACCAGATCGGCCAGCTTCTGCTGGCGGGCATCCGACATGGGTCCCTCCGGAGAGTGCCGGCAGCCATCGGAAGCCACCGGCGGGCGCGGAAACATGGACAGGCGGGGAAGCCTCGGGCAGTATAGGTCATCCGAAGCGCGCGCCCAACCGGCGCCCGCCCCGTGCGGGCAGGCCGTGACAGCGCGCGCCGCCGCAGGGAAGGCAACCAGGCCACAGGGCAGGCCCGCAGGCCTGCCGGAGGATCGTGCACCCCGACCCCATTCACCTGTTGCTGGCCCGCCACGGCCAGACCGACTGGAACCGCGTGCACCGTCTCCAGGGCCGCACCGACGTGCCGCTCAACGACGAGGGCCGGCGCCAGGCGGCGGCGCTGGCGGGCTCGCTGGAAACGGAGCGCGTGGACGCCGCGCGGGTGAGCCCGCTGCAGAGGGCCCGCCAGACCGCCGCCGCGATCGAGGCCCTGCGCGCCGACGTGCGCTTCACCGAGGAGCCCCGGCTGGCGGAGATCCACATGGGCCGCTGGGAAGGCGTGCTCGAGGCCGACCTGGCTGCCGATCCCGCCTACTCCGCGTGGCGCACCGACCCGGTGCGCGCCAATTGCCCCGGGGGCGAAGGGGCGCTCGACGTGGCCCGGAGAGTGGCCCCGCTGCTCGACGAGCTGGCGGCACTCTCCCCCGGCACGCGGGTGCTGCTGCTGGGGCACCAGTTCACCAATGCGGTGATCCTGTGCCTGGTGGGCGGGATCCCGCTGGACGCGGTGCGGACCCAGCTGGCCGCCCCGGGGGAATTCCGGCGCACCGTGCTGGCACATCGGGGAGGCTAGGCATCGCGCCGGGGGCACCCTGCCAGGCATCGGGGGCCCAGGGTATCTTCAGGCCCGTCCCGTTTCCTTTCTTGACACCTGCCCGGCCGCGCCGGAGAATTGTCCTACCACAGACTCAGGGCCGCGTCTCGCCACCATCGGAATTCCTGCCTGCTTGGGAGGGGGGGTGTCATGGATCTGAAGTTCCCCGATTGCCGCAAGTGCAACAACGGGACCCTGGTGCCGCTCTCGGACTACGGTCGCGACGGCGCCCCGATCACCTACAAGGCCTGGGTGTGCACCAACCCCGGTTGCGGCTTCAACCTCCGGATCGACAACGGCGAAATCAGCATGGGCCGCAACATCGGCTCCTCGACCAAGTAGTGTCCGGCTGTCCCTGCCCGACGCGGCCGGTCCCACACGGGCCGGCCGCGTCGGGCTTTGCGACGCCGGCCGGGAGGCTCGCGACCCGCCCATGATCCGCGCGATCGTCTTCGACCTGGACAACACCCTGATGGACTTCATGAAGATGAAGGACCTCGGGGTGCAGGGCGCCGTGGACGCCATGCTCGACGCCGGGCTGACCATGCCCGCGGAGGACGCGCGCCGCAAGATCTACGAGATCTACAAGCTCGAGGGGATCGAGTACCAGCGCGTCTTCGACGAGTTCCTGCACACGGAGTTCGGGAAGATCGACCCCAAGCTGCTGGCGGCGGCCATCATCGGCTACCGCCGCACCCGCGAGTCCGCGCTGGTGGTCTACCCCCACACGCACCAGACGCTCATCGAGCTGGCCAAGCGCGGCCTGCGCCTGGCGGTGGTCTCCGACGCGCCGCGCATGCAGGCGTGGATGCGCCTCACCTATCTCCAGCTCCAGCACCTCTTCGACGCCGTGGTGGCCTTCGAGGACACCGGCTTCCGCAAGCCCGCGCCCGAGCCGTTCCAGCGCGCGCTGGAACTGCTGGGCGCGCCGGCGAGCGAGGCCATCATGGTGGGCGACTGGGCGGAGCGCGACGTGGTGGGCGCCCGGCGCATCGGCATGCTCACCGCCTTCGCGCGCTACGGCGACACCTTCGGCACGCAGCACTCCGGCGCGGACTTCGAGCTGCTGGGCATCCGGGACCTGCTGGACGTGGTGGAGCGCCTGAACGGAAGCGCCCCCGGGGGGAAGTGACTTGCGCGACCTGCGGATCGGCGTGGACATCGTCGAGATCGACCGCATCGCCTCCGCGCTGCAGGGCCACGGAGAGCGCTTCATCCGGAAGGTCTTCACCGAGGGCGAGGCCGCCTACTGCCGCACCCGGCGCAGCGCCGCCTCGTGGGCCGCGCGCTTCGCCGCCAAGGAGGCGCTCAGCAAGGCGCTCCGCAACCCGGGCGTGCCGCCCCGGTGGACCGATGTCGAAGTCGTGCTGGACGGCCGTGGCCGCCCCTCCATCCGCCTGGAGGGAAGGGCGGCGGAGCTGGCCGGAAAGGCGCGCGTGGAAGTCACCCTCTCGCACACCCACCACTACGCGGTGGCGATGGTGGTGCTGATCGAACCCTGACCCGGGGGAGGCTGCCGCCATGCGGGTGCTCACCGCAGAGGAAATGCGCGCCGCCGACGCGCACACCATCGAGACCCTCGGCGTTCCCGTTCTCACCCTGATGGAGCGCGCCGGCGCAGGAGTGGCCGCGGCGCTGCGCGCGCGCTTCGAGCCCGCCCGCGGCTGCGCCGTGACCTTGTTGTGCGGCCGCGGCAACAACGGCGGTGACGGAATGGTGGCCGCGCGGCATCTCAGGAAGGCCGGCTGCCGCCCCACGGTGCTGCTGCTGGGACGCGCGAAGGATCTGGCCGGGCCCAACCGCACCAACTGGGCGCGCCTCGAGAAGGCCGGCGTGCCCCGTTTCGAGGTTGCCGACGAGACCGCGCTGGCGCGCCACGCGAAGAAGATCCAGGGGGCGGAGCTGCTGGTGGACGCCATCCTGGGCACCGGCGCCCGCGGCCCGCTCGAAGGCGTGGTGCTCGCGGCCTGCCGCGCCATGAACGCGGTTCCCGCGCCCCGCGTGGCCGCAGACGTTCCCACCGGCGTGGACGCCACCACCGGCGAGGCGCAGGCGGGCGCGGTGCGTGCGGAGCTCACCGTCACCTTCGCGTTCCCCAAGCCGGGCCACCTGCTGCATCCGGGGCGCGCGTTCTGCGGGAGTGTCGAGGTGGTGGACATCGGCATCCCCGAGGCGGCCATCCCCGGGGGCGAGCGTCGGCTGGAGGCGTTCGCGCCCTCCGACGCCGCGGCACTCATGCCCCGCCGCGCGCCCACCGCGCACAAGGGCGACATGGGTCGCGTGCGCATCGTGGGCGGCGGGCCCGGGATGCTGGGCGCACCCGCGCTGGCCGCGCGCGCCGCGTTGCGCGCCGGGGCCGGGCTGGTGACCGTGTGCGTGCCGCACGCGCTCTACGAGGCGCTGGCGCCGCTGCTGCTGGAGGCCACTGCCGCGCTGCACGCCGAGTCCGCCGAGAGGACCCACACCGGGCGCGCCGCAGGCGCGATCCTGGTCGAGCTGGAGCACGACGACGCGCTGGCCCTGGGTCCGGGTCTCACGCGGCACCCCGAGGCCGCCGAACTGGCCCGCGCGCTGGTGGCGAAGGCCCGCGTGCCCATGGTGGTGGACGCCGACGGCCTGAACGCCTTCGAGGGCCGCACCGAGCTGCTGGCCCGCGCGGGGGCGCCGGTGGTGATCACCCCGCACGCCGGCGAGTTCGCGCGCCTGGCGGGGCTGTCCCGCGGGGAGGTGGAACGCGCCCGCCTGGAACTGGCGACCGACCATGCGAAGCGGTGGAACGTGACCGTGATGCTCAAGGGCGCCCCGACGGTGGTGGCCGCCCCCGACGGCCGCGTGCGGCTCAACCCCACCGGCAACGCGGGCATGGCCACCGGGGGCTCCGGCGACGTGCTGACCGGCGTGCTGGTGGCGCTGCTGGGCCGGGGCCTGAGCGCCTTCGACGCCGCCTCGCTTGCGGCGTTCCTGCACGGCCTGGCGGGCGACCTGGCCCGCGACGAGCTCGGCGAAGAGTCGCTGGTGGCCGGGGACCTGGTGGCGCACCTGCCGGGGGCGTTCCTGGCGCTGCGCGAACCGGGGTAGAGGCGTCACCTTTCGGCGCACCGTGACGCCGGGATGACACCGCTGTCCGCCGTGTGACGTGCCGCGGGAGCCGCTCCCGCGCGGCCCCTGCCTCCCTATCCCCCGCCCCGGCAATCAACTTCCGCGAAAACTGAGGCGGCGTGCCCGACCGGCACGCCACTTGCGATCCAGGGGGATGTCTTTCCGAGTGGAAGGACCTGTCTCTGGCAAAGAGTAATCGGCCCGAAGCCAAAGGGGGGGCTTCGACGCCGAGGGGGGCTGCCGGAGGCGGGTCCTCCTCTTTCAACCCGGTCCGCGAGGGCACGTCCCGCGAGGTCCGGGCGAGCCCCGCGGGACTAGCTTCCTGTCCCGACGGGTTGTGACGGAACAGTCGAGGCCATCCTTCCTCTGCGGCGAAATGGCCCGTCCGATCCGTCCCGCGGGGTTCATCTGATTCTGATTCGGCGGGCGGGTGGCCGGCTCAAGCCGGCCGTGGCCCGGCAGCCGGCATCACCTTGGTTCGGTCGTCCCGGCGAGCCTCCCGAGCGGAGGCCACGCTGCGGCGGCCCGGGGAAGCACCCCGCGCAGTCTCGAGAGCGCCGACGGCGCCAGGGCACCTTCTGTGCCGCGGGGCAGGCCCGCAGCGGACAGGAACGCTCTCGCACAAGCTTCGCCCTGCGGCGGCGACTCGACGCCCACCTCGATGATGTCCGAGAGGGCCGCCACGGCACCCGATCCGTCCGCGTCATGCCTCATCGCGGTGCGGTATTGGGCCCCGGCGGAATCCGGGCGTCCCGCGCACGCGAAGGCCAGCGCGCGGTTGTAGGCGGCCACGGGATGCCGCGGCGAAAGGATGAGGGCGCGGCGCAGCGCTTCGATCGACTCGGAGTAGGCGCCCCGCTTGAAGCGAATCCAGCCCATGAGCGCCCACCGTTCAGCATCCTGCTTGCCCTCTCTCGGGGCCAGCGATAGCACCACCGCGGTGTCCGCCTGCCCGTAGAGCCCCAGGTTCGTCAGCGCCCGGGCCTGGGTGAAGCGGCCCCCCGCGTCCTCCACCATGCCGAGCCCGCGCTGGGCGCAATCGAGGGCGAGGAGATCCGAACCGAGCTCCAGGCTCGTTCTGGCCAGCGCAAACCACGGGCGCGGACGATTGGGCATCTGCGCCAGCGCGAAGCGGGTTTGCTCCGCCGAGAGCTCCAGCCAGCGGGTTCGCGTGGAATCGGGCACTGCCCTGGCCAGGCCGAGGCCCTGGTAGACCTCGGCCAGTTCGTCCCGCCGGAAGCCGTCGAGGGGGGAGCACCGCACGACCTCCTCAAATACGGACCTCTCCGTGAGCCAGAGGGTGCTGGAGATCGCGGATTGAGCGGCCCCCGCGAGGGTCGCCCCGGCCACGATCCCTGCCCGCACGGCGCCGGGCCAGGGCGCGGCGGACAGGCGCCACGTAACCACCGGGATAAGCACCATGCTGGACATGTAGACGAACCGCATCGTGCCCACCCCCAGCAGGCAGGATGGCAACAGGAGCATCCAGCCCAGGGTCCACGCGGCGCGCGGACCGGGACCTCGAAGCACCCGAAATCCCAGGCCCACCAGGGCCAGCCAGGCGAGGACCGCGAGTGGCAGCGCGGGGGAGGTCATCCCGACGCGCAGGGTGCCGATGTAGTTGGGCCAGGGCACCACCAGGTAACGGATGTCCAGGACCAGCGCCGTCAGCATCTCCAGGGGCGGAACCGACTCGTGCCACCCGCGCCCTCGGAGCACCCAGAAGCCGACGCCCGCCACCGCGGCCACGGGGAGGCCCGTCACCAGGATCCTCGCCCACCGGCCCCGGCGCGGCGGCGCGGTCCACTCCATGAGCGCGATTCCGACCGGGGTCAGGTATCCGATTTCCTTCGACAGGGCCGCCAGGGCGGTGACCAGGCAGAGCCCGGTCAGCACCAGCCACTCCCGGGATGGATCGCGCCGGTGGCGGAGGGACAGCGTCACGGCCAGGAGCATGAAGAGGCCTGCCAGCAGGTCCGTGCGGCCCGAGATGAACGAGACATTCTCCACGTGGGTGGGCCATGCGGCGAACACCACGCCGGCGGCCAGCCCCACGCCACTTCCCGCGCCCAGGTTGCAGACGACCCGGGCCAGCAGGCCCGCGGTCAGGGCGTACACGATGGTGTTCACCTCGTGGTGCGCCAGTGCGTGGGGACCGGCGAAGGCGTTCGTCAGGATGTAGCTGATCGTGGTCAGGGGACGGTAGTAGTCGTAGCTGAGGTTGGCGACCGCCGTGCCGGCCCAGAAGGAGCGCAGGAAGGCCGCCGGGATATTGGCCGCGTGGTGGACGAAGTCGTCCCGGACAATGAGACTCTTGTCGTCCCACACGAACTCGCCGGGCAGTGCCGGAAGGCTGGTGAGGATGGCCACCACGGCGGGCAGCAGGAATTGGAGCGCGGGCGCCGGGGACAGCAGCAGGCTCGTCCATCCGGCTCCACGTTCGGGACTCACCTTCGTCGCCACGATCCTCCCCACTGTCTGTCGGAATCCACTCGCCGCTGCCGGCTGCCGCCGGGCTTGGCCCGCGTGGCGGTCACCGTCTCCGGAAGACCCCGATTACGTTGGGCACCGGCTCGGCATCTCCCGAGCCCGTCCCACCCTTGTCTTCCGCGCCGCCGGCCCACTCGCGGTCCACTCCCGCGGCCCGCACGCACAGGCCGGCGATGGGTCCCCCCTCGGTGTGGATCATGCGCGTGAGCCCCAGGGGCAGGGCCAGCAGCGCCGCCGCGAACTCGCCCGGGTTGCGCGGCGCGCCGCCGTAGAGCAGCAGGATGCGCCCGGCGTCATCCTGGGCCACGGCCGCCTGGCTCCAGCTGCCGTTGGGATTGGTCCACACCGAGTGCGGCACGGGTCGCGACGCCACGATGCGGATGTTCTGCGCGGCGGTGCGGTACAGCTTGAGAAGGCGGGCGAAGTCGGGGCCATCACGCTCGAGGATCTGCGCGGGCGGGAGCGCGGGATCGGCGGGATCGGCCACCAGCACCGCCTTGTCGCGCCCCAGCGACGGGTTGTTCACGTGCGTCGCGGTGCGCATCAGTCCGCAGGCGGTGAGCCCGTCGGTCATGTACATCCCGGCATTGATGGCGGCCAGCGCGCCGCGCTCAAGGCACCAGGCGCGAGGCGTGCGCGCGCGGTGGTCCTTCTCGGCGCGGGCGCACAGCAGGCGCAACTCGAATCGCCGCGGGTCCACGCGGAGGGCCACCACGGTGCGCTCCGGCCCGGAGTCCTCCCCCGGGAGTTGCAGGCCAGCCAGCTCCAGGCCGGGCTCGAGCGTGCGCCACGGGCCGGCGGGCCGCGGGGCGCCAGCTGCGGCTGCGGGAACGAAGGACGCCGCGCAGGTCCACGCGGCCATGATGATCGGGACGAGTCTCATCAAGGGGGGATGATCAAGGAAAGCCCCGGGACCCGCAAGGGCCCCGGGGCTCGTAAGGTTGGGCCGGCGCGGAGGGCGATCCTGCGATCACCCCCGCGAGCCGGAACGGAAGGGCCTAGTTGCCCAGCGCCAGCGAGGGCGGCGCCGGACGGCGCAGGCGGTACGGCACGCCCCAGCCGGTCGCGGCGTACGGAGCCTCGGTGTCGCGGATGGTGGCCTTGCTGATCACGTCCACCCACACCGCGCTGCGGGGGCGCACTTTCGCGTCTTCGCTCGCGGGGGCCATGCCACGGCCGTTGCCATGGTGCGGGCGGGCGACCTTGAACACGCCCACGAAGGCGTTCTGCGCGGCGATGAAGGGCAGGCCCAGGCGCTGGCACCGGCCGCGGTCGCTGGAGGCCATGTCGAAGTGCATGAACACCATCCGGTCCGCCGGCGAGTCGGTGACCACCTTCACCACCACGTTGTCGCCGGGGCCGAAGAGCGGCAGGGTGCGCGGGTCGAACATGGCGCCGGGGTCGGTGAACACCACCGAGTCCGGGGCGCCCAGCGAATCACGACCGATCACCGTCACCGAGAGGATCTGCGGCGTGGGGACGCTCGGAGCCGTCTGGGTGGTGTGCGCCAGCGTGGTCCGCAGCAGCTTCCAGCGGCTGTGCTCCTCATTCTCCTCGCTCGCCACGGCCACCTTGGCCAGCTCCGCGGAGCGGGTCCAGGTCACGCTGTAGTTCTTGGTGTAGAGCACCGTGTCGCGACCGTCGCCGCGTCCACGGCCCTTCCCGCCACGCTCGCAGACCTGGCCGCGCAACACGCCGTCGTTCATGCGCGACACCGTGACGGTCATGAGGGTGGTGTCCCCGGTGGCCGACACGTCCTTGGTGGTGTGGGAGAGGTGGCGGTACCAGCAGATGCGCACCGAGTCGGGCACGATGGCGAGCGCGCCCGCGAAACCGGAGCCCATGCCGGGGCCCAGTTCCTCCATGGGCTCGTCATCCAGCGAAATGCCGGCGAGGTCCGGGTCGGCCGACTCGTCGGCGCTGACCACGGCGGCGACTTCGAACTTGTTCGCGTCGGTGGCTCCGGGGTTCACGGAGCTGCTGCTGTTGCAGCCCGCAAGGGCGGCCATGGCCAGGATGGCGAGGAGCAGGAGCGTGAGGCGCTTCATGGTAGATACCTCCCTATGGCGTACGTTGCTCGGTCGGACTCATTCTCGTCTGCGCCCTCTCCTGGGCCCGGGCTCACCCGGGCCGGGCACTGGGGCGCGCTTCCAGCCGGGTAAAGAGCAACCCGTATGCCATGCGGGGGCCAAACGAGGTTTGGGCGGCTTCGGGGTCCGCGCTGAATCCGTAACCTGTTTTTCTACAATGAATTATAGATCTGGTGGA
>JACRLI010000029.1 GCA_016235265.1 Candidatus Eisenbacteria bacterium
CACCACGTCACCTCCTCCAGGGAGCGCCGGACCACGAGCAACCCGCTCTTTCCGGTGAACCTGCTGGACCTGCTGGTCCGCCACGGCAGTGCCAACCACAAGCGGGAGACCATCGCCTTCTCCAAGCGGCGCCAGGCGGCCATCGAGAGACTGGCGCTGCTGCAGGTGTGGCGGAACTTCATCAAGCGCTTCTCGGAGAGAAAGCTGCGGAGCGAGACGCCGGCGCAGCGCGTGGGGCTGTTTGGGAGGGCTCTCACGGTGAGCGAGGTCCTGGGTCGGAGGCTGTTCCCCTCGCAGGTGGCTCTGCCGGAGACGCTGGAAAGGTACTACCGCAGGACAGTGAAGACCCCAGCCCTGGGGGTGAACCGGACGCACCGGCTCAGGTACGCGGACTGAGGCTGTCGAAGCGGGAAAGTGAAGCGGGGAGCCATTGGGCTCCCCGCCAGACACATTCTTCGAAGCACAACCTACGGCTTCTTTGCCGAGATCAGCTTCCTCACCTCGGAGGGCGGGTCGAACCGGTCGGCGTCCAGTTCCTTGTTCAGCTCAACCTCCACCATCGTGATCACGATGCGCTGGCCGCGCATGTCGGTGATGGACTTGTGCGGGAGCATCACGTTGCCGATCTTGCGATAGTCGCTGTATTCCGTCCGCGCGGTGGTGGTGCCGAGCTGGGTGCTCTCGTAGGTTCCCTCGACGCGCGCGAGCAGGCCGGTCTCCTCGTCGAACCACATGGTCTCCGGGCTGCCCATGCGCGGCTTCATCACCACCTTGTAGCAGGGCCGGTTGCCGACCGTGTCCACGCCGGCGGCGTCCGCCAGCCGGTAGCCCTTCTTCCACTTCACCAGGCCGTCGAAGTGCGCCTCGCGCAGGGCGTCGGCCTGCTCCTGGCCTTCGAGCAGCTTGGAGCCCTGCTGCACCGAGTACTCCCAGGCATCCTCGCCCGTGACGCCGACGTACCCCTTCCCCGCGGGGGAGTCCTGGATCACGTACATCCGGTTGGGCCGCGCACGGTACTCGGTCACGCCCACCTGCACGTTGGTGCCCTGCAGGCTCAGCACCTTGTGCAGCACCATGTTCTGCAGCGAATCCCATGCGGCGCCGCCCATCGCAGCGGCGTACCGGGCCAGGATGGTCGCGCCGTCCGGCGGGGCGTCGGCGGCGAGGCAGGCGGGTGCGGCGCAGGCGAGCAGTCCGGCGGCCAGCGCCAGGACGGCGACGAATCTCGATGCGTCTCGCGCGAACACGCGCGGTTCACGGGAAGCGGGCACAGTTCGGTTCATCGGGCTCTCCCCTGGCATCCCAGTTGGTGGCACGCGGGCACGCCGCGCGCTCATGGGAACATAAGGACGGCGGCCCACCATCGCAGACCCCGGCAAGGAGTTCTCGCCGCACAAGGGTACACCGTTGGGCCGCTTCGGCCAAGCGGGGACGAGCGTCGTGGGGGACGAGCATCGTGGACCGGGCGGCGTGGCACGAGCAACGCGGGGTGGGCATCGCGGGCCGGGCATCGCGGGCCGGGCGGCGCGGACCGAGCGGCGCGGACCTGGCGGCGCCGGGCCGGCATTGACACCGGCGCCTGCCCCGGCGTTGGATTAGGCCCGCCGGCCGATGGGGCCGGGTTGCAGCCCACAAGGAGGATACCCGATGCGCCACCGTCTGCTCGCCGGGGCCCTGGCCGCCCTGATGCTGGCCTGCGCCGCGCCCGCCGCCCGGGCCGACGGCGATAGCCCGTCGTCCACGGACCTCTCCAGGCAGGTCAAGGAGCTCCAGGAAGCCAACACCGACCTCAACCACCGGCTCGACGAGCTGGACCGCGGCATCGACGACGTGCTGTGGTTCCAGCGTATGAGCGACATCGCGGTGGTGGACAAGTGGCGCATCTGCGGCCCGCCGCCGGCGCACCCGAAGAACCCCAAGGCGCCCGGCGCGGTGAACCCGTTGAAGTTCTTCACCTACTCGTTCGTGCCGAAGGACCACAAGCCGGGCGAGAAGCTGCCGCTGCTCATCCTCCCGCACGGCGGGGTGCACGCGATGTTCGAGAGCCCCTACCACGTGCACATGCTCCGCGAGATGATGAGCCAAGGCTACATGGTGGTGGCCCCCGACTATCGCGGCTCCACCGGTTACGGGCGCGGGTTCTACGAGCAGATTGACTACGGCGGCCTGGAGGTGGACGACATCCACGCCACCAAGGAGTGGGCGCTGCAGAACTTCGATTTCGCGGACCCCGGCCGCGTGGGCCTGATCGGCTGGAGCCACGGCGGCCTGATCGTGCTCCTGGAGGCCTTCGCGCACCCGAAGGAATACGCGTGCGTGTTCGCGGGCGTGCCGGTCTCGGACCTGGTGATGAGACTGGGATACGAGGACGACGAGTACCGCGCGGAGTACAGCGCGCCCTTCCACATCGGCAAGACGGTGCGGCAGGACATCGAGGAGTACAAGCGGCGCTCCCCGGTGTGGCACGTGGAGAAGCTGGACACCCCGCTGCTCATCCACACCAACACCAACGACGAGGACGTGAACTACATCGAGGTGGAGCACCTCATCCAGGCGCTCAAGGCCGCCGGCAAGGACTTCGAATCCAAGGTGTACAAGGACGCCCCGGGCGGACACAGCATGGACCGCATGGACACCATGTTCGCCAGGGGCGCGCGCGCCGACATCTACAAGTTCCTGGCGAAGCACCTGCACCCGGGGCGGCCGGCGAAGTAGCGGGTCGACCCCAGCCGATGGCGAGGCTCACCCGGACCGCCGCCACCCGAAGCCTGCCGCCCGAAGCCTGCCGCCCGAAGCCCGCCACCTGAAGCTCGCGAAAGGCCCGCCCGAAGAGCCCCCGGCGCTCTCCGGCGGGCCTTTCGCTTTGCGCCTCCGGATGTTATCGTGAAACACGGCTCCCCAAGTTACACCCCCCGGGAGAACGGCCATGTGGGAGATCTGCGTGGTCCTTGCGCTCGCCGCGGGGGCGGCCGGCGCGCCGGAGCCATCCGATTCAACTTCGGAACCTGTTGCTGGATATGAGCTTGCGGAGGTGCGGCTCGATCCGGGCGGGCCGGGGTACGTGGTCCCGCAGTTCGGAGACGGTGGCCGGCAAACCCCGACCGGCGCCACCCGAATGGGGGCAGGATTTCGGGCTGGAGTGAGCCGGGGCCGCGCGAGCGGTTCGGAGCATGTGCGCTGGGGCGGGATCTCTTTGCGGCGCGGCTGGGTGGGTCATCCCGATACCGCCGCGTCGCTTTCGCTGTCCGTGCTGGGGCCGCGCCTGCCGGGCGGGATCCGGCCGCGCGCCACGTGGAGCCGCACCGCTCCCCGGCCGCGCGCCACGCGCAGCAGCCCGCCGAAGACGGCGCGCGCGCTGAAACGCTGGCTGGACGCGCGCCGCGCGCGCGAGGCCTGGTCGGCAGGAGCCGAGGCCGGCCCGCTCGGGGGCGACGTGGCGTGGCGCAGGGGCGCGGTGCGCCGCTGGTCGGTGCGGCTGGGGCGGGCTTCCACCGCCGCGGGCCGCTTCGACCTGCGGCGCAGCATCGGGACCACTGCCACCTCGGGCAACGTGCGCCTCGGCTGGCGGCGCTCCCGCGGGCGTGGAACGCGGCTCGAGCTGGATGCCCGCCTGGCCCCCCGCGACGGCACGCTGCGCGTGCGCTCCGCGGATCGGGGCGGTGGGTGGGACCTGCGGCTGCGCTCCACGCGGGCGCGCCGCTCCACGCGCGCCACCGCGACGCGCAGGGCGCGCGCGGGCCGGCCCTCCGAGGGCCGCGCGACGCTGCGGCTGCGCGAGGGCCGGTGGCGGCTGGGGGCGGCGGTCGCCGTGCGCGGTGACAGCGTGGGGCTGGAGGGATCGGTCGCGCGTTCCTTCGCGCTGCGCCCGGGCTCGCTGGAGGCCTCGATGGGCCTGAAGCTCGGGCCGGTGCGCGAAGCGCGCCTGCACGCGGGGTTCCGCCCGAAGGCGCGGCTGGGCCCGCTGGGATTTCGGGCCGGCGCCGGTGCGGTGCTCCGGCGGCGCGCGGCACGCGTCACGTTTCGCCCCGAGCTGAGCGCCGGGCTGGAGTTGCGTCTCAAGCGCAGCACCGCGCGCATCGGCTGGGAAGTGTCCCCCTCGGGCCTGCGCCTGGACGGTTCGCCGGCGCTGGCCGGCCGCCTGGAGGCGCGCCCGGGGCCGTTTCGAGTTTCCGCCATGCTGCGGCCGTCCACCACCGGGCTACGGTGGAGCGCGGCCCTGGAGTGGACGCGATAGTATCTCCCGCCGCTCCCTCCACCAGGGGGCGGCTCCTGTGCCGCAGAAAGGAAGTTCGGGTTGTCCTCCACCAGGCCCAGTGTCGCGGAACTGAACTCCATCGCACTCGATGTGCGCCGCGACATCCTCACGCTGCTCGCCAACGCCCAGACAGGGCACACGGGCGGCCCGCTGTCGGTCACCGATTTCGGCACCGCGCTCTTCTTCCACGAGATGCGCCTCGATCCCACCCAACCCGGCTGGCCCGGGCGCGACTTCTGGCACTTCTCCATCGGCCACGTCACGCCGGTGATCTACTCGCTGATGGCCGAGCGCGGCTACTTCGAACTGAAGCACCTGATGGGCTTCCGCTCCATGGCCGGCATGCTGCAGGGCCACCCGTGCCGCAAGGAAGTGCCCGGCATCGAGGTTTCCTCCGGATCGCTGGGCCAGGGCCTCTCCGTGGCCGTGGGCTGGGCGATGGCGGCACGGCTGGATGGCACCGACCAGCGCGCCTACTGCGTCATGGGCGACGGCGAGCAGCAGGAGGGGCAGATCTGGGAGGCGGCCATGTCCGCGGCGCACTACAAGCTGGACAACCTGTGCGGCATGGTGGACGTGAACCGCATGCAGATTGACGGCCCCACCGAGAAGGTGATGAACATCGAGCCGCTGGCCGACAAGTGGCGCGCGTTCGGATGGCACGTGGTGGACCGCCCCGGCCACGACATGCAGGCCGTCCTGGAGGCCTTCGCCGAGGCCCGCTCGGTGAAGGGCCGGCCGACTGTGATCCTGTTCCAGACCACCATGGGCCGCGGCGTGAGCTTCATGGAGGACGACTACCGCTGGCACGGCATGCCCCCGAAGATGGAGCAGGCCGAGAAGGCGCTGGCGGAACTGGGCACCAGCTACGCGGAGTGGTCGGCGCGGCTGTGGAACGGCGCCGCGCCGCGCGTCGCGAATGTGGGCGCCGGCTCCACCGGGAAGCCCGCCGCCGCGACGCCCGCGGCCGCGACCGCGAAGGGAGGCCGCCCGTGAGCGCGACCCCCGGAAGCGACGCCCGCAAGGTGGAGACGCGCAAGACCCGCGAGGGGTTTGGCCACGCGCTGGTGGAACTCGGCGGTCAGGACCCCAGCGTGGTGGTGCTGGTGGGCGACCTCAGCGAGTCCACCATGGTGAACTTCTTCGCCGAGAAGTTCCCGCAGCGCTTCTTCGAGATGGGCATCGCCGAACAGAACATGATGGGCGTGGCGGCGGGGCTGGCGGCGCGGGGGAAGGTGCCGTTCCTGTCCACGTACGGGGCGTTCGCCACGTGCCGGGCGGCGGACCAGATCCGCGTCACGGTGGCCTACAGCAACCTGAACGTGAAGATCGGTGGCGCGCACGGCGGCATCAGCGTGGGGCCCGACGGCGCCACGCACCAGGCGATGGAGGAGATCTCCATCATCCGCTCCATCCCCAACATGACCATGATCGTGCCGTGCGACTACTGGGAGACCCGCAAGGCCACCGTGGCCGCGGGCCGGATGATGGGACCGGTCTACATCCGCTTCGGGCGTGAGAACGTCCCGGTGGTCACCGCGGAGGACACCCCCTTCGAGATCGGCCGCGGCCTCACGCTGCGCGAGGGCGGTGACGTGGCCGTCCTCGCCTGCGGCGTGATGGTGCACGAGGCGCTGTGCGCGGCGGACACGCTGGCCGCGAAGGGGGTGCAGGCCCGGGTGATCAACCTGCACACCCTGAAACCGCTGGATTCGGATATCATCGTGAGGGCCGCACGGGAGTGCGGCGCGATCGTCACCGCCGAAGAGCACCAGGTGCACGGGGGGCTCGGAGGCGCCGTGGCGGAGGTGGTGGTGCGCCACCACCCGGTTCCCGTCGAGATGGTTGCGGTCATGGACCGCTTCGGCAGGTCAGGCAAGCCGGAGGAGCTGATGCGCGCCTTCGGCATCAAGGACGTGGACATCGTGGGGGCGGTCGAGAGGGTGCTCGAACGGAAGCGGGGCGCAGTGTAGCCGGAAGCGCTCGCGGGACGGCGCGCAGGGCGCGGTCCCGCGGCCCGCGGAGCAGCCGGGACGCCTGGGGAGAGTGTCATGAAGTACGCAGACCGGATGGAGAAGCTGGGAACCGAAACCGCCTTCGAAGTTCTGGCGCGCGCCCGCGCGCTGGAGGCGGAGGGCCGCAGCATCGTTCACCTTCAGATCGGCGAGCCCGATTTCGACACCCCGAAGAACATCGTGGACGCCGCGGTGAACGCGCTGCGCAAGGGCGAGACGCACTACACGCCCTCGCCGGGCATTCCCGCGCTGCGCAAGGCCATCGCCGAGCACGTGGGCAAGGACCGCGGGCTCAAGTGCGCCGCGGAGAACGTGGTGGTGGTGCCCGGCGGCAAGCCGATCATGAACTACGCCATGTTCGCGTGCGTGAACCCCGGGGACGAGGTAATCTACCCCAACCCGGGATTCCCCATCTACGAGTCGGTGATCGGCCTGGTGGGCGCCACGCCGGTGCCCATCCCGCTGCGCGAGAAGAACGAGTTCCGCCTGGACGTGGAGGAGCTGAAGAAGCTCATCACGCCGAAGACGAAGATGATCATCATCAACTCGCCGCAGAATCCCACCGGCGGGGTGCTCACGAAGAAGGACCTCGAGGACGTCGCCGCGCTGGCCATCCAGCACGACGTGTTCGTGCTGGCCGACGAGATCTACAGCCACGTCCTGTACGAGGGCAGGCACGACTCCATCGCCACGCTGCCGGGGATGGCCGAGCGCACCATCGTGCTGGACGGCTTCTCGAAGACCTACGCCATGACCGGCTGGCGGCTGGGCTACGGCATCATGAACCCCGCCCTGGCCGCCCACGTGGCGCGGCTGGGCACCAACAGCCACTCCTGCACCGCCTCGTGCGTGCAGTACGCCGGCCTGGAGGCCCTCACCGGCCCGCAGGACGCGGTGCTGTCCATGGTGGCCGAGTTCAAGCGCCGCCGCGACCTGATCGTGGAGCGGCTCAACAAGATCCACGGGTTCCGCTGCCTCAAGCCCAAGGGCGCGTTCTACGTGTTCCCCAACATCGAGGGAACGGGCATGAAGAGCCGCGAGCTGGCCACCCGGCTGCTCGAGGAGGCCGGCGTGGCCGTCCTCTCCGGGACCGCCTTCGGGGCTCACGGGGAGGGCTTCCTGCGCTTCTCCTACGCCAATTCGGTGGAGCAGATCAGCGAGGGTGTGAGCCGCATCGAGAAGTTCATGGCCTCCGCGGCGGTGAAGTAGCCGGGCCGCCAAGGCGCTGGCAGCAAAGCGGTTGAGGGGTGTTCAGAAGACAGATTGGGGGCCGGAACGCAATTTTGCTTGAGTTCCGGCCCCCAATGGTCGATACTCTTTTCAGTGTTCGGTAGCCAGTGGAATTGCTGAGAGCGTTCAATTGCCGTCCGGAACACAGGACGGCATTTGCGTTTTTGGTGGTTTCGGCTACAGACGCCCCCCGGTCAAGGTGACCGGAAGCAGCCGCCGCATCATGGCGGCAGTACCAAGGGCCTTCGGGTCCTGCTTTTTCCAGGAGTGTGCAGTGGTTAAGGGCACCGTGAAGTGGTTCAACGAGGCGAAGGGCTTCGGTTTCATCTCCCAGGACGGCGGCGAGGACGTGTTCGTTCACTACTCCGCCATCACGGGTGACGGCTTCAAGACCCTCGCCGAGGGCGACCGGGTGGACTTCGAGGTTACGCGCGGGCCGAAGGGCCTGCAGGCGGCCAACGTCCGCAAGATCTAGTTCCTCGTCGAACCAGTTCACGTCTGGCGGGCGGCGCGCAAGCGCCGCCCGCCGCGTTATTGGGGCCCGCCACCTCCACGGGGGCAGGGTGCGCGAGGGCAAGGTGCTGGCCTCCATCCCCGGCCGCGCATAGATTTTGCCCATGGCGAACCTCACTGATGGACCACCGTCATTGCCGCAGCGGGCGGCAGACCCCAAAGGCGATCAGCCGCCTGCCTTGAGACCCCGGTCGTCCATGTGCCCGCCGTCGCCCGCCGCGCCGCCCCGGCGCCTCACGCGCGCCTCCCTCGGCACCGGGGCGCGACACCTGGCGAAACAGGATCCCGACCTGGGGGCGGCGCTCGCGCGTTTGGGTGAGCCCCCGCTGTGGGGGCGCAACCCGGGATTCCCTTCGCTCGTACGCATCATCCTGGAGCAGCAGGTGTCGCTGGCGGCGGCGCGCACCTTGTATCGGCGACTCACCGTTCATCTCGGCGCCATGACACCGGAAGCGATGCATGCCCGGAGGGTGGGCGGGCTGCGGAACTTCGGGCTTACCCGGCAGAAGGCGGCCTACTGCCATGGGCTGGCTGTGCGCGTGCTCGACGGGAGCCTGGACCTCGCCGCGGTGGCCCGCGGGCCCGACGACGCCGGCCGTCAGGCGCTGCTGGGCGTGCCCGGGCTGGGGCCGTGGAGCGTGGACATCTACTATCTCATGGCGCTGCGGCGTCCCGACGTGTGGCCGCGCGGGGACCTGGCGCTGGCATCGGCGCTGCGTGAGGTCAAGCAGCTCCGGGCACTTCCGACGAGAGACCAGCAACGCACGCTGTCGAGCCGGTGGGCTCCGTGGCGCTCGGTCGCGGCGCGGATCCTGTGGGCGCACTACCTTGAGGCGCGGGGCCAGTACCCGTAGGAGGAGGCCGCGGATGAACCGGGTGCTCGCACCCGCTGTGGCTCGCGATGCCGTGGGAAGAGAAACCGACCGCAAGGCGAACCTCATCCTGCTGGGACTTGCATCCCTCTACTTCCTCGTAGAGTGGCTGCCCGGCATCCGCGGGGCGTACGGGTACTTCATAGACGAGTTCTACTACCTGGCCTGCGCGTCGCACCTCGCCCCGGGCTACGTGGACCATCCGCCACTATCGGTATTCCTGCTCTGGGCCGTCCGGGCCGTGATCGGGGATTCCCTGCCGGCCCTTCGCCTGGTCCCGGCGCTCGCCGGCGCGGCGACCATCGGGCTCATCGGGCTGATCGCGCGGCGCCTGGGCGCCGGGTGGCAGGGCCAGGCGCTCGCGGCGGGGGCCGCGATGGCCGGGACGATCTACCACATCACGTTCAGCTTCTACTCGATGAACGCCCTGTCGGTGCTCCTGTGGACCGCGTGCTTCTGGGTCCTGGTGGAGATCGAGCTGCGAAACGAGCCCCGCCTGTGGGTGCTCTTCGGCGTCCTGGCCGGGCTGGGACTGGAGAACAAGCACACGTTCGTGCTCCTGCCGCTGGGTCTCGCCGCGGGGCTGCTCCTGACCCGGGCCCGCCGGCACCTGGCGAGCCGGTGGCTGTGGCTCGGATGCGCCATCACGGCGGCGCTGCTGCTGCCCAACCTGGCGTGGCAGGCGTCGCACGGCTGGCCGTCCCTCGAGTTCTACCGCAACGCGGACCTGTACAAGAACATTCCGACTCCCCCGCTCGTGGTCCTAGCGTACCAGTTCCTGGTGATGAACCCGGGGGCCATACCGGTCTGGATCGCGGGGCTGGGCTTCTTCCTGGTCTCGAAGCGCGGAAGACAGCTGCGCCACCTGGGCTGGATCTACGTGGCGCTGCTGGGGCTGATGCTGATCGGGCAGAAGAGCCGCCCCGATCGCATCGCCGAGGCCTACGTGGTGCTCTTTGCCGGTGGCGGCGCCATGCTGTCGGCGCTGTGGGAGCGCGCCGGTTATCGCTGGCTGCGCTGGGCGGTGCCGGCGACGCTGGTCCTCGGCGGCGTGGCGCTCGCCCCACTCGGCCTGCCCCTGCTGCCGCCACCGCAGGCGGCGCGGTACGCCGGAAGGCTCGGCATCGTCCCGCAGATCGAGAAGGGCGAGTCCAAGCGGACGGAGCTGCCCCAGTGGCTGGCCGACCGGCTCGGATGGGAGCGGCTCGCGGACGACGTGGAGGCGGTGGCGCGCGAAATCCGCCCCGAAGAACGGGCCCGGGCCATCATTCTCGCCCCCTCGTATGGTCAGGGGGGAGCGATCGAGCTGCTCGGCCGTGGCCGGGGGCTGCCTCCGGTCTACGCGGTGCAGAACAGCTACTCCCACTGGGGTCCGCCGCCGGACTCGGCCGACGTGGCGATCGTCCTCGGCCCGTTCTCGGCGGAAACCGTGCACCGGTTGTACGGCGAGGCCGTCGTGGCCCGCGTGCACGACTGCGAAGGGTGCATGCGCTGGCGCGATGAAGTGCCGATCTGGCTCGCCCGCAGTCCGAAGGTGGCGCTGCGCGACGCCTGGCCGAAGCTGAAATACTATGAGTGAAGAGCGGACGTGTCGCTCCCCGCGGCAACCGGATCGGAGAACTCCATGAATCTCTCGCGGCGAACCGCCCTGGGCGTCTCCCTGGGCGTGATCTTCCTGTACTGGGGCTACCAGATCGTCTGGCAGCACTCGGCTCCGGTCCTGCCCGCGCATTTTTCGGACCTGGTGCTGCGCATCGTGCGCGGCAAGCTCATCGTCTTCGCCGCCGTCATGCTGCTCCTCCGCCTGGAAGGGGAGAGGTTCGCCGCACTGGGGGTCACCCGCCACCAATGGCCGAAGCACTTCGGGGTGGGGCTGGCCATCGGCTTCGCGATGTTCCTCGGGTTGAACATCGCGCTCGATTCGGTGATGAGCTCGCTGCTTCCCCGGTCGCCCTCGGCCGGCCCGTCCATCCTCTCGTTCTTCAAGCAACCGGGGAATCTGCTCATCTGGCTGCCGATCGGGATCTTCGGAGGGGGCGTCGTCGAGGAGCTCCAGCGGATCTTCATCCTCACGCGCTTCGAGAAGTGGCTCGGGCGGCCGGGGCTCATCCTCGGTGTGGTGTTGAGTTCGGCGTTGTTCGGTTTCGGCCACCTCTACCAGGGCGTCGGGACCGCGATTTCGGCCGCGATCTCCGGGGCGGTGTTCGCGCTGGTGTACCTGCGGCGCCGCTCGGCCCTGGAGCCCATCGTCGCGCACGCGTTCAGCGACGTGCTCGCCATGCTGGGCGCGACGATGCTCGCCCGGTAAGCGGGTCGGCTCGCCGGAAGGCGGTCCCCGCCAGGCGGGACGCAACACGATGCCTGGCCCGTTGCGGAGCGTACAATCGATCTTGGCCGCGCTGGCCGCAGACAAGGGGAACATCCATGAATCGCGTCACGGGCATCGGAGGCGTGTTCATCAAGGCGAGGGACGCCGTCGCCTTGCGCGCCTGGTACCAGAAGCACCTCGGCATCGACGTGCAGAGTTGGGGCGGAGTCGCCTTCCGGTGGCATTCGGCGGAGCAGCCCAACCCGGACGGAATGACGGTCTGGAACGTGTTCCCCGCGGAATCGGAGTATTTTGCGCCGAGCACCGCGCCGTTCATGGTGAACTACCGGGTCGAGAACCTCCCGGCGCTCCTCCAGGCGCTGCGCGACGAAGGCTGCGACGTGGACGCCAAGACCGAGGATTCCGAGTATGGCAAGTTCGGCTGGGTGATGGATCCCGAGGGGAACCGGGTCGAGCTGTGGGAGCCGCCGGCGGGGGCGATGTAGGGCGGATGGCCCCTGCTCCAGCACGCATGTCGGGCTAGTTGTTCCTGGCTCCCTGCCAGATCCAGCTGGAGATCTTCGACAGCAAGCCCCAATTCACGCAGTGGGTGCTGTCGCTCCCGGTCTGCGCAGCTTCGAGTAGTTTCGTATACATCTGGCTGCTTTCGGGGGAGCCGGGCCGCACCCACTTATGTGGCTCCTCTCGACTTTCCGTGGGAGCCGCGGCCTGACTTGACGTGTTGAGGTGCCCTGGTTCATCCATGACCTTTCTTCTCCTACCAAGAGAGGGAGGTCAGAGGGATGAACCAGGAGCAGGGCGATTGTGTCGCGACGTA
>JACRLI010000030.1 GCA_016235265.1 Candidatus Eisenbacteria bacterium
GACGGGGCCGCGGGGCTCCAGGGCCCCGCGGCCCACCTGTCGCTGCACGACTGGGGGGTGGCGGAGACGCTTCGCGCGATGAGCCTGCTGGGACTGCATCCGCACCACCTCACCGTCGTGGGCGCCGAGCCGGGGCGAATGGACCCCGGCACGGAGCTCTCGCCGGAGCTGGCCCGGGCCCGCGACAGTCTCGTGACCCTGCTCCTGCAGCAGGCACCCGAGCCCGGGGAGCCGCGGCCCGGAGGAGACCACCCGCCCCAGGCGGACCACCCGCCCCACCCCACCGGCCCGCCGGTGGTGTAGACTCCACGCAGTCGCACCCACGCTGGCCGCGGGGACACGCTCCTTGGCAGCCCCCGGCACCCGCTTCGGTTCCTACACGATTCTCGGCCCGCTCGGTTCGGGTGGCATGGGCGAAGTGTACCTGGCGTCCGACTCGCGGCTGAACCGCGAGGTGGCCCTCAAGTTCCTGCCCGACGAGCTCTCGCACGATCCCGACCAGCTGGCCCGGTTCCAGCGCGAGGCGCTGGCGCTGGCCTCGCTCAACCACCCCAACATCGCGATCATCCACGGGCTGGAGGAAACCCCCGGCGGGGACCGCTACCTGGTGCTGGAGCGCGTGGAGGGCGAGACCCTCGCGGCGCGCCTGGGACGCGGGCGCCTGCCCCTCGAGGAGACGCTGTCCGTCTGCGGCCAGCTGGCCGAGGCGCTCGATGCAGCCCACGAGCGCGGCGTGATCCACCGCGACCTCAAGCCCGGCAACCTGATGGTCACCCCGCGCGGGCGGGTCAAGGTGCTGGATTTCGGCCTGGCCCGGCGGGGAGGCGAAGCGGCGCCGGGGAACGCGGGCCGGGAAGGCGCCGACGCGGAGGATCCGGGCGAGGCCGGCCTGGTGATGGGCACGCCCGGCTACATGAGCCCGGAGCAGGCGGTGGCCCTGCCCCACGATCACCGCACCGACTTGTTCTCGTTCGGGTGCATCCTGTACGAGTGCCTCTCGGGACGCCGGGCTTTCCCGGGTGGGCACGCACTGGAGATCACCGCGGCGCTGCTCAACGAGGACCCCGACTGGGGCGCGCTGCCGGCGGAACTCCCCGGCCCGCTCGACGAGCTGCTGCGCGCGTGCCTGCGCAAGGATCCCGGCGGGCGTCCCGCCAGCGCCACGGCGGTGTGCGCCGCGCTCGCCGCCGCAGCCTCCGCTCCCGCTCCCGGCGCCCCCGCGCCCACCGCCATCCCCCACAACCTGCCACCGGCGCTCACCAGCTTCGTGGGCCGCGAGGCGGTGGCGGCGGAGTGCCTGCGCCTGGTGGGACAGGCGCGCCTGCTCACGCTCACCGGCGCGGGCGGCTGCGGCAAGACGCGCCTGGGGCTGCACCTGGCCGGGCGACTGCTCCCGGAGCACCCCCACGGCGCATGGTTCGTGGACCTGGCGCCACTTTCGGACCCGGAGCGCGTCCCCGGTGCGGTGGCCGCGGCGCTGGGCGTGCGCGAGGAGCCCGGCCGCACGCCGCTGGAAGCGCTCGTGGAGCACTTCCGCGCCCGCCGCACGCTGCTGGCGCTGGACAACTGCGAGCACCTGCTGGCCGCCTGCGTCTCGCTCACCGGCGCGCTGCTGGCGGCCTGCCCCGGGTTGCGCGTGCTGGCCACCAGCCGCGAGGCCCTGGGCATGCCGGGCGAGCAGGTGTACGCGGTGCCCACGCTCGCCGTGCCCGGCCCGGGCGCGGTGCGCGACGCATCGGGCGCGGCGGCGTTCGAGTCGGTGCGGCTGTTCGTGGAGCGGGCCGCGCTGGTGCGCCCCGACTTCGTGCTCGACGACGCCGGCGCGCCCGCCGTGGCCGAGATCTGCCGCCGGCTCGACGGGATCCCGCTGGCGCTGGAGCTGGCCGCGGCGCGGGTGAAGATGCTCACCGTGGAACAGATCCGCGCGCGCCTCGACGACCGCTTCCGGCTGCTCACCGGCGGCAGCCGCTCCGCGCTGCCGCGCCACCAGACGCTGCGCGCCACGATCCAGTGGAGCTACGACCAGCTGGTGGACGAGGAACAGCACCTCCTGCGCGCGCTCTCGGTGTTCCACGGCGGCTGGAGCCTGGAGACCGCCGCGCGGGTGCTCCCTGGAGCCGCGGACGAGTTCGAGGTCCTGGACCGGATCACCCGCCTGGTGGACAAGTCCCTGGTGGTGGTGGAGCGCTCCCGCGCCGAGGACGCCCGCTACCGCTTCCTCGAAACGGTCCGTCAGTACGCCCAGGAGAAGCTGGGCGAATCCGGCGAGGGCGAGGCGGTGCGCGCCCGCCACCTGGAGTGCTTCCTGGCGCTCGCCGCCATGGCGGAGCCATACCTGCGCGGACACGACCAGGCGCAGTGGCTGCGGCGGCTGGAGCTGGAGCACGAGAACCTGCTCGCGGCGCTCGACTGGTGCCCGCACTCCGCGGACGGTGCGGAACAGGCGCTGCGGCTCTCCGGCTCGCTGTGGCGGTTCTGGTACGCCCACGGCCACTTCCGGCTCGGCCGGCGGCTGCTGGCCGGGGCGCTGCAGGGCACGACCGCGGCCAGCCCCGCGCGGGCCGCGGCGCTGCGCGGCGCGGGGGCCATGGCCTACGTGCAGGGCGACACCCAGTCCGCCCGTCCGGTGTACCAGGAGCTGCTCGAAGTGTGCCGCGGGCTGGGGGACCGGCTGGGAGTGGCGCGCGCGCTGAACGGCCTGGGGCTGGTGGCTCAGGGCGCCGATGACGCCGCCACCGCGGGCGCCCGCTACGAGGAGAGCCTGGCGGCCTACCGCGAGGTGGGAGACCAGGCCGGGATGTCGGTGGCGCTGGGAAACCTCGGCAACCTCGCGCTGCAGCAACGCGACTTCGAAGCCGCCCGGGGCCACTTCGAGGAGGGGCTCGCCCTCTGCCGCCGGCTCGACAACCGCGAAGGCATGGCCGCCGCCGTCCTCAACCTCGCCATGGCGTTCACGCGCCTCGGGAACACCGGGCAGGCGCGCGCCAGCCTGGGCGAGGGCCTGGGGCTGGTGGTGGAGCTGGGCCAGAAGCGGTTCGGGGCCTATGCCCTGGAGTGCGCCGCCGGGCTGGCGGCGCTGCGCGGCGAGCCCGCGCGGGCGCTGCGCTGGTGCGCGGCCGCGCAGGCGCTCCGCGAGCAGATCGGCTCGCCGCTCCCCCCGGTGGAGCAGCGCGAGCTGGACCAGCTCGTGGAGCGCCTGCGCGCGCTACCGGGCTTCTGCGACCCGGACGAAGCATGGGCCGCCGGCGCGGCGCTCTCCTTCGCGGCCGCGCTCGACGACGTGCTGGCGTGGGTGGCCGCCGGCCCCCCGGGCTAGCGGTACCGCGTCTTCAACTGTCCCCATGTCTGCGGCTTCACCGGGGTGGTGACACAACCGCCCGGACCGATGAGACCGTGGTTGTAGTCGCTCAGCACCTGCCAGTCCGCCACGCACACGCTGAACTCCAGGTAGCCTGAGCCCAGCGGCGGCACCACCAGCGCGCCGATCAGCGCGTCGGCGTCGGTCATGGCCGCCTGCACCACGGCGGGCACCGTCGCCCCGTTCAGCTCGTTGCACCGGGCGGTGATCAACTGGTGGGCCAGCGCGATCAACCCGTTGCCGGCGCTCATGGCGGGCAGCATCCCGGGCCTCGGGCCCACGATGTCGGGCTCGCCGATGCCGGAGACTGCGCCTAGGATGGCCACGAGCTGATCCTTGGTGTAGGCGGTCGATCCCAGGGGAATGGTGGACGCCGCGGTGCCCCGGGCGCCCGCGGGCCGCGCACCGAGGCGGCGGGACGCCTGGAGCGCGGACTGCCCTTCGTCGAGGGGCCACTGGTCGAGATGGTTCAGCCACCACGTCATGGTCTGGGTGCAGTTCACGTTGGCGAGCGTGGAAGCGAACACGATCTGCGAGGCCTCGCTGGCCTCGCCCCCGCCACCGGCCAGGGCGAAGGCGCGGAACACGTAGGCCGTGGCCGGATCAAGGTCCAGCGGCGCGTTGGTGCTCACGCCGGTCTCGTCGAAGAGGTCCCCGATGGGGACCTGGGCCGGCGCACCGGGTGCCAGCAGGTAACTGGTGCACAGCCCGCCGAGGGTGAACAGAGACGGCGAACCGATGAAGTAGGCCTCCCCCTGCGCCGGGCTCGTGCCCGACTCGGCCCAGAGGTTGCCGCCGGCCAGGAAGTCACTGCGCTTCATCCACCAAACCGCGAAACCGGCCGGCGCCCCGCTGGCGCCCGCGGTGATGGAGAGCAGCACCTTGCCGTGGCCCACGGCCACGACAGCCAGGGCGGGTGGATCGTGCGCCGCACCCAATGCGGGCGCCGCGGGAACGAGGAGCAACGCTAGCAGCGACAGGAGCGCCGATAGAGGCGGGATCCGCTGGACGGGCATGGCGGGCCTCCTTGGGAAGCGTGAGAGACTCGGATATCGAGGCGGCCCCTACTCGTGGAGGGAATTGTAATACTTTAGTATACCAGCGATCTACCGCCAAGCCCAGTGCCGGTGCCCCGCGCCGGTGTACCAGTGCCGGTGCCCCGGTTCCCGTGCCCCAGACCGGCGCGCGGGCGGGGACGATCCGCTCAGTCGGGGGCTCTCCTGGTCAATAATACGTATCTCCTTTGACGGTTGCCGCAACCCCCTGCCGGTGCTAGCTTTTCGGACATTCCGCCGCTCCCCTTCCCGCGGTGGACGGACCACCTGCCTGCTCGGCTTTTCAGCGCCACCATCCGGGCGCGCGACGGAGAGCGGGGCGAGCCCGGCGCTCCCCACCGGGCGTTCCTGTCCCTGAGGAAAGGTCCCCACATGACGGTTCTGGATCCCAAGGCTGCCGCCCCTTCGTTCGAGCAACTCGAACGGGAGTGGTACGAAAACGTCTACAAGGGCGTGGGCGACACCGGTCCGCAGCTCACGGTGCGCGCCATCGTGATGGGCTCGATCCTGGGCTGCGTCATGTCGCTCACCAACATCTACGTGGGGCTCAAGACCGGCTGGGGGCTCGGGGTGGCGATCACCGCCTGCATCCTGTCGTTCTCCATCTGGAAGGCGATGCGCGGCATGCGCCTGGTGCGCAGCGACTTCAGCATCCTCGAGAACAACTGCATGCAGGCCACCGCCACCGCCGCGGGCGTCTCGGTGGGCGGGACCATGATCTCGGCCATCGCGGCCATGATGATGATCACCGGCAAGGTGATGGACTTCTGGGTGCTGTTCGGCTGGAACGTGCTGCTGGCGGTGATCGGCGTGGCCATGGCGGTGCCGATGAAGCGCCAGCTGATCAATCGCGAGCAGCTGCGCTTCCCGAGCGGCACGGCCGCGGCCGAGACGCTGCGCAGCCTTTACGCCCACGGCGGCGACGGCGTGCAGAAGGCGCGCGCGCTGGCCGTGGCGGGGCTCCTCGGTGGCAGCGTGGCCTGGTTGCGCGACGCCACCTTCCGCTTCATGCCCTGGAACATGCCGGGCTCGCTGCCCTTCGGCAGCCTGGCGGCGAACGGCATCCCGTGGAGCACGCTCACCATGAAGTGGGACATGGGGCTGATCATGATCGGCGCGGGCGCTCTGATGAGCTTCAAGGTGGGCTGGAGCCTGCTACTGGGTGCGGTGATCAACTACCTGGTGCTGGTGCCCATGATGATCCAGCAGGGCGTGATCGTGGCCAGCAACCCGGCCAACGGATTCGCGTTCCGCGACATCACCCGCTGGAGCCTGTGGATCGGCGCCTCGATGATGGTGGTCTCAAGCTTCGTACCGCTCGCGTTCCAGGCCAAGAGCATCCTGCGCTCCCTCTCCTCCATCCGCGGCATCCGCGGCGGCGGCGGCGGGTCGCAGGATCCCCTGGCCTCGGTGGAAGTGCCGCAGACGTGGTTCTGGGCGTTCTTCCTCACGGCCATGGTGGGCGTGGTGGCCATGCAGAAGATCTTCTGGGACATCTCGATCCCCATGGGTGTCCTCTCGGTGCTGCTGACGTTTGTCCTTTCGGTGGTCGCCTGCCGCGCCACCGGCGAAACCGACACCACTCCCGTGGGCCCGCTGGGCAAGGTGACGCAGCTCACGTACGGCATCCTGGCCCCCTCCAGCATGACCACCAACATCATGACCGCCTCGGCCACCGCCAACGCCTCCGGCTGCGCCGCCGACCTGCTCACCAACCTCAAGTGCGGCTACCTGCTGGGTGCGAATTCGCGCAAGCAGTTCCTGGCCCAGATGCTGGGCATCCTGCCGGGCGCCATCGTGGTGGGCCTGGCCTGGAACGTCCTGGTGCCCGACGCCAGCGTGCTCGGCGGCGACAAGTTCCCCGCGCCCTCCGCCATGGTGTGGAAGAGCGTGGCGGAGCTGATGAGCCATGGCGTGCGCTCGCTGCACCCCACGGCGCGCATGGGCGCGCTGCTGGGCGCGCTGGTGGGGCTGATCCTGCCGCTGCTGGACCGCTACCTGCCCGAGCGCTACCGCAAGTTCGTGCCCTCGCCCATGGGGCTGGGGCTGGCGTTCGTGGTGCAGGGGTTCAACTGCATCTCGATGTTCGTCGGCGCCTCGCTGGCGCTGCTGTTCGGGAAGCTCCACGAGAAGCTGGCCGACACCTACGTGGTGCCGGTGGCCTCCGGCCTGATCGCGGGCGAGAGCATCATGGCGATCGTGATCACCGTGATGCAGCTCGACTTCTTCCACCTGACCTGACCGGGCCGGCCCCGCCGCCGCACGGGGCCGCCCTCCGGGGGTATCCGTGTCCACAACGCTGCCCGTCAACGACGAGACCCGTCCCAGGACACCCGAGGAAATCGAGCGGCACTGGTTCGAGAACGTGTATTGCGGCGACTCCATGCCGCAGCTGACCTTCCGCGCGGTGGCCGTCGGCATGGTCCTGGGCATGGTCATGGCGTGCTCCAACGTGTACGTCTCCCTCAAGTCGGGCTGGAGCATGGGGACCGCCATCACGGCGTGCATCCTGGCCTACGTGTTCTTCAGCGGGCTCAGGGTGCTGCGGCCGAACATGCGGCCGTACAACATCCTCGAGAACAACTGCACCCAGTCCACCGCCTCGGCCGCGGGCTGTATCACCAGCGCCGGGGTCGCCAACGCCATCCCGGCGCTGATGATGCTCGACCCGCACGCGCTCCCGCTCGACTTCCAGACCCGGCTGCTGTTCCTCATCCCCTGGATCGTGACCATCGCCATGATGGGCGTGTTCCTGGCGGTGCCGTCGAAGCGGCAGATGATCAACATCGAGCAGTTGCCCTTCCCCACCGGGACCGCCGCGGCGGCCACGCTGCGCAGCCTCCACGCCAAGGGCAGCGAGGGCGGCGAGCAGGCCCGCGCGCTGATCCTCGCGGGAGTGGTGGGCGCGGGCATCACGTGGTGGCGCGACGCGATCTTCAAGTGGACCACGTACTGGCACATTCCCCGCATCTGGGGCACGGAGTGGATCCGCATCGGCAAGTACAATGCGCAGGAACTGACCATGGCCTTCGAGGGCTCGCTGCTGTTCATCGCCTCGGGCTCGCTGATGAGCTTCCGCCAGACGTGGAGCATGCTGCTGGGGGCCGTGATCAACTACTGCGTGCTGGCGCCGATCATGCTCGACCGCGGCATCATCGAGGTGGCCTCGTTCCGCAAGATCTCGGCGTGGAGCCTGTGGACCGGCGTGCCCATGATGGTCACCTCCGGGCTGCTGCTGTTCTTCATGAACTGGAAGACGGTGGTGCGGGCGTTCAGCACCATCACCGCCTTCTTCTCGCCCCGGGGCGTCCAGAAGGACGACCCCATGGACCGCATCGAGGTGCCGGGCTCGTGGTTCCTGGGCGGCTACGCCGTGCTCGGCATGATCGTGGTGACGCTGGGCATCACGCTGTTCCACATCACGTGGTGGATGGGGATCATCGCGGTGCTGGCCACGTTCCTGCTGGTCGTGGTGGCCGCGCGCGCCACCGGCGAGACCGACGTCACCCCGGTGGGCCCGCTGAGCAAGATCACGCAGCTCACCTTCGGCGTGATCAAGCCGGGCGACATGGTCACCAACCTGATGACCGCCAACATCACCGCCGGCGCGTGCAGCAACGCCAGCGACCTGCTGACCGACCTCAAGAGCGGCTACCTGCTGGGAGCCAACCCGCGCCGCCAGTTCATCGCCCAGTTCTTCGGTGTGCTCGTCGGCGGGCTGGCGGTGGTGCCGGTCTACTTCGTGCTGATCCCGGACGTCTCGGTGCTGGGGACCGAGCAGTGGCCCGCGCCGGCCGCGCTGGTGTGGAAGGGCGTGGCCGAATTGCTCTCCAAGGGGCTGAACGCGCTGCATCCGACCGCGCGCATCGGGCTGCTGGTCGGCGCGTCGCTGGGGATCGTCCTGCCGCTGCTGGAGATCGCCTTCCCCAAGGCCAAGAAGTTCATCCCCTCGGCCACCGGGCTGGGCCTGGCCTTCACCATCAACGGATTCAACGTGATCTCGATGTTCCTCGGCTCGTGCCTGGCGCTGGCGCTGCGCAAGGGGACCCCGAAGTTCGCGGAGAAGTACATCGTGCCGGGCGCTTCGGGGATCATCGCCGGGGAGAGCCTGATGGGCGTGGGCGTGGCTTTTCTGAAGATCGCTTCCGACAAGCTCAGGTGGGGCTGGTAGGGCTGGCCGCAAGGGTCCGCGCGCACGCCGGGCACATCGCGGCGCGCTTGAGGTCGATCTCCTCCACGTAGGTGGACGAGCGCATCACGCACTCGAACTGCCGGCAGTGGGTGAGCCCCAGGGTGTGGCCCAGCTCGTGGAGCACTTCCTTGGCCAGGCGCGACTCCAGCAGCGCGTCGTCGCGGGGCAGGCCGTAGAAGGGGTTCGCGAGGCGCACCGTGGAGACCACCGCCGCGGGACCGGCCAGCTGCGCCTCGCCGAAGACGAAGGTGAGCACGGGGATGAACAGGTCCACGTCCACCACCGCGATGCGCCGCTCCCCCGCCGCGCCGTCCAGGTCCAGCACCTGCGCCAGGAGTGCGGTGGAGTTGTGCTGACCGCGCGAGCGGTCCCACGCCGCGGCCAGGTCCAGCTGCACCCGTTCCACCGACACGGGCAGGCCCAGCGCGGCGCCCACCGTGCGCGCCACCCCCTCCAGCCGCGGCACACCCGCGCCGCCGGCGCTGAGGACGCGGATCCTCCCGGGCACTACGGCTTCCTCAGCCCGTATTTCTCGATCTTGTGGTAGAGCGTGGCGCGATCAATGTGCAGGATCTCGGCGCTGCGCGAGATGTTCCACTTGTTCTCCCGGAGCACCGCCTCGATGTGCGCCTTCTCCACCGCGGCCAAGGAGCCGCTGGCAGGCACGTGCTGGGTCTCCCCGAGCACCTGGAAAGGCAGGTCCTCCGGACGGATGGCCGGCGGGCGGCCCACCACCATGGCCCGCTCCACCGCGTTCTCCAGCTCGCGCACGTTGCCCGGCCAGTCGTAGCGCACCAGCGCGTCCATGGCCTCCGCGGCGATGGCCAGCCCCGGCCGGCCCATGGCCCGCGCGTACTTGTCCACGAAGTGCCGCGCCAGCGCCGGGATGTCCGACTTGCGCTCGCGCAGCGGCGGCAGGTAGATGGAGAACACGTTCAGGCGGTAGTAGAGGTCCTCGCGGAAATTGCCGTCGGCCACCCCGCGCTCCAGGTCGCGGTTGGTGGCGCAGATCACGCGGAAGTCCACCTTCACCAGGTTGGTGCCGCCCACGCGGGTGAACTGCTTGGTCTCCAGCACCCGCAGCAGGTCCATCTGCGCCTTGAGGTCGATGTTGGACACCTCGTCCTGGAACAGCGTGCCGCCGTCGGCCAGCTCCAGCTTGCCCTTGCGCCGGTACTGCGCGCCGGTGAACGCCCCGCGCTCGTGCCCGAACAGCTCGCTCTCCAGCAGTCCCTCGGCCATCGCGCCGCAGTTCACGGTGACGATCGGGAAGTACCGCCGCTCGCTGTTGCAGTGGATGGCGCGCGCGATCAGCTCCTTGCCGGTGCCGCTTTCGCCGCGGATCATCACCGTGGTGTCGGTGGAGGCCACGGTCTTCACCATCTCGAAGACCTTCTGCATCGGCCCGGCCTCGCCCACCATCTCGTCGGCCTGCGAGAACTCCGAGATGCGCTCCTTGAGCTGGAGATTCTCGCTCGCCAGCGCCCGCTGCTTCATCACGTTCTGCACGATGTGCGAGAGATGGTCGGGATCCACCGGCTTGGTCACGTAGTCGAACGCGCCGGCCTTGAGCGCCTGCACCGCGGTGTCCACGGTGGCGTGCGCGGTGATGAACACGATGGTGGCGCCGGGGTCCACCTCGGAGACGCGCTGCTGCACCTCCATGCCGTCCATGCCCGGCATCTTGATGTCCAGCAGGATCAGGTCCCAGCGCCGCTCCTGAAGTTTGCGCAGCGCGGCGGCGCCGTCCTCGGCCGACTCCACCGTGAAGCCGTCCTCGAGGAACCACTTGGTCAGGGCGTCGCGGACGATCTTCTCGTCGTCGACGACCAGGATGGATCCGCGGCTCGTCATGTGGTCGTTCCCCCCATTCCCGAGTGGGGCAGCCGGAGCGTGAACGTGGTCCCGTTCCGCGGGCTCGACTCCACCTCGATGTCCCCTCCGTGCCGCTCCACGATGCCGTACGCGATGGAGAGGCCCAACCCGGTGCCCTTGCCTTCCTTCTTGGTGCTGAAGAACGGCTCGAAGATGTGCGGCAGGTCGTCCTGGCGGATGCCCACGCCGGTGTCCGAGATCCGGATCCGCACGTCGGCGTCGTGGCGCTCCTGGCTCACTTCGACGCGCAGCGTGCCGCCCTCGGGCATGGCCTCCACGGCGTTCACCATGATCGCAACCAGCGCCTGCTGCAACTGGTTCTCATCGCCGATGAACGAGGCGTCCTCGGGCCGGAAGCTCACCTGCGGCTCGACCTTCGAGATCTCCAGATGGTGCGCGATCAGCTTCACCGACTTGTCCACCACGTCCCTGGCCCGCACCACGCCCACCTCGCTGGTCTGCTTGCGCGAGAACAGCAGCAGGTTCTTCACGATGTTGCCGCAGCGCTCGGTCTCACGTGCGATCAGCGCGAGGTCCTCCAGCGTCTCCTGCGTCTTCTCCGGCGAGAGCGGCCCGGTGCGCAGCCGCCGCGCCACCAGCTTGGCGTAGGCCAGGATGCCCGCCAGCGGGTTGTTCAGCTCGTGCGCCACGCTGGCCGCCAGCTTGCCCAGCGAGGCCATCTTCTCGATCTGCGCGATCTGCCCGTGGATGCGCTGCAGCTGCTCGGTCTTCTCGCGCACCCGGTCCTCCAGCGTGCTCGCCCACTCCTCGTTTTCCTGGCGCGCCCGCTTGAGCGAGGTGGTCATCTCGTTGAACGCGCCGGCCAGCTGTCCCAGTTCGTCGCTGCCGGTGACCGGGATCTGGTAGTCGAGGTTGCCCGCGGAGATCTGCCGCGTGCCGCGCATCAGCCGGCTCACCGGGCGGCGGATGGTGAGCAGCACGTACAGCCCCGCCAGCAGCGCCGTTCCCAGCAGGATCAGCACCGCGTTCAGCACCGTGCGGCGCTGCACCTCGGCAATGGACTGATCCACCTGCTGGAGCGACATGCGCACGTCCAGCACCCCCAGCACCGTGCGCTCCCGCGGCTGTGCATGGCACGCCGGGCCCGCGCAGCCCTCCTCGTTGCGGATGGGGTTGATCAACCCCACCAGGCGATAGCCCCCCGCGCCCTGGTACACCCGCATGCGGTTGGGGATGGGCAGCGCCTGCAGCGGCTTCTGGCGCTCGTGGCACACGAAACACGCCTCCGCGTGGAGGTCCACCATGGTCCCCTCCTCCTTCTTGTCGGTGGAGAAGGTGATCACGCCGCGCTTGTTGTAGATCCGGATCCCCTCCACCCCCGGCTCGCGCCCGATGGTGGTGATGATCTGGTACACGTCCTGCTTGCGGTTGAGGAGCATGCTGTAGTACGTGGAGGACTTGATCAGGTCGCTGACGCGGTAGGCCGACTGGTAGACCTGGGCCTGCATGCGGCTGGTGAATATGCGGACGGTGACGTAGGAGTAGAGGCAGAAGGTGGAGAGCAGGAGCAGCAGGAGGCCGACGAAGAGCCTGAAGCTCAGTGTCTGCGAAAACCGCATTCTGCCGCCCTCCCCGCTCGCGGTACCACGTCCCGAACTGATTGTCCCACCTTTGCGCGCGCCTGGGAAGGGCCGTCCCTTCGCCTGTCCCTTCGCCCGCTCGGCCCTGCGCCACGCGGCGTCCTCGGAGACCTCTCCCGGACAGTGGGTGTACCCCTCACGGCCCGCTCGGCTCCGCGCCACGCGGCGTCCTCGGAGACCTCTCCCGGACAGTGAGGAGCGGACCCCGAAGCGCGGGGCGCCGAGGTGCCAGACATGGATGGCTGCACTGCGGGCCCAACTCGCGAATCGGCAGACCCTCCTCCCGGGCGCGCATGCGCGGCACGGCACAACCCTCTTCCGTGGCGTGGGTGTACCCCTCACGGTGCGTCTGCGACCGACGTAGCCAGGAAGGCGAAGGAGGGAGCAGCCGCAGCGATGTCGCGCCAGGATGGCGCGACGAGCGGGCCGTGAGGGGTACACCCACGCCACGGAAGAGGTCTCCGAAGAAGCCGCGTTGAGCAAGCCCAGAGAGCGGTCTGCGATGAAGCGGGGTGGCGGCAGGGCAGGGCACAAGAGCCGGCCCTGCCGCCCCGCGCGAAGGCTAGCGGAATGCCTGCTGCAGCAACGTGAAGTACTTCACCGCGCCCAGCATGTCCGAAACATGCTGCAGCGCCACCCCGCCATCGGCCAGCGTGGCCCCCAACCTCGGACTCTCGCCCCGCAGCGCGTCCGCCAGCCGGTTCTGGAACCGCGCGTGGTCGTCGCGGAATTCGCGCTTGGCCTGCTCCGTGGCCAGCAGGCTCCCACCCCGCAGCTCGTTCTCGCACACGTCCATCTCGAACGCCCAGCCCTCCTCCAGCGGGTCGGTGCCCAGGCGGTACGGGTGCTGCGCCAGGTTGGCGTTCACGGCGCTCACCACGCCGTCGGTGGGCGCGGAGATGGGGAACGTGCCGCCGTCGGTGACGATCCACATGTGCGTACGACGGCGCTTCAGGTGCTCTCCCACCGAGGGGAGCACCACGGCCTTGGGGGCCAGCAGCGCGTCGGCCAGGCCGGGCTCGATGCCCACGCGCGCCAGGCGGTGGCGCTCGGGAGTGCGGCCGTGGACCCGCACCCAGCAATGGTTGCGGCTGTAGAGGCGGTCGCCCGGCAGGCTCGCGGGGCGCTCCACCGGGACCGCCGCCGCGGACTCATCCGCTCCCCTCTCTGGCCGCTTGAAGTGGCAGCGGATGGCGGCGTCCAGGGGGCAGTGGTCGCAGTCGAAGCCGCGCTCGCACAGTTGATATGACAGGATCCCACCCGTCATCCAGACGCACTTGTGCTCCTGGGGCGGGACCACCGGGTGCCGGCTACTTGGCGACGAGGATTCCATGGTCCCCTCTCTTCGGCGCTTGCCGCCGCGCATCGCCGGCGTCCTCGACCCAGGCGACGGGTACCACCGACTCCTCCTCGCGGGCGTGGCCGTGCTCGTCCGTGAAGATGGGCAGGTAGCGGGCCGCCAGCGCGAAGGCGATGAAGCCGACGGTGACGATGCTCATGGTGATGGCCAGTTCGCTCCACTTGGGCACGTAGGCCACGCCGGCGGAGCGCTCGAGGGCGGTGGTGGCGACGTTGAGGCGGTTGAACACGAACCCCACCACCACCATCACGGCGCCGGCGAAGAGGCCGTGGTAGTTGGCGCGCACCTTCGCGCGGCCCAGCCACAGCATCGGCGCGATCACGCCGACCACGAGCTCGGCCCAGTAGAACGCGGTCTCCTTGCGGGGCAGGAGCAGCAACCCGAACATGTCGCGGGAGGCCAGGTCCACCACCTTCATGACCAGGTACACGCCCAGCACCATCACGCACACGCGGCCGATCTCCTGGAGCAGGTGCATTTCCAGGCCGCGGCCGAAGGCGCGCGAGCTGAGGTAGGACTCGAAGATCACCATGGCGCAGCCGGCCGCGATGGCCGACACGTAGAAGAATGCCGGCAGGTAGGCCGAGTACCACAAGCCGTACATCTTGCCCGGCACGATCAGGAACAGCGAGCCCAGGCTGGACTGGTGCAGCGTGGAGAGCAGCACCCCCAGGATGATGAACACGATGCTCACGCGGCCCATGATGCGCACCAGCTTGAACAGCCGGAACCGCTCCAGCACCACCGGCGCGAACTCCATCGCCAGCACCGTGGTGTAGAGCATCACGCACCAGGCCACCTCGAACATCACCGAGTTCGGGTTCCACATGATGATCGCGTGCCACACCGAGAAGGGGCGGCCGAGGTCGAACATCAGCCCCACGATCACCAGCAGGTAGCCCAGGAACGCGGTCAGGATGGCCGGCCGCAGCATCGGCTCGAAGCGCTTGATGTGGAAGATGTGGACGATGGCGGCCATGGTGAAGCCGCCGGCCGCCAGGCCCACGCCGCACAGGATGTCGAAGGCGACCCACAGGCCCCACGGGGTCGCGTCGGTGAGGTTGGTGCTGGCGCCCAGGCCGCCGGTGACGCGCAGCCAGGTGGCCGCCGCGCCCGCAGCGAGGGTGAGGATCGCGACGGCCTTCCAGAAGGTGAACTTGAACGGATTGGTCTTCATGTCGGTCCCCCGCCCTACTTCCCGTGGCCGATATGGCCGTCGTGATCGTCGGATCCCCGCGTGAGCTTGTCGCGCAGGACGGCCGGCCCGCCTTCGGCCCGGGCCACTTCCTCGCGGCGGTTGGTGATCCAGTAGATGCCGTACAGCAGCGCCGTGCCCACCGTCACCACGCCGGGGATCTTCTCCATGGCGTTGGCGGTGAGCGCCGGCAGCGGGGTGGTCTCCACCTGGGTCTTGAACCCCAGCTTCTCGAAGGGCACCGCGGAGAGGTACAGCACCGAGGTGCCGCCCACTTCCGTGACGCCGTACACGCGGTGCACGTAACCGGTGGGGTTGTTGCGGATGCGCTCGTAGGCTTCCTTGAGCAGCTCGTCGCGGTCGCCGAACTTGGTGGCACCGGTGGGGCAGGCCTCGGCGCACGCGGTGGGCTGGCCCGCAGCCACGCGCTCCGCGCACAGCCGGCACTTGCGCACCCGCGGGTTGTTGCTGCTCCACTCGTAGCGCGGCACCTGGAACGGGCACGCCTGGATGCAGTAGCGGCAGCCGATGCACTTGCTCTCGTCATAGAGCACCGGGCCCTCGGCGGTCTTGGTGAACGCGCCCACCGGGCACACCGACGCGCACGTCGGTTCCTTGCAGTGCTGGCACATGCGGCGCACGTACACGCCGCCCTCGTACTCCTGCAGCGCGGTGTAGGCGGTCGGCGTGAGCCGGTTCTCCACCGTGTCGGGCTGCCTGTTGGCCTCCTTGCACGCGGCCTGGCAGTTGTTGCACCCGACGCACTGAGTGATGTCAATCAGCAGGGCCTTCGCCTTCATGCTCGTCTCCCCCTCGTCCCGTGCCCTACACGACCTGCAGGAACTCGTCCTCGAACCGCGCCCAGGCCTTCTGGTCCAGCTGCTTCAGCGCGCCGGTGACCGGCGGGCCGCCGTCCTGCAGCGCCACGGCACCCAGCGCCGGAGTGGCGCCCGCGCCCGCGAACACGTCGCGCAACCGGGCGAACTCCTCCTGCACCCAGCGGCGGGTCTCCTCGCCCAGCAGCATCTGGCGCATCTGCCCCGCGCGGCCCGGCTGGACGGCGTAGGCCCAGCCTTCGGTGAACAGGTCCTCGTGCATCAGCTCGGGGCGCTTCTCCAGCTCGGTGTTGGGGGTGAGGATCTCGCCCTCGATGGGCGAGCGCACGGTGAGCGAGCGACCCTCGGACTCCAGGCGCAGCATCGGTTCGCCCTTCTCCACATGCTCGCCGGCGCGCTTCAGGAGCGTCACGCGCGGCGTGTCGAGCAGGCGGTTCACGAAGTCGTCCACGCCGACGAGCAGCTTGCCCGAGGGGTACATGCTGAGCCAGGTGTGCGAGCGCGCGAAGAACACCCCCGCCGGAACGCGCACCCGCACCGGGTGCGACTTGCCGCGAGCCACTGCGGGCACCCCCGCCGGCTGCTTGCGGATCCGGACCAGCCAATCCATCCCCAGGAAGAGGAGGATCGTCGCGACTACCAGAATGACGGTCATGTTCGTGCCTCCCGTGTCACCCGCTCCGTTCCGGTTTCTCCGGTTCTTCGCGGGGAAGTAAGCCTGTCTGCCCAGCCCTTCCAAGCCCCAGCCGGCATGACCCGGCGTCTATTTACTATTGGAAGGAACGTGCCACGGGTGTGGAAGGATGCGGCACGCCGACACGAAGGTGCTCGACTGCAACGCGTTGCGCGTTTGAGGTGGGGGTCTCGAAGGTGATTTCATGCCGGAATGCCGATGCCGGGAACGTAGAGAATTGCGGCAATCCGAGCCTGGCTGAGTGTGGAGAACTGCGAATGTGATTGTGCGCGCTGAGATTACGACGCTGTAGCGATTTCCGGCAGCGAGTTGTGGAGGATCGCCACAGAATCGGGGTTTTGGGGGCATCCGCGGCGGGCAAGGCGCTCCCGTGACGTGGGACTCGTCAGATCCGGCGTCTCAGGAGCGAGACGGCGCGCGGCTGCTCCACTCCTCTGCACACGCGAATCGGCCGCCGCGGGCGTATTCAGCGACACCCGCCAGGCCGGCTCTCCCGCCCCTACAGGCCGCCCGCCGAATTGCCGATATTTCGAGGGTGAACCCGCGTCCTCGCCGATCCGGCCTCAATTGCGCCCCGGCGGACCCGGTGGGCCGGTCCATGCCCGCCGGGCTCGCGCGCAACGGCTACACCATGGTGGAGCTGGTGCTGGTGATCGCCATCATCGGGATCCTGGCCGCCTCGTCCATTCCGGCCTGGTTCGACCGCGGCCGCACCAACCTGGACATCACCCGGCGGCGGCTGGTGGGCGACCTCACCTACGCGCGCGAGTACGCGATGCTCCGACACGACCACGTGAGCGCCAATTTCTCGGTGGCGGGCAACAGCTACACCATCTACTACACCCCCACCGGGGCGGCCATCACCGACCCTTCGGACACCCGCGGCAACCTGAGCTTCACGCTGAACGGCTCGAGCTACTCCGGCGGCGTGGCCATCACCAACGCCAACTTCGGCGGCACGCCGGGGGTGCGGTTCAACTCCTGGGGCACGCCGTGCGACTCGGCCGGCAACGTGCTCACCACCATGGGCCTGGTGATCCTGACCGGCACCGGCTCCTCCACCTACACCGACACGGTGCGCGTGGAGCCGGGAACGGGGTACGTGCGATGAGGGCGTGTCCGAGGGTGGACGCACCGGCGCTCGCCGCGCGGGCGCAGCGCGTTCCCCGGGCACACGGCGCTTCCCGCGGCTTCACGCTGATCGAGCTGGTGCTGGTGCTGATGGTGCTCGCCGTCGGCATTCCGCCGCTGATCAGCCTGGGCAACAACTGCTTGCAGAGCCTGCACCAGGGGGCCTACGTCACCACGGCCACCTCGCTGGCGCAGGAGAAGCTGGAGAACGTGGCCCAGGACCGGGCCCTGGTGAGCCGCGGCTGGAGCTACATCGTGGCCGGCAACTACCCCGCCGAGAGCCCGGTCACCGGGTTCCCGGGCTACGCGCGGGCCACCACCATCGCCACCGATTCCACCTACAGCGGCGTCACGTACCGCAACGTCTCGGTGACCGTGACCGCGCCCGACAACACGCAGGTGACATTGTTCGCGTGGGTGGTGCAGTGAGGACGCGATCCGCCATGGCAGGCCGGCGCGGCGGCGAACGCGGAGGGCGGGGGGAAGGCCCTCGGGACGAAGGCGCGCGGGGCGAGCGCGGCACCACGTTGATCGAACTCGTGATGGTGATCGTGATTCTGGGCGTCGTCGCCGCAGGGGTGGCCACCGCGTTCCGCGCGGCCACCGACATGGCGGCCACGCAGGCGGCCCTCGCGGCCGAGACGGCCGAATCGCGCCGCGTGATGGCCACGCTGGTCTCGGAGATCCGGCTGGTGGACGGCGGCGTCTCGTTCGCGCAGTGGTCCGCGCAGGACTGCGGCTTTGACACGGTGCGCGGCGACTCGGTGCGCTTCACCTGGAGCGGCACGCCGGGCGCCCCGCTGCTGGCCAAGTACGACACCCAGGTGGACACGCTTTCGCGCAGCGTGGACTCGCTGGCGTTCGCCTACCTCGACACCCTGCGGAACCCGGCCGCCTCGGCGGACCGGATCAGCACGGTATCCGTGTACCTGCGGCTGAGCCGCTCCGGGGCCCAGCTGGCGCAAAGGAACGTGGTGTATGTGCGCAACTAGCCGCCCCGCGCATCGCGGGCAGGCCTCGCGCGGCCCGGGCGCCGCTCGCCGCGAGACTATCGCCTGCCGCGGGATCATCGCCTGTCGCCGCGCGGCGAACCCGGGCGAGCGCGGCTCCCTGCTGGTGGGCGCGCTGGCGCTGCTGATCATGGTGCTGGGCTTCCTGCTGGTCACCTCGCGCGCGGTGGTGACCGACGGGGACGCCGCCTCGAAGCACCGCGCCCGCACCTCCGCGTTCTACGTGGCCGAGGCGGGCCTGCAGTACGCGCTGGCGGAAGTGAAGCTGGACACGGCGTGGGCCGGGCTGGCCGCGCCGGGCAAGAACTGCCAGGAGGGCAGCTTCGTGGTCACCGTGACGCGCAACGACGTGGACGGCTCCCCCCTGCCCGCGGACATCAAGCGGTACGTCTCCACCGGCACGGTGAACTCGGCGCAGGCGGTGGTGTCGCTGCAGGTGCAGTTCTGATGCGGGCCCGGGGCGCGGCGTCCCTGCTGGTGTGCGTGGCACTGGTGGGCTTCGCCGCCGGCACCGCGCGGGCGACCGTGGTCTTCTCCGAGGACTTTGAATCCGCCCAGGGACTCAACAACGGCAAGTGGACGAACAACAACTCGGGCGTGATCGTGGCGGGTGCGGGCAACGGGGGCACCAAGGGGCTGAAGTTCAACCAGAAGACCGCGGTCGGCAGCCGGGACCTCCGCTCGGCGAGATACAACATCACCCAGAACACGGACTACTACATCTCCGTGGACTACAAGGAGACGACCGCGACCGGCATCCTGGTGTTCCAGGAACTGAACAACGGCAACAATACCGTCCGCACGACGTACGTGTTCGGAGACGCGTCGGTGAGCCCGCTGGTGACGTGGAACGGCCCGGGCCTGGGTTACACCACGTACACCGCCATGATCCACACGCTCCCGCAGACGCGGCGGTTCCGGGTCATTCTGTATGACCGACAGAGCGCGGTGCCCATCGGGAACGTGTACTTCGACAATCTGCTGATCTCGGATGTGCCGCCGGCGGTGGCCACGCCGACGCCGGTGCAGTGGCGGGAGATTGTGAAGTAGCGCCGCGCTACGGCTTCTTCCGCATCTGCTCGAAGAACGCCGTCAGGATCGCCCCGCACTCTTCTGCCTGGATTGCCGGGATCACATCCACCCGGTGATTCAGGCGGCGCTCCCTCAGGATGTCCAGCACGGAGCCACAGGCGCCCGCCTTGGGGTCGGCGGCGCCGTAGACCAGCCTGGGCAGCCGGGCCAGGACGATGGCCCCGGCGCACATGGTGCACGGCTCGAGGGTGACGTAGAGGGTGCAGCCGTCCAGTCTCGCGGAGCCTCGGGAGTTCATGGCGGCCCCCAGGGCGATCATCTCGGCGTGGGCGGTGGCGTCCTGCAGCGATTCGACCTGGTTGTGTCCGCGGCCCACCACTTGTCCTTCCCACACCACCACGGCACCTACCGGCACCTCGCCTTCGTCCAGCGCGCGGCGGGCTTCGTTTAGGGCCAACTCCATGCCCTGCTCATCGGAGAGAACGCGGCGGAAGGTGCTCATGGACGGGTTCCTCTCGATGTGTCGGACAATTCATGGCCCAGCCGGTCCAGGCTCTCAAGCAGGGCGTCCAGGTCGGATTCGCGGGTACGGAAGGACAGGATGCAGGTGCGCAGCACGGAGCGGCCGGCGAGGCGGGTGCCGGACATGAAGGCCTCGCCGCTGCGCTCCAGTGCCAGGGCCAGGCGCTCCTGGATGCGGTCGAGCGTGTCGGGATCGGGGCGCGGGCCCGGGGGGAGCCAGCGGAAGCAGGAGATGCTCAACTGCGCCTCGCTGCACAGCTCGAAGTTCGGGTGCTGGCGGATCTTCTCGTCCAGCAAGCGCGCCAGGCGGCAGTGCTCCTCGATCGCATCGGCATAGGCGCGCCGTCCGTAGGTCTTCAGGCTCATCCACACCTTGAGGGCGCGGAAGCCGCGCGAGAGCTGCGGGCCGTATTCGAACAGGTCGGTGCGTTCGCCTTCGGCGGCCAGAGCGTCCTTGTCCTCGCGCATGTAGCTGGCGGCGCCGCCGTAGGCCTTCCTCAGCAGTTCCGGATCGCGCAGCAGGCACGCGCCGGCCTCGTAGGGCACGAACAGCCACTTGTGCGGGTCTATGGCGATGGAGTCGGCGCGCTCCATGCCCGCAAGCAGGGGTTGCGCGGAGGGGGCCAGCGCGGCCAGGCCGCCGTAGGCGCCGTCCACGTGGAACCACAGGCCTTCCTCGGCGGCGAGGTCAGCCAGGGCGTCGAGTGGGTCCACCGCGCCGCTGTTCACGGTGCCGGCGCTGCCGATGATGGCCAGGGGCACCGCGCCAGCCTTGCGGTCGCGGGTCAGAAAGTCGCGCATGGCGCGCACGTCGGCGCGGAAGTGGCGGTCCACCGGCGTGAGGCGCACGTGCTCCTCCCCCAGGCCCAGCAGGCCGGCGGATTTCACCACGCAGCGGTGGACTTCCTCGGAGGCGTAGACGGTGAGCGGGCCGGGGCCGGCCTGCAGCCCCAGCCGGCGCACGTCCCACGGCGCGCGGGCGCGGAGCGCTGCGCCCAGGGCGGCCTGGCTGGCCATGGTGCCGCCGCTCACGAGAATGCCGCCGGCGCCGGGCGGCAGGCCCACGATCTCGGCGAGCCAGCGCATCACGCGCTTTTCGAGATGGGTGCCCGCGGGGCTGTTGCGCCATGCGCCCAGGTTCTGGTTGTATGCGGCGGCCAGCAGCTCGGCGGGCGGCGAGGCCGCGTTGGTGCCGGGGTTCACGAAGGCGAAGAATCGCGGGTGGCCCAGGGCGGTGACGTGGGGCTCGAGCTTGGCGATGGCCTCGCGCACGACGTCCGCGAGGGGCGCGGGGCCCTCCGGGAGCGGCTCGTCAAAGAGGGCGTCCAGCTCGCGCGGAGTGACGGACGGAACCACTGGGCGCGCTGAGATGCTCTGCCAGTGGCGCTCGAGGGCCTCGAGGGCCAGCAGGCCGGCGGCGTGGATGTCTTCGGGCGTGGCGTCGAATGCGGCGCCGGGGACGGCGGATGCGGGCGGGCGCGGCGCGTCCGCGGATGCGCGGGGCGGCGTGCGGCGACCGGCGACAGGGTTCTCGCTCACGCAGTCCCCCGGAAACGGAAAAGCCCCCCGTGGGTGCGGGAGGCTCGGCCCGTGGTGAAGAAGTGGTGCGCCCAGGAGGACTTGAACCCCCAACCTACTGATCCGTAGTCAGTCGCTCTATCCAATTGAGCTATGGGCGCACAGGCCGTGCAAGATGTGAATCTACAGCGCCTTGGCACTTGCGTCAAGGTGGCGGAGGGGAGAGGATTCGAACCTCCGGTAAGGTTTTACCCCTACAACCGCTTAGCAGGCGGCTGCCATAAGCCAGCTCGGCCACCCCTCCGGGTACTTCCAAGTTCTTTCAAGTCTGTTCCGCGGGGCTGGTTGCCGGCCTCGAAAGGGTTTGGCTGAGGCGGACCTGCGACTGCGGGGCGCTGACGGGGCTTCCGATTGGTGGTTCGGGAAGGCCCGGCAGCGCGGGAAAGATAGCATATGGCCGGGGGGTATGTGGGGGGATTTTGGGGGCCTTGACGGGCAGTTCCCGCGATGCGCTCGGGGGCGGTTGCTGGTGCGGAGCGGCCCCAAGCGGGGCCTGGGGCCGGCTCTGGGGCTCAGAGAATGGCGGAGGGAGTAGGATTCGAACCCACGGTGGGTGTGACCCCACAACGGTTTTCAAGACCGCCGCTTTCGACCGCTCAGCCATCCCTCCGGGCGCCCCAGAGAGTAGCGGAGAGCGACGTGCGGGTCGAGTCTGCCTCCGTCGAGACTTAGTCCGAGTGCCGGCACTTCAAGAGGACGTTCTCCCGATGGTATTCCAGAAACCGCCTCTGGCCCGCCGAGAACTCCCCGACGTTAGCAGGCCTGCCAGAGTCCACACCCATTCGTTCGAGGGACTCACGGTGCGCAACTGGAGAGATGAGCAGCTCCCCGTCATTGGCGAAGCCGATGAAGCCCCGGTCGAAGAGATGGTCAATGCTCGGCGTTAGCAGCAAGCCGTTCTCCGGATCCAGTCTCTCCTCGTTCGATGAATCGCGCCAAGGCTTGCAGTGGCTGGCGCGCAGGTGTTCAATTCGGTCCACTCGCGTAACCCGACAAGCCCTCTCCAAGGCCCGAACTCGCGCCTTGAACAGGCCCTGCCCCCGACGAGCCAGAATCAGTGCCTCTCGAGTAGTCTCGGGCAAACTCTCATCCCGGCTAAGATCTGCGATCTGGTGTTCCTCCCACTCTACCAATCCGACCGCGGGCTGGATCTGGGAAGTGTCGGCGACCTTGGTTCCCCGCATCAGTTCCTGAGCTTCGCGACCGATGAGATTCACGATCGCTCCGGCAAACTCGGAAGAGAGCTGGGTGAGATAAACACCCTGCAAACCGTCTCCGCTGCGGCGAAGCGGAGAGTACTTCTCAGGGAGCAGCGGCGCCAGTACGCGGATATGGTCCTTGGGGCGAACCGCCCCGGTGAGCCGTGTGAACCTCACGTCCACACGCCAGCCGATCTGATTCCAGTAGGCTCCCTTTGAGCCGAACTCAAGCGGTTTGGGTGCCTCGTAGGCGTGCGAGGCGGCAAAGCCAAGCGCGATGATGAAGGTCCCTGCAAATGAGAAGACAATGTCTCCCGGAGAGACTTCCCGCATGAAATCGTAGAACGGATTCAAGACTCCATCAGCCCGCCGCTTGGGTGACCAAAGGTATCCACCTTCGATTTCCTGACGAGATGTCTGGTTCTGGTTGACCCACCAGTAACGCATCAGTCTTCCCGTCTCTGCCTGGCAACTCGCAGGGGAATCTGGTGAATGAGATCGAGGGCTCTCTCGACGATTCGCACCCAGGGAATTCGTCCAGTCTCACGCCCTCTTCGGTGCGCAAGCCCGAGAATACCAGCACAGACGCGCCTCAGCGGCCGACTCGCACCTGACTGTGCAGTCGCGCATCTGCCGGGGTCGGTGCTCCGTGCAGACTAGGTCAGTCGCACCGACGGACCAAGGAGAAAGCAGCCAGCCGGGCTCGGGGGATCTGGCAGCTCCAGGGCCGGAGCTTCTCAGCCCCAGGCCTTCCAGTCTTCTCCTACCGCGCCAGGACGACCTTGGCATGCGCAACCTGGTCCTCCGCCTCCACCCGCACCACGTACACTCCCGATGACAACATCCGTCCCCGCATGTCCGCCCCGTTCCAGCCCCGCCTATGGCTGCCCGCGGGTTCGTACCCGTCCGCGAGGACGCGGACCAGCCGCCCCTGCGTGTCGTACACCCGGACCGAGACCCGGGCAGCCTTGGGCAGATTGAAGGCGACGGTAGTGCCGGAACGGAACGGGTTGGGGGCGCACGCGAGTTGGATGCGACGGGTGATCCTCCCGCCGGGGCCCGTGTCCACGCCGGTCACTCTCCCCATCAACTCCTCGTACGTGGCATCACTCACCGGGAAGTTCAACCCCCGGAACTCGTCGCGAAGGTCGGTTCCGAACGCAAACGACTGCGCCGCCACCATCAAAGTGGCCCGAAACGTATCCGCCTCCGCCGTGTTGTTCCACTGATCATACCGATCCCGCATCTCCCCATCGAACGCGGCCAGCAGCCACATCATCCGCTTCGCCGGCTCGCGGTAGCCCTCCCCCGCGTTCTCGGCGTGCTCGCAGAACTTGTACGCCACCGTCATGAAGGTGTCGAACGTCTCGTCGTCCGATGACCCGGGCTCGTTCCAGGACGAGAAGTTCATGCCCGTGGAGATGTAGCGCTCGTAAGCGTTCCTCACACCCTGGATGGTCTGGATGGCGTTTTGCCTGATGTCGAGCACCAGGTCGGGGCTCAGCCCGTAGGCGGCGCCCTGGTTGACCAGGTCGTAGGCGGTCGCGTGCTGGTAGATCTGGGCCATCGTCTCGGAGTAGATGGCGTTCGCGCAGCCGTCAATCTTGCCGCCGTAGTAGTAGCCGGCCGGAAAGTTCAGCGTAAGGTTGTGCCCCATCTCGTGCAGGAACGAGGACCACCCGATGCTCCCCTGGAATCCCCAGTCGCCGGCGGCAAAGCTGACGGGGCTGGTGTACCACAGCGAGTACATCCCCCCGAAGTCGGAGTCGCGGAGCACGACCTGCCGGAATCCCCCGTCCACCAGGAAGACATCCCCGTTCACCATGTCCTTCTGGATCGCCGCCGCGGCCGAGAGCACGTACTCCACGGTGGGCCTGGGCACGTCGGTGAAGAACTCGTCGCCAAAGGGCTGGAGGTCGCCGGGGATCCCGTAGCCGGGCATGCGGCTGGTAAGCTCCACGACGGTGCCGGGAATCGTCACCGCGGTCTCCTCGGGAAGCGGGACCGGGTTGATCGAGGGCGGGGCAAATCGAACCACGGTCTGGGCCGAGTCGGTGCCCCCGCCGACGTAGCTGGCCATCACGGTGCAGACGTAGGACCTGGACACATCCTCGTACGTGTGGGTCATGGGGAACCAACCGGGTTCCACCACGCCGTCCCCCCAGTTCCAGGTGAACGGGCCGGTCACCGGCCTGGTGTCGACGCCATTCAGGAGTGCATAGCCAGTCGCTTCGTTCTTCTCGACCACCATCACACTCAGCGTCGCCGGTTCCCCGAAGAGGTACCTGCTGAAGTTGAATGCCGGCTCCCCGGCGGCGGGCGGCGCCCCGCCGATCTGGGAGATCGCCAGCGCCAGCGCGGCGAGCCCTGCGATACGTCCTCTCATGACCACTGCCTCCCGGAATACGTGGCGGCCAACCCGGGCTGCTGGGTGAGACCCGTGGGGCCCGGGGCACACTCCTGGAGTGAGGATTGATCTCATGTTATCACCTCGATCGCCAGGGAACAAATGCCCGGGCGGCTCGCTGGGCACCGTCTGGATCGGCCGCCAGCGCCCCGGCAGGAGGTCTCAACCGCGCCTGTCTTGCGCGGAGGCACGGTGAATCCTAAGCTGCTTCCCGAAATCCACCTGACGACTCTCTCCCACAGGAGCTTCCAGGGTGACGGTCTCTCTCGATCCAACCGGGGTTGTGGCCCTCACGGATGACCGCTGGTTCCGCTTCCTCGGCACCAAGGCCACCGATGGGCGGCTGGACGAGGCGAACTTCTGGCGGCCGAGGGCCCAGACCGAGTTCCACGCCCTGAGCCCCGGCGGGCCGTTCTTCCTTCGCCTCAAGAGCCCCATCAACGCGATCGCCGGGTACGGCTTCTTCGCCGCGTCTGCGTTGCTGCCGCTCAACGAGGCGTGGAGAGCATTCGAGTGGCGAAACGGCGACCCCGATCTGATGAGCTTCGTGACCCGGATCGGTGAGTACCGTGGCCAGTCGGGCGAGGAGGCTCTCTTCAGCGGCCGGCCACTCCGCTGCCTCGTGCTCCGGAACCTGCGCCTGCTTCCCAAGTCAGAGTGGCTGAGCTGGGCGGAGCCGCAGAGGTGGCCGCGCAATCTTCAGGGCTACAAACCCTACTCCCTGCATGAGGAACCGGGGAGGGCCCTGGTCAGGCTCCTGCGCAACGGTCACCCGGAGGAGCTCTCCGAGGGATTTCGCCTGGCCACCGCAGATCAACGCCAGTACGTCGACACTCCCATGGTCGTCCGCGAGGGACAGGGGACGTTTCGCGTCCGCATCCTGGACGCCTACGGCAGGCGTTGCGCCGTCACCGGTGAACGATCGGAGCCGACGCTCGAGGCAGCGCACATCCAGCCCTACCTGGGGCCGGCTTCCAATCACGTGCAGAACGGGATCGCCCTGCGGGCCGACATCCACAGGCTCTTCGATGGCGGGTACGTGACCGTCACTCCCGACCTGCGGTTCCGGGTGAGCCCGCGACTCAGGCAGGAGTTCGAGAACGGGCGGGACTACTACAAGTACGACGGCGCACCACTCGCGGCCAGGCCGAGTGCCGCGACCTGCCGGCCGAGCGAAGATGCGCTTGAATGGCACAACAGGAAGGTCTTCAGGTAAGGCGGCGCCATGTTCAAGACCCCATACGAGGACTTCGTCCTCCGCCAGATCCGCGTCGTCGCCGAGATGCTGGCGCGCATCTTCCGACTGCGCACGGACGGAAAGCTGGAGCACGCCCGCGCCGAGCTGAAGCGGGCGTACGCCCTGCTCGCGGGTCCGCAGGCTCCCTTGATTCGGCAGTTGGACTCCGCAACGGCTGCCATGCTCCTGCGGCACCCCGAGAGCATCAGCACATTTGCGCATCTGCTCTGCGAAGAAGCCGCCCTGCTCGAAGACGCAACCCAGGCCGGGGCGCTCTGGCTTCGCGCCATGGAGTTGTGCCTTGAGTGCGAGGCGAAGAGCCCCGGGATCCCCGCCGTCCACGATCTGATTCGGTCCTTGGTCCCGCTCACGGATCCCACCCAGCTCGCGCCCGGCTACCGGGCCGGGTTGAATAGAGTGGTGAGCGGGGGGCCTCAGACTTCACCGGACGCACCCCCTGCGGATCGCCACGACGCCTAGACCCCTCCACGTCACACGGAAGCCCCTTCACGAGCATCCCGCCCGGTGGGATAATCACCATCAACGACCCCACCACCTCCCCGGATGGAAGGCCGCCCCATGCGCCGCGCGCTCGCCTTCATTCTCCTCGCCGCGTCCCTCGCCCTCCCGGGAGCCGCCAAGTCCGCGCACCCCACCTGGCCGCACGATTCCACGACGAACGTCGCCGTGTGCCAGGCCGAAGGCGAGCAGCTCTCCCCCGTCGCACTCCCCGACGGCTCGGGCGGTGTGTTCCTGGTCTGGACAGACGGCCGCGCCCTGCCCGGTCACGATATCTACGCCCAGCACCTCGACGCATTTGGCCGACCCCGCTGGGCCGAGGGTGGCGTCGTCGTGTGCGCCACCCCCGACGACGAGACCCATCCCCGCGCCATCACCGACGGCACCGGTGGCATCCTCGTGGCGTGGCAGGGCCAGCGCGACGGCATCGAGTGGCGTGTGCACGTGCAGTGTCTGGACTCCCTGGGCATCCGGCAGTGGCAGGCGAACGGTGTGGCCGTGTGTGCGAACGCCGGCAATCAGACGTTCCCGGTCCTCGCCTCCGACAGTGCCGGCGGCGCCATCGTGGCCTGGGGCGACGACCGCAATCACGCCTCGCGCATGTACGCTCAGCGCATCGGCCCGGGCGGAAACCTGCTGTGGAGCTCCAGCGGCCTGCCGGTGTGCGAGACGCCCGGCACGCAGATCAACGCCGCGGTGGCTCCCGACGGCGCGGGTGGCGCCATCGTGGCCTGGCAGGACGGCCGCGTGATTCCGACATCGACCGTCTACGCGCAGCGCCTCGGCCCCACCGGCGCGCGGCGCTGGGCAGCCTCCGGCGTGCCCGCGTGCGCCACTCCCGGCACGGCCTACGGCGCAGTGCTCGCCCCCGACGGCCGCGGCGGCGCGATCGTCACCTGGCCCGATTACCGCACGGGCACGTACTTCGACATCGTCGCCCAACGCTTCGACTCGCTGGGCACGAAGCTGTGGGGGGCGGAGGGCGTTCCGATATGTGACGCGCCGCAGGACCAGTACGCGCCCGCGCTCGCCGTGGACCCCGCCGGCGGCGCCATCGTGGCGTGGCACGACTACCGCATCTACAACAGCCTGCAGATCCGGGCGCAGCGGATCAGCCACTCGGGCGCGCCGCTGTGGGCCCCCGGCGGTGAATTGCTGTGCGCGCAGGGCAACGGGCAGATGGCACAGGTCGTCTCCGACGGCGCCTCCGGCGCGGTGGTGGCGTGGCAGGACGGGCGCTCGGGAAGCTGGAACGTCTACGCCCAGCACCTGGACTCGACCGGTGTCGCCGCATGGCGCGCCGAGGGCGTGGCCGTCTCCGCCGCGTATGGCAGCCAGTGGAGCGTGAGGCTGGCCTCGGACGGAGCAGGCGGCGCCATCGCCGCGTGGCAGGACACCCGCGCCAGCGACTACTGCGACATCTACGCGCAGCGCGTGGAGCGCTCCGGCTATCTGGGCAACCCGGAGCCGTTCATCATCGCGGTCGTGGACGTGCCCGGCGACCAGGGCGGCCGCGTGCGCGTGAGCTGGGAGCCGGGTTACGTGGATACCCTGCCCGGGGGCATCGTGGATCACTACGAGGTCCGGCACCTCGTGCCGCCGACGCCCGCGTCCGTGCCACAGTCCGCGCGGCGTACGCGGGGCTCGGTAGGGCGCGGAGGCGCGGTGGTGACCGGGCGACCGGGAGCAGCCGCGGCCGCGCATGCGGGAGCGGGCCTCGCGTCAGGCCCCTGGGACCTGGTGGGCACCGTGCCCGCCACCGGCCTGGCCCAGTACGCCTTCGACGCCCCCACCGGCCGCGATTCCATTCTCGGCCCCAATCCCCGCACGCTCTTCCGCGTCCAGGCGCGCGCGAGCGCCACGGACTGGTGGGCTTCCCGCGTGGACAGCGGCTATTCCGTGGACAATCTCGCGCCCGTGGCGCCGTCCGGCCTGACCGGCATCGCCGCCGGCGGCCACGTGACGCTGCGCTGGCGCGCGAACCCCGATCCCGACGTGGCGGCCTACCGCCTCCACCGCGACGACACACCCGACTTCACCCCGTGCGCCGGCAACCTGGTGTGCTGCACGTCGGACACCGCGTTCGCCGACCGTCCCACGCGCCTCTGCGACTACAAGCTCTGCGCGGTGGATATCCACGGCAACGTGGGGCCGTACACAACTCTCGCGGAGGCCGACATCGTGGCCGTGGGGCCGGAGCCATTCGCGCCGAGCGCGCCGCTGGGCCGGCCGGTCCCGAGCCCGGCCCGCGCGCGGGCGCGAGTGAGCCTGGACCTGCCGTCCGCCGGTTCGGTGGACCTCGCGCTCTTCGACGCCAGCGGGCGCAGGGTCCGCACGCTGCACCACGGCGCAGCCGCGGCCGGCCCGCGGGAGGTCGCGTTTGAGATGCGCGATGAGTCCCGGCGCGCGCTGCCGAGCGGGGTGTACTGGCTCAGGTTGGCGATGAACGGGGAGTCCTGGGTGCGGCGGGTGGTGGTGGCGAGGTAGGTCAGTCCTTACCGAGCATTGCGGCGACTTCTGTCGTCAGTGAAGTGACCTTGGACTGCACGATATCCCACACGAGCCTGTCATCCACATCGGCATACCCGTGGATCAGGATGTTCCGGAAAGCAACGATGCGCCGGCAATCGCTGATCCTCCCCGCAGTCGCCGGATCGAGCCTGTCGAGCTGCGCGAGAGCCTCACCCACAATCTCGAACTGCCGCTCCACGGCGGCCCGGAGCATGGGGTCACCCGAGTAGTTCTCGAGACTCTTCCCGGCGGTGAACCGTGCAATCAACCCGGCCGCCTGCTGGACATCGTGCAGGTACTTCCTGCTCTCAAGCCGCATACAGGAGGGTCCTGGTCCGCTCGACCGACTGCATGAAATACGGATTCCTGATCGCGGCGTAGACCACGACATCCACCTTGCACCCGAACATCTTCTCAAGACCCTCGAGAAGGCCAAAGTACGCTTCGGCGTAGCCGCCTGGTGGATCGGGCACGAATTCGACCAGAAAGTCGAGATCGCTTTCCCCGGGTCGATAGGCTCCGGAGGCCGCAGAGCCGAACAACTCCAGCCGGCGGACCCCCTGGGCGCGACAAAGCACCTCGATGTCTGCCCTGCGTTCGGAAACGTCGCTGATCATTGGAAGCTGCTCCTGGCGTTGGGCTGCTGATCGCTCCGCCTGGTGGGGAATGCGGGCCTCGACCGGGGCCTGACATCGAGTCACGCAGGCCGATGGACTCCGCACCCGACGCAAAGAGCAAGTCTAGCATCCGCGGCCCCATGACTCCAGAGACGCCATGGTGTGTGCTCTGGCTGGCCTGATATCGCGGGGAACAGGCACGCATCACGTCGTTACGGGGAAGTTCGCCCCGACCTACTTCTCCCCGCCTTCCCCTTCCCCAGCGCCTCGCCCCATTTGGATAGAAACCTCGTCACGAACGCATGCTCCCCGGCCGGCTCCACCGCGAGCGGGGCCAGCGCCAGGGCGACGGCCAGTGCCACATGGTAGCCTTCGGATCGCGAGGCGGTTGCGCGGCTGTATGCCGGGTGCGCCTCGTTGATCCAGACCGTGGACTCCACGAGCCGTCCCAGTTCGGGGTCCCCGGGGCGCGGTTCGAACTGAATTCCGAGGCCGTACTTTGGAGCGCGTGCCGAAGGGCCCCTTCCTGATCCTGCCGGCCCATCGCCCGCGATGCCTCCTGCGAATAGCGGGCTCTCGCCCACAGGGGGGTTTTCAATCGTCCCCGATGCAGACTCTTCTGCCTCCTCCATCGCGCCTGCCTCACCACCGGCCTGTTGGGGCGACGCGGGGGATGCATCGTCCGGCGCTCCAGCGCCCGCTCCGGGGACCACGCCACGCATCTCCTCCATCTCACCCGGCACCGCATGGCCCGGCTCCATGCCACCGCTCCCCATCGGCAGGCTCCGCTGTCCGCCCTTGCGGTGCTCCACCAGGCTCGCAAGGAGCGGAAAATCCCCGGCCAGGTCCAGGAGCACGCGCTCCAGGTCCCGCTCCAGGGGCTTCACCATCCGGCGGCGCGCCGCGTCCGCCACTTCCCGTTCATCCCCCCAGGCCGCCAGCTGCCTCGCCACCGCTTCCTGGATCGCCTTGCGGTACGCAAGGTACACCGCGCCGCGGGGCCCGCTGCGTATGAAATCCGCCTTGTTCAAGGTCAGGCACGCAGCCAGCGCGGGAGCCTCGATACAGCCGCCGATACGGTCGAGTGCGGCGGGGCCGAGGCCCAGCCAGTCCCAGCCACCCTTGATGGCCTTGCCCAGCGTGCAGATCGTCAGCCCCCGCTGATCCTCCGGGAGCGGCAAGGGCTCGCGCACAAGATAACCGGCCGCCGACGGCTTGCGCTTGCGCGCCAGGCGCATCTCCATCCAAGCCCGCTCGGTGCCAGTGGCCGGAGCCGGCTGCACCTCGCGGCCGTCCACCTCGAACCGCATACCGTGGGGGTAGTGGGGCCCCAGCAGCAACTCGAAGGCCGGGTCCAGGAGCGAGCGGTAATGGCGGTGCAGCGCGCCCTCGATGTACCCGCGATCCACCAGCGGCGACAGCGCGTTGTGAAGTCTCAGTTGCACGGCGGTTCCCCGGGTCTCCACGACGCCCGGGGGCGGGATCCACTTCCACGGCGCGCGGTGGCGCGAGGCCAGGTGCCACAACGTGGCCACGTGGCTCTTGCCGCGGCGGGTCTCAGTAAGAACCTCGCGGCAGAGCAGCAGGCTCAGCTTGATGCCCACACCGGCGAATCCGATGCCGTCACCGCGGGCCTTGGTACTGGCGGCGATGTCGTGGTAACGCGACAGCTCGCGCCGCAGCATGCCGCAGCCGTTGTCAACCACGACCAGCGTTGCCTGCGAGGTGTCGGTGGCAAAGGAGATCCGCGTCGCGCCCGAGTCCAGCGAGTTGGCGACGATCTCAGAGAGGATCGTCTCCTCGAGCGAGCCGGTGTAGGCGTCGCGAAGGTCTTCGAGCAGGTGCAGGAGATCGACGCGGGTTTCACCCAAGGGTGCCTCCGGGAGTCGTGGCGGGTGACTTCGGGGTGGGGCCCGGGACCGGGCACACGCCGCACGGGCCTTTCCCGGGCAGCAGCTGATTGTAAGGTCTCATGGCGGCCAATGGAAACCCTGCCATGGGCCCCGCCGGGGCACCACGCCATTCGTAACCACTGCCCCCGGAACCGCATATCCACGGTGCCTCTCCAGCAGGCCGCGATCCAAGAGTAGCACCTGGGCGGCCGGATCACGGAGCTGATCACCCACGGCGAGCACCCGGTCCTGCCGGACCCACCGCCCGGCTGGGACAAGGCCGTTCTCTTCGCGCGCATGAACATCGGCGAAAGTGAGATCATGGGCAGCGATCAGCGGCCGCACGACCACCCGTCCAACTGAGAGGAGGCTCCCATGCCCGCAACCAAGACCCAGTCCTTCTTCTGGTACGAGTTGATGACCACCGACCGCAACGCTGCCTACGCCTTCTATCGCAAGATCGTGGGCTGGGAGGGCAAGGACTTCGGAGGGGGCGGAACGCCGTACACGGTGCTCTCCGTGGGAGCCTCCGGAATCGGCGGCATGATGGATCTCAGCCCGGAAATGTGCGGCGCGGGCCTGCGTCCGTGCTGGATGGGCTACATCAGCGTGGATGACGTGGACGCGTGCGTCGCGCGCATCGTGGCTGCCGGCGGCAAGATCCACCGGGCCCCCGCGGACATCCCCGGCGTCGGCCGCTTCGCCGTGGTGGCCGATCCGCACGGCGCGGGGTTCATGCTGCTGAAGGGCTCGAGCCCGGAGGGCTACACCCCGCCGGCGCCGGGCGCGCGGGGCACCATCGGCTGGCACGAGCTGCACGCGGGCGACGGCATCCCCGCGTTCGAGTTCTACTCGAGCCTCTTCGGCTGGACCAAGGCCGAGGACATGGACATGGGCCCGCTCGGCGTGTACCGGCTCTTCGCCGCGGGGGACGCGCCGATCGGCGGCATCATGACCAAGATGAAGGAGTCGCCCATGCCATTCTGGCTCTTCTACTTCAACGTGGACGCCATTGACGCGGCCACCGCACTGGTGAAGGAGAACGGCGGGCAGGTGATGAACGGCCCCATGGAAGTGCCCACGGGCCAGTGGATCGTGCAGTGCCTCGACCCGCAGGGCGCGATGTTCGCGCTGGTCGCGCCGGGCAGGTAAACGGAAGCGCCCCGGCCGCCACGAGGGCAGCCGGGGCGCTTCCGTTGCTGGCAGGCACATCTGCCCTATCTGCAGACAGTCATCGGAGGTAGACCACCCGCGCAATCTTCTCCTTGCCTCCTCCCGTCACCCGCACGAAATAGACCCCCGCGCCGGCGCCGGACTCCGCCGGCCGCCACGTCGCGCTCCCCGCCCCCGCGGTACCCGCCGCCAGCCCCGCCACGCGAGCCCCGCGGATGTCGAACACTTCCGCGTGGAAGGTTCCGGTTCCCGAGAACCGCACCGTCAGTTCATCCCGAAACGGCGTGGGCCCGATCTCGAATCTCGCGGCCGCCACGGGGCCGCCATCCACCGTGACCGTGGAGCCCGGCACCACCGGCCGGCCCGCGTTCACCCACGCGGTGTACACGAAGGAGGCCGTGACCACCGTGGCGGAATCAATGCGGCTGCGCGTCATGGCCTGGGTGTTGTTCCACAGCGAGCCATAGTACGTGGAGTTGTAGGAGCCCCCCGAAGCGGCCTTGGCGGTGTTGTCCGCCGCCAGGAGGCCGCTCACGGCTGCCCAGGACGACCCGATGACCGAGAACATCTCCTCCACCGAGCTGGGATAGTACGCCACCGTCATCGGCGCGGTGCCCAGGTAGGGCAGGTACGTGGACATCATGGTGCTCTCGTAGCGCGAGTGGATGCCCGAGTTCCCGCTCAGCTGGCCGTTGTAGTTCTGGGTGCAGTGCAGCGGCTGGTGGGCATCGCCCACGTAGTGGCACAGGTCGGCGATGGTGACCGCGGCCGCGCTCCACTGCTGCGCCTGGAACTGCTGCGTCAGGGTGGCCATGACGTCGCCCACGGCCCACGGCAGGACGCCGTTGGCGGTCACGGTGGACACCCCGTACTGGGCTTCCAGCGCGGCCCGGTTGTGGGTCAGCGTGCCCTGCAGGAACTCCGGGTAGGCATCAATATCTATGAAGTGCTTGGGGCTCTCGCCGGGCGTGGACGACTTCCGGGAATCCGCGTCGGTGACTTTCTGGTCCACCGTGCCGTCGTAGGCGCGCAGCCCGTCAATATAGGCCGGCAAATGCTGCGAATAGTGCTGGGCGATGTAGTGATGCGTGGCGCCGCCCCACGGCCAGGCGGTGACGGGGCAGGCGAGTGCCAGGACGAGCGAGACGGCACCCATGCAACGGCGGCGCGAAGCGGCTGGGCGGGGCACAAAGACCTCCTCCAAGGTGTTGATGGATCATACCATGGACGGGTCTTCGCGGCGACGGGCCCTGAGCGCGTCAGGGTCCCGCCCTCCCCGAGTTCTGGTTGTCCCCCCGGTACTTGGGCCAGGCAGCGGTCGCCTTCAGGCCCCGACTCGCGACCCGGATGGAATAGCAGTAGCCGTCCAGGTCGCCGATGAACAGCGAGCCCCCGGCAGCCAGGGCCGGGGAGGACCACGTGATCCCCGAGTGGGTGGCCTGCATCCATCGCACCGACCCGTCGGCGGGGTTCAGCGAGTAGACACGTCCGAGTTCCTGCCCGAAGTAGATCGAACTGTCGGAGCCGATGGCCGGGGACGAGTAGATGTCGAAGTGATCCCCCGGCACGTCCGCCGGCAGGTCGTGCGGCTCGAAGATCCAGCGCACGGTGCCGTCCGACTTGAGCGCGAAGAGCGCCGAAGACGGGCTCCCGAAGTTGAGGCCGAAGTAGATCGTGCCGTCGGCGTCCACCGCCGGCGAGGACCGCAGGAATCCCTGAAAGCCCGCCGATGCGATGTCGAACTGCCACAGGATCTGCCCCGCGGAGGACACCGCATACACCAGCCCGGGCTGGGTGGTCACGTAGAGCGTGCCGTCCGCACCGATCCCCGGCGATGAAAAGCAGTGGTCATTCACGCCCAGCGGGCACGACCACAGGATGGAGCCGTCGTCCGGATCGAGCGCGGTGAGCGGGATGTTGTGGAACACAAAGTACACCGTGCCATCGCGCCCGATCACCGGCGAGTTGTGGCGCGCCTCGAAGGTCGGCTCGAACTGCGCCCACTTGAGGGAGCCGTCGGGCCGGAACGCGTACAGCCGGTCGCCCGCCGCGTACACCGACCCGTCCGCGCCGATTGCCGGAGCCGAGAGCCCGACCTCCGTGGTGACCCCGGTGGGGTTGATGTTGCGGGACCACAGCAGCCGCCCGTCCGACGAAAACCGGCACAGGACTTCCGCGGCCAGCGAGTCCGGCGTCGGGTTGCGGCCTTCGACCATGAAGTAGACGGAGCCGTCCGCGGCCACCGCGGGGCTGGACCTCACGATGCCGGCGCCCAGTTCATAGCGCCAGCGCACGCCGCCGGTGGCGGTGTTCAGCGCCACGAATGCGTGGTTGGACTGTGGCGTGGCGAAGTGCCACAGCGAGGTGCCGATGTAGACGGTGCGCTCGTCGGGACTGAGCGCCGGCGAGCCGTAGTAGACCGCCGGCAGTGCCCGGTACGCCGAGAGGATTCGTGTGGAGGTGTCGGGGGGGGTTTCACCGGGGCGGGGGCCGGGGCGGGGGTCACCGACGGGGCGGGATTCACGACCGCAGCCGAAGGAGTGCGCCAGCGCGAGCACGAGAACGAGCGAAAGTGCACCGGCGCGCCGCCTTCGCCCCTGCTTCACCACCGCGCCCTGCCCCCGCGCGCATCCACATGCACGAACGGCCCGTGCGCCGCGTTCGCCGGGTAGGCCGCCAGGCCGCCCGCGAGATCGGGGTGCTGGCTCTCAACTTCCTCGGCAACCGCAAACAGCAACCGCGCGTCGCGAATCGTGACCTTCCCGTCGCCGTCCAAGTCATCCATCGCGCCGTCGCCGTCCGCGTCCACGAACACGTCGGCCGCATCCCCGTACATGTGGCGGCTCTCGCTGGCGCGGCCGCCCTTGCGACCCACGCCCTGCGCGTTGTACTGCGGCGTGCGGAAACCGGACATGACGTGCAGCGTCCCGGGCAGTCCCCGGCGCTCCAGCTCGTCGCCGATGAGCTCGAGCTTGTCCAGCAGCTCCACTCGCAGCACCAGGACCTTGGGCCACACGCCCTGCTGGTCGTGGGTCAGAAAGTCGCGCAGGCGGAATCTCGTCGAGACCGGCGTGGACGCGTTTTCCGGCGTCACCGGAATGAAGCCTGTGGGCGAGAGGTAGCGCGGGTCGCGCGCGCCCAGCCCGGGCGCCGGCCAGCGCCCAACGCGGTAGGCGTCGAACCGCGGGCCGCGCATCGCCGCGAAGGACTCCAGAGTCACCACCACCAGCGCATCCCCGTTGGGCGCGGGCAGCCCCAGCAGGTGCACGCCCGGAATCTCCAGTGGTACTCCGTGGAGGAGCGGCCGCAGGACCGGATTCTGCGCCAGCGAGGCCGGCGTTCCGATCAGGGCGCGCAGCTTGCCACTGGTACCCAACACTTTCAGCAGCGGTGAATGGGCGCGGTCATCGGCCGCTTCCGGCCGGTCGGGAATCAAGGACGGCGCATGGAGGGCCGGTGTCGCCGCGGAGGCGGCGATCAGGATGAGGGGCCCGCAGGCGAGAGCGGCGAATCGGCGAACCTGGTTCAAGTGGCCTTCCTGGGGGCGCCGGCGTTCACACCACGCCGGCACGGCGTATCCAGGGAGTGTACTTACATATCCGGTGCCGCGGGGGCCAATTCGGCCCAAACACACGCAAGACGCTGCCGTGCATTGCGATGGAGTGTGAGCCGGCAGGGCGGGCGGCTAGGGATCGTAGTGGCGCCGCAGCCTGGTCTCGTACTCCAGTGCCAGCAGCGCCGCCTCGGTGTACTCCGGCAGGTTCCTTACGGTCTCACGGGCCAGCTTCAGGTAGACCGTTGATTCGCTCCAGCTGACGCGCTCGACCCAGTGCGCGTCCAGCAGGACTGTTCGTCCCGCCCAACGGTTCCCCGTATCGATGATCCAGTAGCGAATCGCCCAGGTCTCGTCGTCAATGACAACGTCCTCGACGCAGCCACTGTCTCCATTCACGGCTTGGGCCTGGTAGCCGCTCACGTCGCGCGTGCTGCCCAGGTGCATTCTCCAGGCTCTCTCACCCCGGATCGGGCTCCTCCACGGGTCGCGCTCGCGCCCGGAGTCGGGAGGCGAGCCCCACATGTGGGGGCCACCCCAGTACCGCGGGGATCCAGGATCCGGGAGGCGGGTCTCCCCGGTCGGCTGCGACATGGGCACGCCGCAGCTTGCCGAGGGACTGTTCTCGATCTGTTGTGCCGTCAGTTCGACAGCGATGTGCCTCTTCTCCGGGAACAGCGGGCCCAGCGCCCGGGGCGGTATCAGGACCTTCTTCTCCGAGCGCCATGCGCCCGTTCCCGCAACCAGGTAGCGTATCGCACACTGTTGGTCATCGAAGTAGAACTCCTTGACCCTCCCCACGTCCCCGTCCGGGCTGACCAGTGTGTAGCCCTCGAGCGCGGTGGCCTTGCTCAGCATGGCGGCACTCCTGTCGTTCGCAAGGATGCGCAGAACATCCTCGCGGCATTTCCCCGCGAATGGCGGCGGCCCGCGCCCACTGGCAGATCTCGCGAAGTCGCTTCGCGGTTGGAGACCAGCGGGCGCCCGCGGGGGGACCGGTCCTCGGTCACCCCCGGGGGGCCCGCCTGCTCTCGGCCCTACTTGGGCAGCATGTGGCGGCGCTCGCGCGCCTTGGTCAGCTCTTCGGTGTTCAGGACCTTGAACTCCACGCGGCGGTTCATGGCCATGCCTTCCACGGTCTTGTTGTCGCCCACCGGCTGGCTCTCACCGTAGCCCGCCGCCGTGTACTGCTCGCGGTTGATCTTCGGGAAGTGCTCCAGCAGGTAGGTGAGGACCGAGTGGGCCCGCTTGTTGGACAGGTCCAGGTTGTAGGCGTCCGATCCACGCGCGTCGCAATGTCCGCCGATCTCGATGCGCAGCTGCGGCCACTGCTCCAGGATCTTGCCGATCCCGCTCAGCGACTCGTACGACTGCGGCAGGATGTCCCACTTGGCGGTCGCGAAGTGAATGTCACGCGCCGTGATCTTGCCGGTGTCGAGCAGCTCTGTTTCGCGCTCGTTTACGACGATCGGGCAGCCGTCCCTGTCCACCCGTGCGCCCTGCGGAGTGTCCGGGCACTTGTCCAGCCCGTCATAAACGCCGTCCCCGTCCGAGTCTCTGGGGCAGCCCGACGCGTCCACGGTGGCGCCCCTGGGCGTGTCCGGGCACTTGTCTAGGCCGTCGTAGACACCATCCCCGTCCGAATCCAGGGGACATCCCGAAGCGTCCACGAGCACTCCGCGGGGGGTGTCCGGGCACTTGTCCTGGTCGTTCATCACGCCGTCGCCGTCCGAATCCACGGGCGGCGGCGGCGGCGGCGCGTCCACGACGATCGTGACCGGCGCCGGCGGCGGCGGCGGGGGCGCCGGCCCCTTGTGGCCCAGCGTCAACTGCAGCCCCAGGTTGTAGAACACGCTGTGGGTCTGGGATTCCCCGGGCGGGTTGGAAGCCGGCGGGGACTTGAACCGGAACATCACGTCGCGCACTTCCGCGCGCACGCCCAGGACCTTCGTGACGTTCAGCCGGGCGCCCAGCGCGGCATCGAACCCGTTGTAGTTGTACACCGTCTTGGCGGCGTCCGAGCCGGAGGTGAACTTGTAGTGGCGCCAGCCTCCCGCCACGTACGGGGTGAATTCACTCGACAGGAAGTTGTACAGCAGGTCGGCGCCGTACTGCAGGCTCTTCATCTTCACGGACGGTCCGGTGGCGGCGGCGTCCACCCAGGGGGCCGTGCCGCGCACGCTGTTCGAGGAGACCATGCCGAAGGTGCCCTCGATGCCGACGCGGCCCCGCAGGAGCGCTCCCACGGAGGCGCCGTAGATCGGCTTGCGCTCGATGTTGACGTGCTTCGACCAGGTCGTCTTGCCCACGTAGGGCATGATCGTGATTTCGACGTTCTGGGCATGGACCGGGACGGGGTCAACCATGAGCGTCGTGGCCAGGGCGGCCATTCCGAGCGCCAGGCGAACCCCGGAATATCGCATCTGTGACATCTGGGACCTCCGAGTCAAGTTTTGGGGCCGCGCGGCTCGAATGCCCGCGACCATCCGGATGACAGCCCGATTAGTGCCGACCCAAGCCGAAGTTGCCGAAGCCGGAGATCAGGCCGAACGCGCTGAGAAGCCACACCAGCACCAGGATCACCACCACGGCGTTGAGGATTGTCTTGATCGAGGACGCCATCGGGATGTAGGTGTTCACCAACCAGAGCAACACCCCGACGACGACGAGGACCAGGAGCAGTTGAACGATGGGCATGACGCCCCCCTTTCTGTCTCACGTCCCGGACACTACCTGCTGGGGCAAGTATTGTCAATACATGCCCGAGCAGCTACAGAGACAACCATCGCCCGGGGGTCCCCACCTTCCGTAGCCGGTAACCGGCCAGTTGGAGCCACGCCCCAACCACCTATCCCAACACGACTTGCCCATGAGTCCGGTGGTCATCCCCGCTCCGTCGCAGCCCCCGGGACGCGCGCTCTGATAGATGCCCGGGCAGGTATTGACAATACTTGCCCCTGCAGGTAGTCTGCGGAGATTGAAGCGGATCCCAGAGAGTCCACGAAGCTCGCCGATCGGGTTTGACGGAGGCGGCGGCGCGGCCGAGGAGTCCAGGACGTCTCAGCTGCGCCGCCCGCCATCCAGATCCCCGTGAGGCAAGTCCAGCTGGAAGGACATCTTCAAGGAGGTGGCGATCATGAATCGCAACAGCATCCCCGGGCTGCTCGTCCTCATCGGGTCGATGGCAGCCCTCCAACTGTCCGGGGGAGTCGCATGCTCCCAGGACAGCACCCAGGCACAGCCCCCCGCGTCCAAGCCCGCGGAGCAGCGAGCGGAGCAGCGAGCGGAGCAGCGCGCTCCCAGGAAGGACCCCGAAGCGGTGAAGCCCGTCCAACAGAGGGCGGAGAACCGGTCGCCGAAGAAAAACCCCGAGGCGGCCCGAACGGAACAGCGGCCACAGCGGCTCCAGCCGCAGCCGCAGGACGGCATGCCCGGCGCGCGCCGCCTGCCGCCGGGCACCCGCCCGCAGCCGACACCGGCGCCCGCCGAGCCGGGCGCTCGGCCGCAGCAGCAGCCCTCGCCGGCACCTGCCACCCCGGCAGGAGTGGCCCGCACCAACGTCCAGCCGCCACAGCCGCCGGGCTGGCAGCCGCGCCGCGCGGTACCCGCGCCGCCGTCCCCCGCTCCGGTCCGGGTCGGCCGCACCAACGTCCAGCCGCCGCAGCCGCCGGATTGGCAGGCGCGCCGCGCCGTACCCGCACCGTCGTCCCCCGGCCCGGTTCGGGCGGGACGCACCTACGTCCAGCCACCGCAGCCGCCGGGCTGGCAGCCGCGGCGCGTGTCCCCGGACTACCGCGGGTACACCTATCGCCGGCCGGACAACCTCCAGAGAGGCTGGCGGCCGCAGGCGTTCTACTGGCAGCCGTCCGCCTGGGCCACGCCGTCCTGGGGCCCCCGGGTCGAGTGGTCCAACAACTGGCACATGGGAAGATCCGGAAGTCGCTGGCAGTCGATGACATTCAGGCCCAACCGCCACGCCCGGGCCATCTCGATCCGGTTCGACAACTACGTGGTCCTGGACCGGGCGACCCTGTGGTTTTCCAGCGGCGACATGCAGGAGGTAAACTTCGGGCGCCAGGGCTGTGAGCCCGGGGAGTACAGTCTGATCGACGTGGACGGACCGTGGCGCATACGGAAGCTCAACCTGAGGGCCCGCACGCCGTACGGTCCGACCGACGTGACACTGCGCTACTTCCGGTAGGCCGCGCCCGGCAGGGGGCAGCAATCGTGAATCGTAGTCTGCGGAGAACGGGGCTCACTGCGGGGCTGCTGCTGCTGGCCGCCATCGCCGTTTCCGGCTGCGAGAAGGCCGGGCCCTCGGCTCCCCACCTGAAGCTGGGCCGGGACTTGTCCGCGGCGCGCGCCGCCTTCAACGCCGACTCCGGAAAGGTGCGCATCCTGCTGCTGCTCTCCCCCACCTGACACGTATGTCTGGGGGGGGCCTCCCAGGTTGCGTCTCATCTCTTCAATCCGACTCCGGACCCGCGACTGCGGGGCCAGTTGTTCTGGCTGGGTGGGATGTGGATCTCGAAACGCGACATCCGCTCCGCGAGCGGGCGCCTGCTCGATCCGCGCGTGACACACTACTGGGACTCGCGCCGGGCCATGGCGAAGGCCTTCCGTCGCACGCTGAAGCTGGACCAGGATGCCTGGGACGTGTACCTGATCTACGGACCCCGTGCCCGCTGGACCGATCCCGATCCTCCGCCCCCGGATTACTGGATGCAGATGCTGGGCGTGCCGCAGGCGCCGGTCTTTGACGCGGCGGAATTCGCGGCGAGGGCGAGGGCGGAATTGGAGCACTGACGGCGCGGCGGAACGTCCCGCGGCCGGGGCAGAAATGCAACAGGGGTGGCAAGGCCCGGGGGCAAGGCCTCGCCACCCCGTCGCGTCGGGGAATCTCTCTTCGGGGAATCTCTCTCAGGAAACCGCCTTGACGGTCAGCTCGCTGCGGACGGAGCGCACCCCGGCCGTGCCTCGCGCCAGGACGGTGGCGTCCAGAACATCCAGCTCGTGGGCCACGCTACCGGTCAGGCGCACCACTCCATTCTTCACCTGGACGTCCACGCCCTTCAGTCGCCCGTTCGCCTTGTAGGACCTGCCGAGGGAGGCCTCCAGCTGGTCGTCCCCATGGTCCACTTGGGCCTTCCGCGACGGCGCGACCACTTCCAGCTGGTTCTTGACTTCGCGAACCCCACCCACCTGCCGGGCCTCGGCTCCGGCCGCGTCGCGCGAGGCCTCCGAGGGGACGACGCCGAAGAGCGTGACCACGTGGTCGTCGGTGTCCACGTTGATCTCACCCGCCGGAGTCTGGTCGTTGGCCATCAGGCGCAGCTTGGTCTTGAGAGTGATCCAGTTGTCGGAAATCCCCGTGCCCGAGAGCGTGTCCGGGTTGGCCGGCGCGCTCCCGTGACTCCAGAGTTCCAGGTCGCCGGCGCTGTCGGGACCCTTGATGTCGCTGGCCACCTGGTGGACTCCGGCCGTGCCGCGCGCGATGCGGATCGCCTGGAGCTGGTCCGAGAGGGTGGTCGCTGTGCCGGAGAGCACCACCGTGCCCGCGCTGACTCCCTTCACCTGGATGTGACTGTCCGCAAGGGTCGCGTCGGCGCCCAGGGAAGCCTCCAGCTGCTTGCGGATTTCATCGTCGGATCGCTTCACCATGGCTTCGGCCGTGGGGTTCGTGGCGATTTGGAGCAGGTTGCGGACCAGGGTCACGCCCGAGACCCCGCGGGCAATCTCCCCGGCGCGCGTCCGCTGCGCCCGGGTGTCCACGCGCCCGAACAGGGTGACCCGGCCGCGCAGGGCGTCCACGTGGATGTCCATGCCATCGACTCCGCGCGAGGTAAGCAGCGCGGCCTTGGTCTTGAGCGTGATCCAGGAGTCGTTCGGCTCCTCCCCTGTCCGGGTGCTGGCCCCGGAAGGGTTGACGCTGGCGGCAACCAGCCCGGCGAGGAAGAGAGAGGCTAAGAGGGCTTTGGGGCTCATGCGGAAGGTCCTTTCAGTGGTCTGTCACTGTGAAGAACCGTCGGGAACGCCCCGGCGCGGGCGACGCTGTCCGGCGATATGCGGGAGTCTCGCTCACGCCGGGTGCGGGACCGGCGGATGCCGCGCTCCAGGAGGCCCGGGGCAGGTGCGGTGAGCGGGGTGGCGGGCGGTCTCGGGGCAGTCCTGCGAGTTCGGGACCGTGCCTCTAGCCGGAACCATACATGCAGGGGCAAGTATTGTCAATACTTGCTCGAGCCGCGACGAATGGACCGGCGGGGCCGGCCGGCTGCGGGCGCCCCCATGCAAAACGGCCCCCCGGAACCGCCTCCGGGGGGCCGTCAACTCTCGGGATCGCCAACGCCCGCGAGGCGGGCGTAAATGCCTGCACTGCCCCTACCCCACCCGCACCAACCGCCCGGTCTTCGTCCCCCACTGCGTCTGCAGCCGCAGGAAGTACATCCCGGCGCCGGCCCTCGAGCCGGCGGTGGTGCGGCCGTCCCAGGTCCAGGAGTGCGGGCCGGCCGGGAAGGGCTCGTCCACGCGCCGTACCACCCGCCCGCCCACGTCCATCACCTCGAGCACCGCGCGGCCGCCCTCGGGCAGGGAGAAGCGCAGCGTCACGGACCCGGTGCTGGGGTTGGGACGCGACGGGTAGAGCGCCAGGACCCGCGGGCCACCTCCCACACCCACGATGACTCCGGATGTGAAAGCCACGTCAATGGTGTGGTTGGCGGTTACGTTGGTGAAGGTGTAGGCGGTGTCCGGACCCACACTCACTCCATCCACCAGCACGTCTGCCACCACGTAGGCCGGGGCGGGCGTGATGGAGAAGTGCTGACTTCCCCCCACGTTCACCGACACCGCGCCACTCGGCGTGATGCTCCCGTTGGAGCCCGCGGTGGCGGTGATGGTGTAGCTGGGCACCTTGAACTCGGCCACGGCGAAGTCCCCCCAACCCGTGAGGCCGGTGGCCTGGGTGCTGGTGGCGGTGCGCGCGCCGATGGCCGTGGGGTTCCAGCCACCGCTGTAGCGGCGGACCAGGAACGCGGCCGTGCTGGCCCCGCCATCCACGTCGCCGGCCGGGTACGCCAGCGTGACGTCGTAGCCGGTGAAGCTGGGCGTGCCGGTGGGCGTAAGCGACCACCAGCGGTTGACGGACTTGGCCGGGTCGAGGTCGGAGGCGGCCAGGCTCGGGTGGTCCGGGGTGGCGCAGGTGGCCGCCAGGTCGAAGACGCCGCTGTTGCCGCTCATGGTGACCGTCGCGGGCGAGTAACGGAGCGCATCGCCCACGTCGAATCTCACGGTGGGCGCGCCGGCGGCCATGCTCCGGTGCAGGTTGCCCACCACCCATCCCGTGGACTGCGCCGCGCCGGACACGCTGCCGGTGGAGCCCATGGTCAGCGCGCTGCCCCCCGTGGTGAGGTTGCCCAGCGCGAACATCAACCCGCCGCTCAGCGTGACGTTGCTCAGCAGGGATACGCCGCTGGCGTTGTTCACCGCGATGTTCGACGTGGCGCTGGTGTTGAGGGTGCCCTGCACCAGGATCGCCTGCGGCGCGGTGCCACCCAGCGCGAGCGTGAGCGCGCCGGCGGGGCTGAACGTGAGCGTGGCGCCACTCCGGACCACCACGTTGCCCTTGAGCGTGCCGCCACCGGTGAGGCTGCCCAGGTTCAGCGTGCCCGCGGACACGATCAGGCTGTCCATGATCCAGGCGTTGGAGCCGGTCGGCGCCAGGCTGGCGGCGGCGTTGTTCAGCTCGAAGTCGGCGTAGGTGCGGCCGGAGACCGACGGCGTGAGCGAGCCGTCCATGCGGAAGCGGCTGCCGTGCTGGAACACCGTCACGGCGTTGGGCGCGCTGGCGCCGAACGGGTTGGCGCCGGCGGACTGGATCATCAGCGAGCCGGACTGGAACACCGCCGAGTTGAGCGCTCCCGGCGCGACCCCGGTGCCGAAGAAGTTGCCGCTGAAGCCGGTGCCCAGCGTGAGCACCGCGCCCGACTGGAAGCTGAGGCCGCTGGCGCTGCCCACGATCATGCGGTGTGCCGCGCCGCCGACGGTCACCGCACCCCGTACAGTCCCCGTCGTGCCCGCGCTCAGTTGCAGCGTCAGCGCGCTGGTGCCGTTCAGCAACAGCGCGGATCCCGCCGCCACGTCCAGCGCCAGGCCGGAGGCCCCGCTGAGGGCCAGCGTGACCGCGGCGGAGGGCTGCAGCGCCACGGAGCTGTTGTTGGAGAGCTGCAGCTGGCCGATGGTCTGCGCCGGCACGCCGGTCACGGTCACCATCCCGCCGCCGTTGAAGATCAGCACGTCGTCGGTGGCCGGCGTGGTGCGCGTGGGCGTCCAGTTGGTGGCCGTGCCGTAGGCCGCGGTGCCGGCCTGGTTCCACACGTAGGCGTGCTGCGAGAAGGTGGCGGTGATGTTCTTGTTGCCGTCAATCAGCACATTGAGCGGGTTGGTGGCCCCGCTGGCGTCCCCGCTCCAGCCGGCGAACACCCAGCCGACCGTCGGATTGGCGGTGAGCTGGACCGTGCTGCCACCCAGGTAGTCGGGCTGGTCGGGGCTCTTCGCCACCGTGCCGCCGCCCACCGTGGTGATGTTCACGGTGTAGCTGGAGGGATCGAACGAGGCGCTGATGGTCTGGTCGGCGTGCACCGCCGGAAAGGTGTAGTCCGTCACGGCGCCCACCGAGCCGCCGTTCACCAGCACGTCCGCCACGTGGTAGCCGGCAGAGGGCGTGATGGCAAAGGAAGGCGTGGCGCCGTCGCCCACGCCGATGGCGCCGCCGGGCGAGATGCTGCCGTTGGCGCCGGCGGTGGCGGTCACGGTCCATCCGGTCAGCGCGAAGTTGGCGTGGCTGGAATCGCGGCCCGCATTGCCCGCGCCGTCGTGCGCCGTTACGCGCACCCGTGCGGTGGCCGTGGGAAGCCCGGCGACGGTCCACGCGTGGCTGCCGCTGTTGGCGATCCCGCTGGCGATGACGGTGGGGAACGTGGCCCCGCCGTTGGACGAGTACGCCAGGTCCACCGAGGTCACGCCCACGTTGTCCGTGGCGGTCCAGGTGATGTTCTGCGAGGAGCCGATGGCCCAGCTCTCCCCGCCCACCGGGGCGGTGACCGTCACCACCGGGGCCTGCGTGTCCGAGGTGTTCACCGCGAAGGACACCGAGATGGTCTGGTTGGCGTGCACCGGCGCGAAGGTGTAGCCCGCCGCCGCGCCCTCGGAGATCCCGTTCACCAGCACGTCCGCCACGTGATAGCCGGCGACCGGCGTCATGGTGAAGGTGGGGCTGGCGCCGTCCGCCACGCCGATGGTGCCGCTGGGCGCGATGCTGCCGTTGGCGCCCGCGCTGGCGGTGATGGTCCAGCCGGCGATGGTGAAGTTGGCGTGGCTCGAATCGGAGCCCACGTGGCCGGCCGCGTCATGCGCGATGGCGCGCACGCGGGCCGTGGCCGAGGGCAGCCCGCCAAGGGTCCAGGAGTAACTGCCGCTGTTGGCCAGGCCGGTGGCGATGACATTCGGGAAGGTGGCGCCGCCGTCCACCGAGTAGGCCAGGTCCACCGAGGTCACGCCCACGGCGTCGGTGGCGGTCCAGGTGATGTTGTGCGCGGAACCGAGGGCCCAGCTTTCGCCGCCCACCGGGGAGGTGATGGTGACCACCGGGGGAATGGTGTCGCCGGCGCCCGCGTCGCGGCGCGTGACCCAGATGGCCGCGTTCATGAACACCGAGCTGTCGGTGGTGCCGGCCTCGGTCCATCCGGTGAAGAGCGTGTTGCCGGGCTGGCCCGTGCCGTCGTCCATGGGGCTGCTGTCGCCGACGAAGACGATGCGTCCATTGCCGTACACCGAGCTGGCCACCATCGCCTGGGTGGTGCCGGCCTGCGAGGCGCCGTTCATCCAGACGTTGCCGCGCACCGTGGGATTGGTCGCCGGGTACAGGGTGAAGGTGTTGCCGGCGTGGAAGGACAGGTTGCTCACCGTGCCAAACGGTCCGTGGATGATGGAGTCCGTGGGTGAGCTGGACACGTTGGTCGAGACCTGGCTGATGCTGTTGCTGGGATCGCCGGTCACGCCCCAGTGCACGCCCAGGACGTGGCCCGGGTCCAGGGCGTTGTACACCCGCGGCGAGTCCCAGCCGTCGCTGTCGCGGTCCGAGGAGTTGTGGTCGCCCACCGCCACGATGCCGCCCCCGTTGCGCAGGAACGCGAAGATCGCGGTTGTCTCCGCCGCGGAGAATGGGTTCTGCGGCTCGGGGATGATGAACACGTCGTAGTTGGAGAGGTCGTGGGGGTTGGCCATGTTGCCGTAGGTGATGCCATAGGCCGAGGTGAGCGTGGCCACCGTATAGCCGCGCTTGACCATCGCCACGCCCCACGCGGAGATGCCGCCGAGCCAGTAGTTCTCGGCCGTGCCCGCGGTGATGCCAGTCTGCGCCGGCGCCGGAACGGGCATGTCCGTGTCGATGATCCAGTCGGACTGGCCGGCGGTCTCGCTCTTGGTGAAGTCGAACAGGGCCTTCTTGGGCGCCGCCAGGGCGGGCGCGGAGATCAGCAGGACGAGCAGCAGCACGGAGATGACCGGACGCATGGATACCCTTTCCCGGATGGCGGAGCGCGATGTTGGTCTGGGGGCAAGTGCGGCGGTCGCGAACCGGGGATGGCTCCCACGGCCTGCCAGCGGGCGTCCGACGCGATGGTCCTCGTGATCGAGACAATTATATCATGCGCGGCCGGGGAACGGCCACGGGAATGGGGGCGGGGATGGGGACGAGAACGGGGACAGGATTACGCGTCGCGCGGGTGGGGCTGCCGGTTCAGGCCCGCTCCGCCCCGTCCGCGCCGGCGCTATTCCGGAATTCTCAGCGCCATCACCGTAATGTCGTCCCCCGGCTCCACCTCCCCCAGGAAGGCGTTGAGCCCGCCCAGGGTGCGGTCCACGATTCCGCGGGCCGACAGGTCCGGCGGCAGCCCGGCCAGCAGCGAAATGAGCCGCTCATCGCCGAACATCTCCCCCGCGGCGTTCTCCGCCTCGGTGACGCCGTCGGTGAAGAACACCAGCCGGTCCCCGGGCCGCAGGGTCACGCTGCCCTCCGCGTAGCCCAGGCCCTCGAAGGCCCCCACCACCGTGCCGCCCTCCTCCAGGGTCTCGCGCGCGCCCGAAGAGCGCAGCAGCAGCGGCGGGTTGTGCCCGGCGTTGGTGTAGCGCAGCGCGAGCGTGCGCTTGTCCAGGTGGGCCAGGAACATGGTCACGAACTTCCCGGTGGAGCCGGCGCCGGTGGCCAGCGCATTCACCGTGCCGGTGATGGCCGCGGTGGATTCCTTGTCGGCGGCCTGGGTGCGCAGCGAAGCCTGCAGCATGGAGCCCAGGAGCGCGGCGGGAAAGCCCTTGCCCGACACGTCGGCGATGGCCAGCAGCAGTCCGTGCTCGCCCGCGGGCATGACGTCGTAGAAGTCCCCGCTGACCTGCCGCGAGGAGATGTTCACCGCGTGGACCTCGAAGCCCGGGCCCGTGGGGAACACGTCCGGCAGGAACGACTGCTGGATGCGGCGGGCGAGCTGCAGCTCGCCGTCCTCGCGCGCCCGCTTCATGGCGTCGAGATAGTACCGGTTCGCCATGACGATCCCCATGAACAGCGTGGTGAAGATCAGGATGAACGCCAGGAACACGCCCAGGCTGCGCAGGGACCCCAGCAGGCGCAGCCCGAAGAAGGCCTCCGACACGAAGGCCGCCAGGAACGCCCCCGCGATGCTCAGGCTGCTGAAGAACGTGATCGTGTGCGCCACCGGCCGGGAGCCGTCGGGCAGCGGCCGGACCACGCGGGGAAACAGCGTGTGTTCCCCGACCCACATGGTCAGCGCGATGGTGTAGGTGAAGACCGCCGAGACGAGCATCAGCCCGGCCAGGTCGCCGGGCTTCCGGCCCAGGAGCAGCCCGAAGAGCAGGCCGAACCCGATCGCGATGAGCGGCGAGCGCCACAGCAGCGTGATCAGCCCGCGCACCGCGGAGCGGCGCGCGCTGGGGGTCCGGCGTTGGAGGCCCATGGGCGGGGAGTGTAGCAGATGGATGCGGTCAGGGCTTGGCGGACGCCTCGAGCAGCACATCCACCCGGTAGCCGCCCGCCTCGGCCGCGCTCCGCCGTTCCTCGACCTGGCGCTCGATGTCGCGCACCGCGGCGGCATCCGGAGCGCCCGCCGCGGCAACGTCCAGCAGCGCCCGCAGCGCCATCCACCACAGCAGCCGCTCGAAGGGCTCCTGGACCAGGTACTGCTCCCCCTCGTGCTCGTGCACGCCCACGGCCCACGCCGCGTTGGGATCGCGCAGCCAGCCGAAGGGGGATCCGGTTGGAGCCGGGCGCGGGCCCGCGTACGGCGCCCACTCGGCGTGCGTGAACGCCGCGCGCACCCGCGCCGCCACGCGCCAGCGTTCCTCGCCCTCGACGCCCAGCGCGCCCAGTGCGTCGGCCAGCGGCTCCTGCAGGCGCATGGCGTCGAAGAGCGCCGAGGCGGCGGCGTCCGCGTGCACGGGATCCTGGTATCCGCCGAGGGCTTCCAGCGCGCACCACGCGAGCACCGTGGCCCAGGTCGCCGCGGCGTGATCCGGTGGAGCCGGCGCGGACGTGGGGGCGGACGCGGTCGCGGGCGCCGCCGCAGGCGACACCTCCGGCGCCACACGGCCGGCCGGCGAGGGCGCCACCCCGGGCCTGGCCCCCGGCGCCACGCTTCGCACTGCCGCCGGCAGGACCTCGCGCGCCGCCTCCGGCCACGGCCCGGAGAACAACTTCTCGAGTGCGGGGACGCGCACCGCGGCTTCAAGGCGCGCGCGTAGCGCCGAACAGGCTGATTCCAGCCCGCCCCGCCATTCGCGCGACGCCCCCAGGCCCACCGCCTGCCCGGCCTGCCCGGACGCGAAATGGCGCCCGGCCTCGAGGAACCTGCGCGTGCGGCGCACGGCCCTTTCCACGAGCGGCTCGAAGGCCGAGGGGGCGGCCGGGGCCGCGTCGGACCCCCCCGCCTTCGCAGCCGGCGCCGCAGCTTCCGCACCCTTCCCCGCACCCGCCTGCGCCAGCCCCCTCGCCAGCGCGGGCTCCAGCAGCGAACGCAGCGCGTCGTGGACCGGCTGCAGCTCCAGCTTGCGCAGCGCGTCGTCCAGGCTGGGCACGCCGTGGCCGGCCAGCATGTGGCTCAGCGCGCCCCACGGGCGCCCGCCGTCGTCGGGGATGTCGCGCCAGTCCAGGAGCACCCGGCAGGCGTAGCCGTCGAGCTTCAGGTGCATGCCGCGCTCGGCGAGGTCGCGGGCGCGGTGCACGTACTCGAGGCCGCTGCGCGCGTCGCGGAAGGCCACCAGGCCGCCCGGATCGGCGCCCAGCCCGAAGGCCTCCCCCAGGCTCCTCTGTCGGAGGATCCGCGAGCCGTCGGGGGCCTTGGTGGCGTAGGCGCACGATACGCGGATCCAGCCTCGGGTGCCGGCGTGGCGGTTGTTGTAGACCACCAGGCCGCGCTCTTCGCCGCGCCGGTTGGAGTAGGCGTACACGTCCTCGTTCACGTGGCCGGCGTCGGTGTAGAAGTCGTACAGCAGGAAGTCCTGCGCGTCGGCGAACAGCGGCCGGCGGTGCAGCAGCGGGAAGATCTCGCGCTCGTGACGCCCCACCAGCCACGGATCGGGCTGCTCGTCGTAGTAGGCGCGGCGGTACTCCATGCCGTACTTCTCGGTGAGCCCTTCGATCTGGCCGTGTCCGAACATCGGCAGGCCGGGCAGCGTGATCATCAGGGTGCACACGCCGAAGTACTTGTCGCCCTTGCCGAACTGATCCACGGATGTCCGCTCGTCGGGGTTGCTCATGAAGTTGACGAAGCGCTTGAGCACCTCGGGGTCGAACTCGAGCGTGTTCTTCATGACGCTGCGGTAGTTGGCGTTCTCCTCGTCGCGCAGCATGTTCATGAAGGCGCTGTTGTAGACGCGGTGCATCCCCAGGGTGCGCACGAAGTAGCCTTCCATGAGCCAGAAGGCCTCGGCCAGCAGCAGCGTGTTGGGGGCCTCCGCGGCTACGCGATCCACCACCTCGCGCCAGAACTCTGCGGGCATGGCGGCGTTGAATTCCGCGCGGGTCAGCCCGTGCTCGGCGCGCGTGGGAATGGCCCCGCCGGAGCCTGGCTCGGGGAACCACAGCCTCTGGTAGTGGCGCTTGGTGAGCGTCATCGCCGCGTCGAAGCGGATGATGGGAAACTGCCGCGCCACGTGCAGGATCGTCTGGATCACCGCCTCGCGCACTTCCGGGTTGAGGTAGTCCAGCTGGGCGGTGTCGTTCCACGGCATCGCGGTGCCGTCGTTGCCGTGGTAGAAGTAGCGCGTCTCGCCGGTGTGACGGTCCAGCCGCCGGAACACCACCGACGCGTCGGTGCGATCGTAGTAGTGGTCCTCGATCTTGATCTCCACGCGCCCGTCGTTGGAGAGGTCCGGCCCGTTGAAGCTGTACGCCGGGAAGGGCAGGTGGCGAAGCTGCACGAACCACTCGGGGTGGCGGATCACCCACGGCGCGTCAATACCGACATGATTGGGCACCATGTCGCTGGCCAGGCGCAGGCCCCGCGCCGCGGCACGCTCGCGCAGGCCGGCGAAGGCCTCCTCCCCGCCCAGGTCCTGCGCGATCACGTAGTCGTCCAGCGAATACGCCGAGGCCACCGCGTCGGGATTGCCGCACAGGCGCTTGATCCGCTGCGAGGCGCGGCTGCGCTCCCAAACCCCGATCAGCCACAGCGAGTTGATGCCGCGGCGCACCAGTGCATCCAGTTCCTCGTCGGGGACCTGGTCCAGGCGGGTGATGGCCCTGCCGCAGCGGCGCGAGAGCTGGTCCAGCCACACGTACACCGTCTTGGCGATGAGCACCGTGCGCGGCATCCAGTCCAGGTCGCGGCTGAATCGCTCGTATTCGGGGTCCAGCCCCGCGTAGGAAACGACCCAATCGCGCCCCGACGGCCCCAGTCCCGGCGGGGCCCCGCCGAACTGCCGCGCCGGGTGATAGCGCAGGAAGATGGCCAGCTCCTCCTCCTTGAGCACGTCCAGGGCGGTGAGCAGGCGGCGCACGAAGTCGCCCAGCAGCGGCTCCCACTCATCGCGGATGTAGGCCAGCTGGCCCTCCAGCGAGTCGGGCGAGGCCAGCGCGGGCGCACGCAGCAGGTCCACCAGGTTGCGGTCCCCGGGCCCGAACCGCGGGCGGGTGTCGAACCAGGCGCGCAGCGCGCCGGTGATCTCGCGATAGGCGGTGCCGGTGGCCAGTGCGCGGTCGTCGAACAGCTCGGCGAAGGGCCGGAAGGCCGGGTTCAGGTTGGCCAGCCACAGCAACATCATCTCTTCGAGGGCCACCGCGCGGTGCGGCACGCCGCCGGTGGCGCCGGCGAGCCACTCGGAGGCGCGGACCGTGCCGCGATACACCGGCACCACCGGGAACTCATCGGCGAAGGCCAGCAGCGCCCGGTCCAGCGCCTCGCGGCCCAGGCGCGCCTCGAACCACGGCAGCGCGTCGGTGAGGGCGCGGGGGTCGCGCTGCGCCCGGTACAGCGCCACCATGGCGTGCAGCGCCTCGTCAATGAGACCCATGGCGTAGAGCGCCCCGGGGTTGACCGCCAGCTCGGGATGCTGCCGCGCGCCGCGGACCGTGTTGATGCGGTGGGCGAAGTCGCGCGCGGCGTCCACGCCGGCGAAGACCACGTTCCCGCTCAGGACGAACAGGAGCGCGTCGAAGGCATAGCGGTCGCGCGCGGCGCGGGAGACGTGGAACTCGAAGACCGGCTCGGGGGTCATGGGGGCGATACTACCATGTTGCCGTGCCGTCGGCCGGGCCGCCTGCGGCTCGGTGCCCCGGGGTCTTCGAGGCACGCCCTCCGCCGCCGGGTGCCCGCCGGGGTTGTTTCATCCGATGATGGAGCAAACTAGCTCAGCGCATTGAGTAGTCCGCGGGGCCTTCCGTGCGAACCCTCGCGGGAGCAGCGAACCCACAATCCGCCCCGCGGCTCGTAAAAGGTGCGTGCGCATGGCGGGGAGCATGAGTAGCCGGGCTGGTGAGTGGCGCGTGAAGGCGCGGCACCAGAACCACTCAACTCATTGTCCCGCATGGTCTTTCCGGGCCATTCCGTGGACCCAGGCTGCGGGTGCAGCGGGCCCGGCCCCCGGCCCCGCCCGCGGGGCACGTCGCAGCCCGTATGACCTGCGTCATGTTCACGGCCCGAATCACCCGGCAGGATGTTGCGCGAACCCCGGTGCCACCGGTCCCAACACAGGAGGAACGAATGTCCAGGCTGGCCACTACCTTGATCGCGCTCACGGTCCTGCTCCCCGCCGCTGGCGGGAACCCGGCGCGCGCGCAGGCTCCCTCCACCGCGCCCGCGGTCGCACCGGCTCCCGCACCCCCGGTGCCACCACCCAGCGACGCCTGCGTGGACTGTCATTCCCGCAACACCCCCGGCGCCGTGGCCGACTGGAAGCTGAGCAAGCACAGCGCCGCCGGCGTGGGCTGCGCCGAGTGCCATGGGGACGGGCACAGGATCAACAGCGACGCCGCGAAGGCCCTCCTGCCCACGCCCGAGACGTGCGCCCGCTGCCACGCCGGGCGCGTGGAGCAGTTCAAGCACGGCAAGCACGCGGCGGCGTGGACGGTGATGAACGCCATGCCCACCATCCACTGGCAGCCCATGGCGATGATCGACGGCATGAAGGGTTGCGGCGGCTGTCACAAGATCGGGATCAAGAGCGAGGCGGAGGCCAGGAAGCTGGCCACCGAGGGCCGCGGTTTCGGCATGGGCAGCTGCGACGCGTGCCACACGCGCCACACGTTCTCGGTGCAGGAAGCGAGGCGCCCCGAGGCCTGCCAGACGTGCCACATGGGCTTCGACCACCCGCAGTGGGAGATGTACTCCGCCTCCAAGCACGGCGTGCGCAACGCGCTCAAGCAGCAGGGCGCGCTGCCCCCCAGCGCCTCGGCTCCCACCTGCCAGGACTGCCACATGGGCGACGGCAACCACGAGGTGCGCACCGCGTGGGGCTTCCTGGGCGTCCGCCTGCCGCTGCCCGCGGACAAGCAGTGGGCCGCCGACCAGGTCACCATCCTGCAGGGCCTGGGCGTGCTGGACCCGGCCGGCAAGCCCACCGCGCGGCTGGAGGCGGTCAAGGCCGCCGACGTGGCGCGCCTGGACGAAGAGAGCTTCCGGAAGGAGCGCGACAAGATGATGGAGGCCTGCGCGAAGTGCCACTCGCGCACCTTCGCCGCGGAGCAGATGTCCAAGGGCGACGACATGATCCGGGAGGCCGATCACCTGATGGCCGAGGGCATCCGCACCGTGGCCGCCCTCTACAAGGATGGCGCGCTGGCCCAGCCGAAGACCTACGCGGCGGCCTTCCCCGACCTGCTCACCTTCCACGACGCGCCCACGGCGATCGAGCAGAGGCTGTTCGTGATGTTCCTGGAGCACCGCATGCGCACGTTCCAGGGCACGTTCCACGCCAGCCCCGACTACGCGCTGTGGTACGGCTGGAGCGAGATGCGCCGCGACCTGACCGAGATCAAGGAACAGGCGGCACAGCTGCGCCGGGAACATGGCGGGGGCAGGAAGGCGGCGGCGAAGCGATAGTTCGCGTGCACGGCGGGGCGCCGGGTTGCGCGAGGTCCGCGCTTCGCTTGCGCCCGATGCGGGAGCGCCCGCATCCCAGGCACTCCCTCCCCCGATGGGCTGGGCCCGGGTGGCATGGCCACCCGGGCCCTCGCTTCGCTTCGCCCTGGGGGTAGATCCTGCGGCGGCAGCCGCGTCCAGTTCCTCAGTACCTCCAGCTCAGTCCCACCCGCGCCTGCGTGCTCGGCGTCAGGCCCCCGTGATTGCGCTCCACGGACAGGTTCAGGTACCCGCGGCGCATCAGTACCAGGTCCAGGTCGGCGCTTTCCCATCGGGCGTTGTCGTTCACGCCCACCAGCGGGTTCTCGGTGGTGCGCGAGCCGCCGGCGAACTCCAGGTGGCAGCCCATGACGGGGTCCAGGCCCAGGCCGAAGCTGCTGAACCGGGTGATCACGCCGGATCCGCTGGCGCGGCTGTAGCGCGCCCGCAGCGCGCCGTTCACGCGCCCGATGCGGTGGACCTCGGCGCTGGCCGACCCGCTGGTGAAGCGCTCGGCGCCACCGATGGCGCTGGTGCGGACGTCCCCGCCCACCCGCAGGTGCGAAAGTGGCTCAGCCGACACGCCCACCCACCCGCCCTGCCGGTAGCGATCGTCGAACTCGGTCTCCGGAGTCTCGCGGTCCCGGTACAGCCGGACATTGCGCCGGTTGTCGTAGCCGCCGCGCACCGACAGCGCCTGCGACGCGCGCACGTTCACCGTCAGGAACGAGCTGGTGATGGAGAGCACCGACTGGCCCGGCGCGCGGCGCCAGCCGCGGTTGATGTCCACTTCCTGCGCCGCGAACACCGACAGCGCGCGATACATGTACGAGCCCTGCGTGAACAGGAAGTCGCGGTTGGGCATGCCGCCCTGCTGCGAGAACACGACGCCGTTGGCCACCGACCACCGCCGCTCCGCCATCGGGGCCTGGTGCCATTCCACGAACCCGCCGGCCTCCACGATGTCGCTGGAAAGGCCCAGGTGCAGCGGCTCGGGCTGCGCGCCCACGAACACGCCGGTGCCGAAGCGCTCGCCGCGGAACTCCGCCAGCCCGCCGTCGAAGAGGCTGACCGGCGAGAGCGCGGCGGCGCTCTGGCGGCCCAGTGTGACCAGGTAACGCCCCCGGGTGTCGTGCGCGGTGAGGCTGAAGCGGTGGAAGCGGGACAGGTTGTCGCTGGTGGTGGCCCCCGAGACGCGCTGGAAGCTGGTGCGCCGGGCGCGCAGGTCCACCGCCACGTCCACGGGCGCGCCCCACATCTGGGTGCCGTCCAATCGCACGTCGAAACCCAGCTGGCTCAGCTTGCCGCTGCCCTGGGTGTCCACCAGCAGGTAGGCCAGTCCCACGCGGCCCTGCACGCGCGGCAACGTGGCGGACTTCCGGCCGCGCCCCTGCGCCGCGAGCGCCCCGCCCGCCGCCCCCGCGGAGTCGGCGGCCGCCAGGCCGTCCTGCGTCGGGGCCACGGGCCGCGGAGTGAACAGCGCGACGTCCCCGATCGCCACAGGGGTAAGCGTTCGCAGGGTGTCGCACGCGGCGCGGTGCGAGGCCAGGAACGCCACGCGCAGCCACGCCACGCTGCGGGCCTGGCGCACCACGGTGAGCGTGTCCCCCACCGCCAACCCGTCCTTGCTGCCGGCCTCGACGTAGACCGAGGTGCCGGAAAGATAGGTCACCTTCGCGCTGGCCTTGGCGGGCGCGATGGGGGCCGCACCCTTTGCGGCGGCGGGCTTGGCGACCGCGGCACCCTTGGCCGCATGCGCGGGCGGCGCGGCAGCCAGGAGGAGCGCGAACACGAGCGTGGACGCGACCGTGGCCGCGAGCGTGGGCTGGTTCCAGCAGGCACGAACCTCTGCGGAATCGCGGCGGTTCGTCAGGCAGCCGGGCATCATGAGCTCCCCCGCGGGTGGCAGGAGTAGCAGGCGGCGCTGTCGTAGCGATAGCCGGACACACCGGTGTGATGCGAATTGGTGACAGTCTGCGCGTGGCACTTGAAGCAGCTGAACACCGCGAAATTAGTGGCCACGGTGTGACAGTCCGAGCACTGGGCCCATCGGTTCAGGTGCTTCCCGGAGTAGATCGGGAAGTACCGGCTGTCGTGGTTGAACGTGGAGGGCGCCCACGCCGTGGTGTTGTGGCACGAGGTGCAGGTGGTCGGGAACCCGGCCGTCCGGTGGGCCGGGCTGGTGGACGCGTTGTAGTTCGACACGTGGCACGCGTAGCAGTCCTTCGACGGCTTCACCACCCACGGGGTGCCGTGGCACTGCACGCAGGTCGCGGTCACGTGCGACCCGGTGAGCGGGAACGCCGTGGTGGAGTGGCTGAAGCTGCCCCCGCCCCACGAGGTCGGGCTGTGGCACGTGGCGCACGTGGTCGGGATGCCGCTGCTCGCGTGCGGCGGGCTGGTGGTGCCGTCGTAGTCCGCCCGGTGGCACGCGTAGCAGTCGGTGGACGGCGACACCCTCCACGGGGCGCCGTGGCACTGCACGCACGCGGTGGTGGTGTGCGAGCCCACCAGGGTGAAGCCGGTGGTGGCGTGGTTGAATGTCCCGCCCGGCCAGCCGCTGGTGGTATGGCACGTGGAGCACAGCGTCTGGATCCCGCTCAGCGCGTGCGGCGGGGCGGTTGTGGCGTCGTACTTGGACTTGTGGCACGCGAAGCAGTCGGTGGACATGCCCACCTTCCACGGGGTGCCGTGGCACTGCACGCAGGTGTTGGCGGCGTGCGCGCCGGTGAGCGCGAAGCCGGTGCTGGCGTGGTTGAACGTCCCGTCTCCCCAGCTGGTGGTGTTGTGACAGGTGGTGCACGTGGTCGGCAGGCCACCCGCGACGTGCGGCGGGCTCGCGGCGGCGGTGTAGTCCGTCCGGTGGCACGAGTAGCAGTCCGTGGCCATGCCCACCTTCCACGGGCTGCCGTGGCAGGTGGCGCACTGCACCGCGACGTGCGCGCCGGTGAGCGCGAACGGCGTGGTGGAGTGGTTGAACGTGCCCGGCTTCCAGGCCGTCGTGGTGTTGCAGCCGGTGCAGTTGGTCTGGATCGCGCTGGTGGCGTGCGGCGGCGTGGACGTGGCGTCGTACTTGGACTTGTGGCACGAGTAGCAGTCGGTGGACATGCCCACCTTCCACGGGGTGCCGTGGCACTGCACGCAGGTGTTGGCGGCGTGCGCGCCGGTGAGCGCGAAACCGGTGCTGGCGTGGTTGAAGGACCCGTCTCCCCAGCTGGTGGTGTTGTGACAGGTGGTGCACGTGGTCGGCAGGCCACCCGCGACGTGCGGCGGGCTCGCGGCGGCGGTGTAGTCCGCCCGGTGGCACGAGTAGCAGTCCATGGCCATGCCCGTCTTCCACGGCGTGCCGTGGCAGGTGACGCACTGCACCGCGGTGTGCGCCCCGGTGAGCGGGAACGGCGTGCCGGAGTGATTGAAGCCGGTCGGCTTCCACGCCGCGGTGACGTGGCAGCCGGCGCAGTTGGTCTGGATCCCGCTGCTGGCGTGCGGCGGCGCGGCCGTCACGTCGTAGTTGCTCTTGTGGCACGAGTAGCAGTCGGCCGCCGGCTTGGCCGTCCACGGACTGCCGTGGCACTGCGTGCACTGGGTGGCCAGGTGCGCACCGCTCAGCGGGAACGCGGTGGCCTGGTGGTTGAATGACGAGGGCTTCCACGCGGCCGTGCCGTGGCACGAGACGCAGGTGGTGGGGAACCCGCTGCTCACGTGGGCCGGGCTCGCGGTGGCGTCGAAGTCCGGCTTGTGGCACGAGTAGCAGTCGCTGGACATGCCCGTCTTCCACGGCGTCCCGTGGCAGGTGACACAGCCCACGCCCGCGTGCGAGCCGGTCAGCGGGAATGGCGTGGTGGAATGGTTGAAGTTCGACGGCTTCCACGCCGCGGTGGTGTGGCAACCGGCGCAGGCCGTCTGCAGGCCGCTGCTGGCGTGCGGTGGTGTGGCCGTGGCGTCGTAGTTCCCCTTGTGGCACGAGTAGCAGTCGGCCGCCGGCTTGGACACCCATGGCGTGCCGTGACACTGGGTGCACTGAGCGGCCAGGTGCGCCCCGCTCAACGGGAATGCCGTGGCCGCGTGGTTGAAGGTCGAGGGCGTCCAGGAGCCCGTGGTGTGGCACGTGGCGCAGATGGTCGGGAGCCCGCTGGAGGCGTGTGCCGGGCTCTTCGTGGCGTCATAGGTGGTCTTGTGGCACGAGTAGCAGTCCGTGGACATTCCCACCCTCCACGGCGAGCCGTGGCAGGTGGCGCACTGCACCGCGGCGTGCGCCCCGGTGAGGGCGAACGGCGTGGTGGAGTGGTTGAATGTGCCGCCCGCGTAGCTGCTCGTGTTGTGGCACGTCGCGCAGGTGGTCTGGATCCCGCTCGCGGCGTGCGGCGGGCTGGCCGTGCCGTCGTAGTTCGACTTGTGGCACGAGTAGCAGTCCGTGGACATGCCCACCTTCCACGGCGTGCCGTGGCAGGTGGCGCACTCCGTGGCCACGTGCGCCCCGGTGAGCGGGAACGGCGTGGTGGAGTGGTTGAACGTGCCGCCCGCGTAGCTCGCCGTGGTGTGGCAGGAGGTGCAGTTGGTCTGGATGCCGCTGCTGGCGTGTGGCGGCGCCGCCGTGCCGTCGTAATTGGACTTGTGGCACGTGTAACAGTCCTTCGCCGGCCGGGCCACCCACGGGCTGCCGTGGCACTGCGTGCACTGCGTGGCGACGTGCGCCCCGCTCAGCGGGAATGCGGTGGCGGCGTGGTTGAACGCCGAGCCCTTCCAGGCGGTCGTCCCGTGGCACATGACGCAGTTCGTCGGGAAGCCCGAGGCCACGTGGTTGGGGTTGGTGACGCCGTTATAGTCGCTCCGGTGGCACGAGTAGCAATCGGTGGACATGCCCGTCTTCCAGGGCGAGCCGTGACAGTCCGCGCACTGCGCCGCGGTGTGCGCCCCGCTCAGCGGGAAGCGGGTGGACGAGTGGTCGAACGTGGCGGTCAGGAAGCTGGCCGTGGTGTGGCAAGTGGCGCAGGTGGTCTGGATCCCGCTGCTGGCGTGCGGCGGCGTCTTCGTCGCGTCGTAGCGGTTCCGGTGGCACGAGTAGCAGTCCGTGGCCGGGACCGCTTTCCAAGGGCTTCCGTGGCAGTTGGAGCACTGCACCGAGGAGTGCGAGCCGCTGAGCGCGAAGCCGGTGGCAGCGTGGTCGAACGAGCCGTTGCCCCACGCGGTGGTGGTGTGGCAGGTGGCGCAGTTCGTCGGGATCCCGCCCGCGGCGTGCGGCGGGCTCTTGGTGGCCTCGTAGGTGGGCCGGTGGCATGAGTAGCAATCCATGGACATCGAGGTCTTCCACGGGTTGCCGTGACAGTCCACGCACTGCGCCGCCCGGTGCGCGCCCACCAGCGCGAAGCGGGTGGTGGCGTGGTCGAAGGTGCCACTGGCCCACGCGGTGGGCGAGTGACAGGTGGTGCAATTCGTCTGGATGCCGCTGGAGGCGTGCGGCGGCGTCTTGGTGGCGTCGTAGGCCGCCTTGTGGCACGAGAAGCATTCCAGCGAGGGCGCGGGCTTCCACGGGGTTCCGTGGCACTGCGAGCACTGCACCGGCGCGTGCGAGCCCTGGAGCGGGAAGCGTGTCACCGAGTGGTCGAAGGTGGCGCCCGCCCAGGCGGCGGTGGTGTGGCAGGTGGCGCACGTGGTGGGCAGGTTGCCGGTGACGTGCGGCGGGCTGCTGGTGGTCTCGAAGTCCGGCCGGTGGCACGAGTAGCACTCCAGGGACGGGCTCACCTTCCACGGGGCGCCGTGGCACTGCGCGCACTGCGCGGCGCTGTGGCCGCCGCTCAGCGGGAAGCGCGTGCCGGCGTGGTTGAACGTGGCGCCTGCCCAACCGCCGGTGTTGTGGCAGGTGGCGCAGGCGGTGGACAGCCCGGCGGACTGGTGCGGCGGCGTGGCCGTCGCGTCGTACTTCGCCTTGTGGCAGGAGTAGCAGTCGGTGGACGGCGTCACCTTCCACGGGGCGCCGTGGCAGGTGACGCACAGCGCCTGCGAGTGCTGGCCGGTCAGCGCGAACTGGGTGGCGTTGTGGTCGAACTGCGCGGGCTTCCACGCTACGGCGTTGTGGCACTGCAGGCAGTTCGTGGGCAGGCCCGAGACGGCGTGGGCCGGCGCGGTGGTGGCCTGGAAGTCCGCCTTGTGACAGCTGATGCACTCCGCGCGGGCGCCCGCGTAGCGCAGCTGGCCCTGGGCCGCGCCCGGGTGGCAGGACTCGCAATCCACGCCCGCGTGCGCGCCGGCGAGCGGGAAGCGCGTCTGCTGGTGCATGCGCACCATCACGGCGCGGTCGCTGAACGAGCGCGCGGTGTGGCAGCGCGCGCAGTGGGCCCCGAACTCGCCCCGGTGGACATCCTGGTGGCAGGTGGCGCACTGGGTGTTCTGCTTGGCGAACTCCAGCGACTTGTGGCAGGACGTGCAGGTGGCAGAGGCGTGCGCGCCGGTGAGCGCGAATCCCGAGCGCGTGAGCCTGGCGTGGTCGAATTCCTTCCCGATCCGCGCGGGCTTCCACCCCTGCTCCGCGTGACACATCGAGCAGTCGCCCCGGTACTCGCCGTGCGGGTACGGAACCTCCTCTGCGGCGCTCGCCAGCAGCGCGACCGCCACCAGCAGCAGCACCAGGATCCCCGCGGTGCGCGCCGTGCTCGGGACGTCGGGAGACTTCACGGTTGGCCTCCGGGTGAGCGCGACGTCCGGGGGGACGGACGACTGACGATGATGTTCCCGCCGGGGCCCTTCTGAACGGTGTGGCAGTCCTCGCAGCGGGATGGAAGCGGACGGTAGACGGCGATCATCTGGCCCCTGGCCCCGCGGACCTTCCGGTGACATTGCGCGCACGCCACCTTCGCGTGCGCCCCGCCCAGCTTGAAGGCGGCGTCCCGGTCGTGGTCGAAGCGGGCGGCGGGCGCGAAGGCATCGAGCCCGTGACAGGCGTCGCATGCGTCCCCGGCGATCTTCGGCAGGCGCGACTTGCGCCCGGCAAACTGGTCCCCGTGCGGGGTCTGGTGGCAGCCGGCGCACGCGGTGGGTGTGTCGGAGACGAAGATGGCCGGCTCCCGGACGCCCTTGAGCGTGGAGGCCGGGCGCGGCGCCTTGAGATCCGTGTGGCAGCCCAGGCACGGCACCGCACGGTGCGCGCCGTCGAGCGCATAGCCGTAGGCGGTGTGCTCGGCCATGCTCAGCATGGCGGGCACAAACCCCTGCATGGTGTGGCACGCGCGGCAGCCGTCGCGCTGCGCGTGCCGCCCGCCCACCGCGAAACGGCCCTGGTGCGGGTCGGCGTGGCACTCGGTGCACACCGCGTGGCCGGGGCGGATCAGCACCCTGGAGCTCCCCAGGCGCGCCAGGTCCGCCGGCGTCGCGCCGCGCGTGTGGCAACCCGCGCAGGCGGCCTTCAGGTGACGTCCTTCCAGCGGGTAGCTGCTGGCCTGGTGCGCGGCAAGCGGATAGGTCGCCGGCAGCCAGCCCTTCTCATTGTGGCAGCCGGAGCAGTCAGCCGGCTTTCCCGCCAGCAGGCCCTGCCCGCCGTGGGCATCCTTGTGGCAGGACATGCAACGCGCAAACTGCGGCCGCTCCCCCCACGCCGTCTTCCGGTCGTGGCACTTGGCGCACTCCAGTTCCCCGTGCTTGCCCTTGAGCGCGAAGCGGGTGCGGTCGTGGTCGAAGTTGCGCTTGTCCACCTGGTGGAAGCTCTGCGGGTTGTGGCAGCGCGAGCAGTTCCCCGCGAAGCGGCCGGCGTGCGCGTCCTTGTGGCACGGCGCGCAGTCGGCGAAGGCGGCGGTCTTGAAGCGCAGCGAGCCCGCGGGCACCTCGGCCGCCGGGCGGGACGCGGCGCCCCCCCCGGCACCCTTCGCCCCGGTGTGGCAGGATGCGCAGGCGGTGGTGACGTGCTTGCCGGACAGCGCGAACTTGCTCTTCGCGTGGTCGAAGCCGCGGGCCGGCTTCCAGGCGGTCTGCGCGTGGCAGTTCTGGCAGTCGTTGCCCAGGTCGTGGGAGTGCGGGTCCGCGTGGCAGGCGGCGCAGGCGCGCTCCATGCCCAGCCACGAGCGCGCGTGGTCCTTCTGGCGCATCAGCGCCGTGGCGCCGGACTTCTGCAGCCGCGGCACGTGGCACTTGCGGCACTCCAGGCTGTCGTGGCGCCCCTCCAGGACGAAGCCGGCGCGCCGGTGGTCGAACTTCTCGGGAGAACCCTCCTCCCAGCGCACCAGGTCGAAGTCCCGGCCGGCGTGGTCCGGGTGGCACTTGGCACACGCGGTGTTCTGAAGCTTCGCGTGCAGCCCGCGGCCGCGCGCCTTGAGCCACTCGATCTCGGTGTGGCACTCGAGGCACTTGGAGTCCGAAACGCCCGCGCCCTTCTCGTGGCACTTGAAGCAGTTCCCCACCCCTTCCAGCGCACGGTGCGCGTTGCTCAGCGGCCCCGGCGAAATCTGGGACCGCGAGCTGCGCGGGAAGAGAGCCAGGGAGACCAGCGAGACCACGATCAGTGTTCTCCTCATGCTCGTCCGGCTTCCTGCTGCGCGGGTTCCGTCTCGATGGCGATCTCCTTCGTCACGAAGCGAATTCCACAGCGCTGCAGGAAGGGGGATGCCGGTTCGCCGCCGATGCGGATCACCACGTAGTCGTTGGGCAGCAGTCGCGGCCCGTCCACGCACTCCAGGGCCACCACGCCGGGACGGATCTCCGTCACCCGGCTGCCCAGGAGCAGCTCCACGCGCCCCTGGGAGACGGCCTCGTCCAGTTTCACCCGGTTGCGCTCCTTGACCCGCGGGAACTCCTGCCCGCGGTAGGAGAGCGTCACGGTGGCGTCGGGCTGGTTGCCCAGGCCCACCGCCGACTCGATGGCGCTGTCGCCGCCGCCCACCACCAGCATGCGGCAGCCGGCGAACGCCTCCATTTCCACGATGTCGTAGAGCGCCTTCTCCAGTTCCTCGCCGGGCACGCCCATGCGCCGCGGAGTGCCGCGCCGCCCCATGGCCAGCACCACGGCGCGGGCCTGGTACTCGGCGCCGGGCGTGCGCACGCGGAACAGCCCCTGGCCGCGCTCCACGGACTCCACCCGCTCGCCGGTGCGCACCTTGAGGTCAGCCTGCGCGATGATGGTCTCCCACACCCGCAGCAGCTCCTCCTTCGAGGCGTCGGCCACCCACAGCCCGCCGTAGAGCTGCACGCGCGTGGGCTCGGCCAGCAGCAGCTTGCGCCGCGGGTATTTGCGAATGGTGTCGGAGAGCGTGCCCTGCTCCAGGATCACGCAGCGCAGGCCCTGCCGCTTCGCCTCGAGCGCTGCGGAGATGCCCGCGGGGCCCGAGCCGACCACGATCAGGTCGTAGGGGCCCGGCTGGTCCGGGTCCGCGCCCGTGCACGGGCGGCCCGAGGGCGGGCCGGGGCGCCGCGTGGCCAGCGTCCACGCAACGTGCTCCACGGCGATGCGGCCTTCGTTGATGGCGTTCTTGATCAACCCGCGCCCGCCAAGCTCTCCCACCACGTACAGGCCCTGGACGCAGGACTGGAAGTTGGCGTCGAGGTCGGGCACCTCCATGCGCTGCACCGCCGCCCCCACCGCCATCACGATGCCGTTGACCGGGCAGGCGGTGGCGCAGTTGCCATGGCTCCTGCACAGGTCCAGGTCCACGATGGCGCGGTGGTCCACCAGCCGGATCGCACCGGACTCGGGACAGGCGGCCACGCAGGTGCCGCAGCCCACGCACAGGTCGGCGCGCACCACCGGGTGGGGCAGCTCGTCGGATGTCTCCCCGGCGGAGAGGTCCACCGGACGGGCGTTCACCAGGTCGAAGGCCTGCATCGGCACGCCGCAGGAGGGACACGCCGTGATCGCGTGCGGCACGTCCGCGCGGCAGCGCGGACAGGCCCGCACCACCGCCGGCTCCGCGCCGCCCACCGAACGCCGCACGTGCCACCACGCGAAGAGCGTGGTGAGCGCGACGAACGCCAGCGTGGTCACGAGCATGTTCATGGCCTCAGGGCAACCTCACGCCGCCGATCCACACGGCGACCACTACGTGCACCAGCACCGCCAGCAGCGCGGTCAGCGCCACCGGCAGGTGCGCCACGTGCCACCACCGGAACACCCGGTGGGTGGCCTCCAGCACCCGCATCTGCTGCTGCAGCGCCATCTCCCGACGCGCCATCTGCATGATGTTCTTCAGGGCCGTCGCGTCCGGGGCGGGCACGCCCGGCCGGGGATGCGACCAGCGCCGCCGTACGTCCCGGAGCGCGCGGCGGCGGGCGAGGTCGTCGGCCACCAGCTGCAGCAGCACCCGGCCCGGGCCCGTCCGGGCACCGCGGATGGGCGCCAGCGCCAGCGCGGACTCGACCTCCGTGGGGTTCAGCCCCGATTCCGCGGCGATGCGCGTGAGCAGCGCGCGCCGCTCGTTGGACACTTCGTCGCGGGTCAGTTCCAGCCCGTTCCGGCGGCGCGGGATGTGCGAGTACAGGTACCGGCCGACGATGCCGCTCATGCACACCAGCGTCATGGCGAAGTAGCCCAGCCCGATGAGCCCGGTGAAGCGCCAGCCCGCGTGCACCGCGACGATGAGCGGCAGGCTCAGCCCCGCCAGCACATGAATGCGCAGCCACGTGCCCACGTTGCCCAGCCCGCGCAGCAGGGGCACCCGTTTGCGCAGCGGGTACAGCCACATGAACAGGAAGAACCCCAGCCCGGTGAGCCCGAAGGCCAGCCCCACCGGCCCGCCCGGAAACAGCAACGAGTGCAGCGGGTCCCGGACGCGGCCCGCGCGGTCCATCAGGTAATACGGCAGGAAGCGCACCGTCACCGCAAGGGGCACGGCGAGCAGCCACGCCAGCGCGATGTCGTCCACGCGGAACGCGCGGGCTGCGCTGCCGGCCTTTTCGGTTCCAGTTTTGGGGGTGGTGCCGGAGGTCACGAGCGCGTCTGCCGGAAGGGGCAGGGCCTCGAAACTCGGGCCCGGCGGGACGTCCGCGGCCTGCGCCACGGAAGCCCGGTTCATGGTGTAGGGCCGCGCCGGGTTGATGAACTGGGACAAGCTCTCTCCTCCGTAAGCCGCCGGTGTTGAATCGCCACCTGGAGGGCGGCTGGCGCGCCTGAAGCGCGCGCGGTCATCCCTCCGGGGTGCTCCGCGACGCCACCTGTTGTTGCCGTCGCGCGCCACCGGCGGCCCCGGAGCGCGCAGTATCCGATGGGGAAGCAGCAACATCCGTGCCGCCCCCTCATTATCGTAACGCATATGCAGGATCTGTGGTTCCGACCGAAAATGAAACCCCTCATGGTGTTCAAAGCAGCCTGGCACCCGGGCAGCGCGGGCGGGAGCCGCATGGGCGCCGGATGGGCGGCCTGGCGCCCAGGGGCCGGGCCGGAGGCCGGGCCGGCAGGGCCCCGGGGAGACCGGCGGTGTCGTGTCCCTTGTGGGGAAATACTCTACACCCTCCGGGCGTGGAGAATGTCCACACGTGCCGGATCACGCGATGTCCCGCTCCTTCTCCGGGGGCCCGAAGGGGGGCCGGCGAGGCGGATCGCCACCCGGGACCGGAGCACCGAGCCGGCGGCGGGCGGGCGGATTTCGCGGCCAGCCCGGGCGGCAGAATGCGGGCCGCTCCGCGCGGGATGCAACCAGGATTCGCGGGTTGGGAGGCGCATTCTGCAATCTACAACGGTGCAGCTTCACGAAGCCCGGGCCCGGGTGGCGCATCGAACAAGAGGTTGTCCGCCGCCCCCCTGCCGCTCCCACGAGGAGGAATCATCCATGACCCGAAGAGACCTGCTCAAGTCCCTGGCTGTGGCCGCGGGCTCGAATGCCCTGCTGGCCAGCCCGTGGGTGAGTGCCGCGGCCCGCGCCGCGGGTGCCACGGGCGCCGATGCATCCGCCGCGGCCGGCGGCACATCCAGCCCGCGCGCGGCCGCGGGCGCTCCCGGGGCGTCTGCCGCCACTCCGCCGGCCCCCACCGGCCCATTCACGCTCCCGGCGCTGCCCTACGCCTTCGACGCTCTGGAGCCGCACCTGGACGCGCAGACCATGCAGATCCACCACGACAAGCACCACGCGGCCTACGTCGCGAACCTGAACAAGGCGGTGGGGTCCCTGCCGGACCTGGCCCGCCAGCCGGTGGAGGAACTGGTGCGCTCGCTGGCCACGCTGCCGGAGGCGGTGCGGACCGCGGTGCGCAATCACGGCGGCGGGCACGCCAACCACTCGCTGCTGTGGACGTCGCTTTCGAAGTCGGGCGGCCGGGCGCCGTCGGCGGAGCTGGGCCGGGCGCTGGACGCGAAGTGGGGCACGTTCGCAGGATTCCAGGAGAGATTCAACGCGGCGGCGATGAGCGTGTTCGGGAGTGGCTGGGCGTGGCTCTCGGTGGGATCCGGCGGGGAGCTGGAGATCGTGACCACTCCCAACCAGGACAGCCCGCTGAGCGCCGGCGGACGGCCGCTACTGGGGATCGACGTGTGGGAGCACGCGTACTACCTGAAGTTCCAGAACCGCCGCGCGGAGTACGTGGCCGCCTTCGCGGCGGTGGTGGACTGGGACGTCATCGCGGGTCGCTACAACGAGGCGCGGAAGTAGCAGCCGCCGGGCGCACGCTCAGCTCCAGGCCGTCTCCCCCGGGACGGCGGGGCGGGGACTCCGCCGCGGCGCACCCGGGGCAGCCTTCGCACAGCGGCGTGGGCATGCGCCGGCGCCGCACGCGCCGCGCCACCAGCCACGTGAGCGCCGCCACCGCGATGCCAGCCACCGCGTAGTCCTGCCAGCCCGCGCCGATCATGGGCGCCTCCCCCGGCGGGTCGTCATCCCAGCCCCAGCAGCCGCCCGCCCTGGTACACCGCGAACGACACGACCCAGGCCAGGGCATTCATCACCAGCACCATCGCGATCGGCCAGCGCCATGAGTTGGTCTCGCGGCGCACCACGGCCACGGTGGACATGCACTGGCACGCCAGCGCGAAGAACACCATCAGCGTGATCCCCACCAGGGGTGTGTACAGCGGGCGCCCCGTGGCGGGGTTGCGGAAGTCGCGGAACGTGGCGCGCAGTGAGCCGGCGCGGTGGCCGGCGTCGCCCAGGTTGAACACGGTGGCCATGGTCGACACCATCACCTCGCGCGCGGCGAACGAGGTGATCAGCCCGATCCCGATCCGCCAGTCGAAGCCCAGCGGCCGGATCACCGGTTCCAGCAGCCGACCGGCGCGGCCGGCGAAGGAATTGCGCAGCGTCTCCCCCGCCAGCTGGTTCTCCAGCGCCTGCGCCTTCGCGGTCTGGCCCGAGGCCTGCGCCGCGTGCGCCTGCGCGCGCAGCGCGTCCAGGCCGTTGCCGCCGCGCGGGTAGGTGGCCAGGAACCACAGCACCACCGAGATGGCCAGGATCACCGTGCCCGCCTTGCGCAGGAACAGCGCCGAGCGCTCGCGCACCGTGATCACGATGGAGCGCCACGACGGCGCCCGGTAGGGCGGCAGCTCCATCACGTAGAGCGGCTTGCCGCCGCGGAGCACGGTGCGCTTGAGCACCCATGCCACCCCCACGGCCGCCAGGATCCCCAGGAAGTACAGCGAGAAGAGCACGATGCCCGGCAGGGTGACGATGCCCACCCAGCGGTTGGGCACGAACGCGCCGATCAGCAGCGCGTACACCGGCAGGCGCGCGCTGCACGACATGAACGGCGCCACCATGATGGTGGTCAGCCGGTCGCGGCGGCTGTCAATGGTGCGCGTGGCCATGATGCCCGGGATGGCGCATGCGAACGAGGACAGCAACGGGATGAACGCGCGCCCCGAAAGCCCCACCTGGCCCATGACGCGGTCCATCAGGAACGCCGCGCGCGCCATGTAGCCGGTGTCCTCGAGCACCGAGAGGAAGAAGAACAGGATCGCGATCTGGGGCACGAATGTGATGGTGGTGCCCACGCCGGCGATGATGCCGTCCACCAGCAGCGAGCGCAGCGGACCCTCCACCATGTTGCTTTCCACCAGCCCGCCGAATGCCGCCACCACCCGCTCGATCAGGTCCATCGCGGGCCGCGCCCACGCGAACACCGACTGGAACACCGCACCCATGAGCAGCACGAAGATGACCGGGCCGAAGATCCTGTGCGTGAGCACCCGGTCAATGCGCTCGCGGGTGCGGTCGCGGCGGTCGGGCGGGGCCACGAAGGCACCGGCAAGGATGTCGGCGATCACCTCGTAGCGCCACTGGATCTCGTCGGAGCGCCAGCTCGGCGCGGCCTGGTCCAGGCGGCGGCGCAGCAGCCGCACGTCGTCCAGCACGTCGGCGGGCGCGCAGCGGGCCAGCGCGTCGTCCTCGCCGTCGTCCAGCAGCAGCGCCAGCGCCAGCTCCTGGCGGGCCCGCTCGGGCAGCGCGGAGTTGCGCGGCAGGCGGCCCTCGAGACTCTGCAGCACGCGATCCAGGTGCCGCGGGCGGCTGCGGAAGTGCGCGTTGGAGGGCTCCACGTCGCGCTCCATGTAGCGGCGCAGCGTGCCCAGCCCGGTGCCCTTGGCCGCGGAGATGGCCACCACCGGCACGCCCAGCTGCCGTTCCAGGGCCCGCTCGTCCACGCGGATACCCAGCTCGTCGGCGGCGTCCATCATGTTGAGCGCCAGGATCAGCGGCCGTCCCAGCTCGATGACCTGCAGCGCGAGATAAAGGTTGCGGTCGAGGTGGGTGACATCCACCACGAACACCACCAGGTCCGGCGCCTGGGTATCCGACTGCAGCCCCAGCAGCACGTCGCGCACGATCACTTCGTCGGGCGAGCCCGGGCGCAGGCTGTAGCTGCCCGGCAGGTCCAGCAACTCCACGCGCGCGCCCGAAGGCAGCGTGCACAGGCCGGTCTTCTTCTCCACGGTCACGCCGGGGTAGTTGGCCACCTTCTGGCGCAGGCCGGGGAGCTTGTTGAAGAGGGTGGAGTTGCCGGCGTTAGGGTTGCCCAGGATGGCGATGCGGCGCGGTCGCGCCGGGGTCCGGCTCCTCGAAGGTCCCGCGGCGGCGGGGCCCGTCGCATCCGCCCCGGCGGCGCGCTCGTCCGTCCCGGCGGTGGGTGCGCCGGCCGTGGCGGAATGCGCGCCGGCGGGAGCCGCCGTCGCCGGGGCCAGCTGCAGCCCGGGCTTCATCGCCCGGCCCTTGGTCCTTCGCTCAGCGCGCGACCACATGGATGCGCGATGCCTCCGAGCGGCGGATGGAGATGTGGATGTCGCGGAGCTTGAGCTCCACCGGATCGCCCAGCGGGGCCAGGCGCACCATCTCGATCTGGGTGCCCGGCACCAGCCCCAGCTCCATGAGACGGCCCACGATCACGGGGTCGCCGTCCAGGCGCAGGATCTCGCCGCGCTCGCCGGGCACGAGCTCCGCCAGGGGGCGCGCGACCTCCCCCGACGCGCCGTTCACTTCGCTTCGGTCTCGCACTTGAGTTCGCGGGTCAGGGAGTCGTGCAGGCAGGCGCCGCCGCACAGGTCGCACTCGCCGGGGGCCTCCTCGGTGCAGCCGCGCGGGTGGGCGCTGTAGGCTTCGCGGAACTGCAACGCGGCGGGATGCTCGGAGCGCATGAAGGCGGTGAGGCACACCAGCTCGATCATCACCTCGGGGCTCACCAGGTGCTCGATCATGCAGGCGTCTTCCTGGGCCACCGCCTCGGGCACGCCGAGCATCTCGGTGAGGAACACGGTGAGCACGTGGCGGCTCGATTCGGTGCGCTTCGCCAGGCGGCCGCCGGTCGCGGTGAGCTCCACGCATCCGTAGCGCTCGTGGTTCACCAGCCCGCGCGCATGCAGCGTCTGCATCATGGAAGTGACCCCGCTGCGCGACACCCCCAGGCGCAGGGCGACGTCGCTGACGCGGGCATAGCCCTTTTCGGTCTTGATCGCGGCCACCGCCTGGAGATAGTGGACCATGGAATGCGACACTTCCTTTTCGCCGAAGCGTTTCCAGACATCCACGGGCACCTCCAAGTGGGATTTTCGGCACCTGAATCTTGTTTAGTTAGGTTAACATTTGGGTTGGCTGCCGTCAAGCCGGGGGGCCGGCCCCCCCCCGAGGTGCAGGCCGCGGCTCTCGGACCGAGCCGGTAAGCTGATTTTGAGCATCGCTTTACGACAGCGCGTCGTCCGACGGATCGCCACCCCCTGCCCCAGGAGCCGCCGCATGCGCCTCGCCTCCACCCGGATCGCCCGGGCTCTATTCGTGCTCGCGGGAGTAGTTGGGCTCGCGGGCCCGCCCTCGGCCAGCGGGGAAGCCCGGGGATCGTCCGTCGCCGCCGCGGCCGCCGCGCCGCCCGCGCCAGCCTCCCCGCAGGCAGGGGCGGCTCCCTGCGCGTTCCCGGACGCGCTCCACGAACTCGGCGCGCTGCACGGCATCTATCGCCCGTTGTCCACGATGCCTTCGCTGTTGCGCTCCGGAGACACGCTCACGGTGTGGATGCGCGCGCCCGGGGCGGCCGCCGCATGGCGGGCCGGGCTTCGGTACGGCACCCTCGCGGTGCCGCTCGTGCCGCTCGCGGCGGCCCCACCCGGCACCCCGTCTCCGGGCTTCCGCCACGTCCGTTTCAGAGTGCCGCCCGGCACTCCCGAGGAGCTCTACGACCTGGTGGTCGTCTCCGACAGCACCGGCCCGGACACTTCCCGGCACTCGGTGAAGGTGCTCCGCGAATTCCGCCGCGAGTACTACTTCGCCCAGGTCTCCGACACGCACTTCCCCACCCGGCGACTCTCCGTGTCTCCGCTGTGGGGCCCGTGCGACACGTCCGGGCTGCCCGACATCAACGCGGTGATCGAGGACCTGAACCTGATCCATCCCGAGTTCGTGCTGCACACCGGCGACCTGGTGAACGAGGGATACCTGCAGGAGACCTACCGCGCCTACACCTTCGCGCGCGTGAAGCAGCATCTGCTCCGCTTCCGCGACCCGCTCTTCCTGGTGCCCGGCAACCACGACATCGGCGGCTCCCCGATCCTGCAGGCCCCCGCCGGCACCGCGCGCAAGGAGTGGTGGCGGGCATTCGGCTGGGAGGGCTTCCTGGACTCCCCGCCACCCGACTACGCCTGCCACTCGCAGATGTACAGCTTCGACTACGGCCCGCTGCACCTCACCGGGATGGAGACCTACATCAACTACGACAGCTACGACTCCGGGCGCTACGGCGCGTACAGTTTCACGCAGGAGCAACTGAACTGGCTGGCGCGCGACCTGGCCGCCGCCGGCGGGAGGCACAAGCTCCTCTTCTATCACTACGACTTCAAGCACCAGCTGGACGTGCGCACCCTGGGAGTGGACGGGGCGGTGTTCGGGCACGAGCACAGCCAGCGGGAGCGCAGCCGTGACATTCCGTTCGACCTGGAGACCGGGGAAGTGTGCGACGGCGCGCGCACCTACCGCATCTTCCGCGTGCGGGACGGCGTGGTCACTCCGACCTTGATGCAGCACGCGGACGGGAGCCTGCGCCAGGACTGGGACGGGCCCAACGACGGGACGCGCGCGCGCGCGGCGGTGCTGGTCACCAACTCCTCGGCGGAGACCTGGGAGCACGCGCAGGTGGTCTTCCACATGCAGGACCGGGACTCGGCCTACGCCGCGGGGTGCGGCACGGTGGCACAGGTGGTGCGCGAGGGCGGGATGGCGCACGTGTACGTGGACTGCGTGCTTCCGGGCGGCGGAGCGTCCACGGTGATCTCGGTGTTCCCGGCCTCCGCGGGCGCACCCGGGCCCTGCGGTGCGCCCTTCCGGGCGCCGCACCTGCTGCGACCCTCCCCGAACCCGTGGCGCGTGGCGGGCGGACCGCTGGCGCTGCGCTACGCGCTCTCCGCGCCGGGCGAGGCGCGCATCGAAGTGTTCGACGTGGCCGGCCGGCGGGTGGCCACGCTGGCCGATGCGCGGTCTTCCGCGGGGCCGCACTCGATCACGTGGGATGGGCGGACGGCCTCGGCGAAGCCGCTGGCTGCGGGGCTCTACATCGTCCGGCTGGCCTCCGGGGGCGTGGTGCGCGCGGCGCGATTCGTGGCGCTGCCGTGAGGGGTGCGCCCGCACCCGGGGAGAGGTCTCCGAGGATGTGACGCCCGGCAGGTCTCCACGCCGGCCCCACGACGAAGGGGGGCAGCTCGCGGCCGTCCCCCTTGCGTTCGCTGCCGAACTGAACGCCTATCACTTGAGCAGCACCATCCTCCGCGTCGTCGTCCGCCCGGCCGAGACCAGCCGCGCGAAGTAGATTCCCGAGGCGGCGGGGCGGCCGCTTTCCAGCCTCCCATTCCATGTGGCGGCATGCGTGCCCTCGCTGGACACCACCGGGTTCAGCACCACCAGGCACCGGCCGGCCACGTCGCAGATCTCGACGCGCGCCGGCGCGGCGCCGGCCAGCTCGTACTCGATTCGCACGGCGGCGCGGAACGGGTTGGGGGTCACGGCGCGGATGCCGAACGCGGCGGCCGGCGTGGCCACCCGCGCGGTGCGCGAGAATGTCCACGCTCCGTATTCCCTCCAGCCGACCTGGTAGTAGTACTCCCTTCCGGGGCGCGCGGTGCGGTCCACGGCGTGGTATGCGTCGGGGCCGGCGCCGGGGATCACGAGCGCCTCGAGCTCCTCGAACGGCCCTGCGGCGGCCGGGGCGCGGAAGACCCGCAGCCGGGGCGTGCCTTCCACGTGCGCCCACCACTCGAGCTCCACCGCCCCGTTCGCCGCCACCGCCTGCACGCTGCCCATGGTGACCGGCGAGGGCCCGGTGATGCCGGCCTGGTTGAACTTCGCGAGGTAGATGCCGGAGGTGACGCGGTGGTCGTCCCAGGCCACCAGCACGCCGCCGGAGCCATCGGCGACGGACACCATCGCCGAGGTGAAGTCCACGTTGTGCGAGAGGCACAGGGCCAGGCCATTGGCGGTCCATTGGGGCGCGCCGGCGGAGCCGAGGCGCTGGCCGAACATGTCCCAGGTGCTGTTGCGGAAGTCCACCCACGTGATGATGGCGCCGCCGGCCCCGTCGGTGACCACGCGCGGGTATTCCTGGGGCAGGGCGGTGTTGCACACCACCACGCCGTTGGCGGTCCATTGCGCCGCGCCGGAGGAGTTCAGGCGCTGCGCGTAGATGTCCATGTCGCCGGCGTTGCGGCTGTCGTACCAGGCGAGGATGGTGCCGGTGCCGCCGTCGGAGCACAGCTGGGCGCCGGACTGGTCGGAGGCCGCGTTGCACACGGTGGTTCCCGACGCGCCCCACTGCTTGGCGCCGGAGGAATTCAGCCGCTGCGCGAACACGTCCGTCGCCCCGCCCGAGGACACCGAGTACGAAATGACTGCGCCGCCGGCGCCGTCGCCCAGCACCGCCACGTCGGACACGTTGTTGGCGCCGTTGTAGAGCGCCACGCCGTCGGCGGTCCAGCTGAGCGATCCCGCCGAGGTCACGCGCTGCGCGTACAGGCTGATGGGCGTGGAGGTGCCGAAGGGCGCGTTGCGCTGGTCCAGCCACGCCACGACGGCCCCGCCGGAGCCGTCGGTGTCCATGCGCGGCGTGTACTGGTTCTGCGGCAGCGCGCACACGGTCATGCCGCCGGCGGTCCAGCCGGAGGCCACCGTGCCGTTGGACGCGATGTGCGACACCCACAGGTCGTAGGATCCGAAAGTGTCCGAGTTGGCCTGCTGCCACGCCACGATCACGCCGCCGGCGCCGTCCGACACCGCCGCCGGGGAGCCCGCGCCCGAGCCCACCGCGGCGCGCGAGACGGCCACCGAGGTGTCGGGCCAGCCCGGCGCGATCACGCCGGTGGCGCCCACGCGCAAGGCACGCACCTGGAGCCGCGCGCTGGCCGAGTCCTGCTCCTGCCACACCGCGATGGCCCCGCCCGAACCGTCGGGCACGGCCACCAGGTTCACGCCCGAGGTCTTGATCTTCGAGTACTGCAGTCCCGGCGTGACCACCGCCGGGTCCACCGCGCCGGTGGAAAGCACGTGATGCATGGTGAGCCGGTAGGCCGAGTTGCGGTTGTCGGCCCAGAACAGGATGGCTCCCCCGCCGCCGTCGCCGGTCATGGCGGGGTTCAGCTGGCCGCTGCCGGAAGTGCCGACCGGCCGGCCGTCGGTGGGCCAGTACGCGAATGCCGGGGAAAGTGGCGCCAGGGCCGACAGGAAGAGAATTGCCGCGATGAGGCAGGCGCGCCGCGCCATGGGGACCTCCGTGTGCTGAAGGTGGCTGCATCGGCGCTTCCTTGCGCCGCGGGCGGCTCACCGTCCGGGATGAATGTAGGGCAGGCACTCGTGCCTGCCAAGTCGCCGGCCAATTCGATGGTTTACGGTATACGGCAGGCGGGGATGGCCAGCCTGCCGTCCGTCCCCGCCCGGAATGCGTGGGTGCCCGCCCTACCCCCTCGACACCGGCCCGCTTCCGGGGGCATAGTCACGGCTCTGCTTGTCTTTCCGCGCCTCTCGCGCCGCGGGGGGCCACTGTTGAACCCGTGCTCGCACGGAAGGAGCATGTCCCGATGAGAACCGCTCTTGCCGCACTCGCCCTGCTGGGCTGCGCCGTCCTGGCCGACCCGGCCGCCTGCAAGTCCCCCGACAAGCCCGCGAAGACGCCCAAGGCCGCCAAGGCCTCGCCCTCGGGCCCGGACTCGCTGCTGCGCGCGTCCACCTTCTCGGGGCTGAAGCTGCGCGGCATCGGCCCGGCGGTGACTTCCGGCCGGATCATTGATATCGCGATCCCGCCGGGCGACCCGCACACCTGGTACGTGGCCGTGGCCTCCGGCAACGTGTGGAAGACCTCCAACGCCGGCACCACCTGGGAGCCCATCTTCGACGACCAGGGCTCCTACTCCATCGGCTGCCTGGCCGTGGATCCCAAGCACCCGCTCACGGTGTGGGTGGGCACCGGGGAAAACAACAGCCAGCGCAGCGTGGGTTACGGCGACGGCGTGTACAAATCGGTGGACGGCGGGCGCAATTGGGCCCACATGGGCCTGAAGGAGTCCGAGCACGTGGGCATGATCGCCATCGATCCGCGGGACCCGAACGTGGTGTACGTGGCCGCGCAGGGCCCGCTGTGGCGCGAGGGCGGCGACCGCGGTCTTTACCGGACCGGCGACGGCGGAAAGACCTGGACGAGGGTGCTGCACGTGGACGACCGCACCGGCGTGAGCGAGGTGCGCTTCGACCCGCGCGATCCCGACGTGATGTACGCGACCGCCTACGAGCGGCACCGGCGCGTGTGGACCCTGATTGACGGCGGCCCCGGCTCGGGCCTCTACAAGAGCACCGACGCCGGCAGGACCTGGAGCAAGCTCACCAACGGGCTGCCGCGCGGCGACATCGGCCGCATCGGCCTGGCCATCCCGCCGTCCAACCCGGACATGGTCTACGCCATGGTGGAGGCTCCCGACACCTCGCGCGGCATCTTCCGCTCCGACGACGGCGGCGCCAACTTCGAGAAGGTGAGCGGCTACTGCAGCGGCAGCCCCCAGTACTACCAGGAGATGATCCCCGACCCGGTCAACCCCGACCGCGTGTATTCCATGGACACCTGGATGATGGTCACGCAGGACGGCGGCCGCACCTGGCGCCGGGTGGGCGAGCGCTTCAAGCACGTGGACAACCACGCGCTGTGGATCGACTCCACCGACACCGCGCACATGATCGCCGGCTGCGACGGGGGCCTGTACCAGACCTTCGACCGCGGCGCCACCTGGGCGTTCTGCGCCAACCTGCCGGTGACGCAGTTCTACAAGCTGACGGTGGACAACGCCCTGCCGTTCTACAACGTGTACGGCGGCACCCAGGACAACTACACCCTCGGCGGCCCCTCGCGCACCAACACGGTGAGCGGCATCCGCAACAGCGACTGGTTCGTCACCACCGGCGGCGACGGGTTCCAGAGCCAGGTGGATCCCGAGGACCCCAACATCGTGTATTCGGAGTCGCAGCACGCCGGGATCGTGCGCTTCGACCGGCGCAGCGGCGAGGAGACCGGCATCCAGCCCCAGCCCGGCCCCGGCGAGCCAGCCTCGCGCTGGAACTGGGATTCGCCCCTGATCATCAGCCCGTTCTCCCACACGAGGCTGTACCTGGCCTCGCAGCGCCTGTGGCGCAGCGACGACCGCGGCGACTCGTGGAAGCCGGTCAGCCCGGACCTCACCCGCCAGATCGACCGCAACCGCCTCAAGGTGGCCGGCAGGGTGTGGGGCGTGGACGCGGTGGCCAAGAACACCTCCACGTCGTTCTACGGAAACATCGTATCGCTGGCGGAGTCGCCGAAGGTCGAGGGCCTGCTGTTCGTGGGCACCGACGACGGGCTGGTGCAGGTGAGCGAGGACGGCGGCGGCGCGTGGCGCGCGGAGTCGCGCTTCCCGGGCGTACCGGACCTCTCCTACGTGTCGCGCCTGGTGGCCTCGCAGCACGATGACCGGGTGGTGTACGCCACCTTCGACAACCACAAGACCGGCGACTTCAAACCCTACGTGCTGCGCAGTCCCGACCGCGGCCGCACCTGGAAGTCGGTGGCCGGGGACCTTCCGGAGCGCGGCACCGTCTACGCCCTGGCGGAGGACCCGGTGGACCCCGCCCTGCTCTTCGCGGGCACCGAGTTCGGGGTGTTCTTCACCGCCGACGGCGGCCGCCGCTGGGTGAGGCTGCAGGGCGGCATGCCCACCATCGCGGTGAAGGACCTGGCCATCCAGAAGCGCGAGAACGACCTGGTGGTGGCCACCTTCGGCCGGGGCTTCTACATCCTCGACGACTACGCGCCGCTGCGCGGCATCTCGGCCGCGACTCTGGAGAAGCCCGCGTCGCTGTTCGGAACGCGCACCGCCCTGATGTACGTGCCCGCCTCGCCGCTGGGAGGGCGTGCGAAGTCGTTCCAGGGCGACGCGTTCTACATCGCCCCCAACCCGCCGTTCGGCGCCGTGCTCACCTACTACCTGCGCGACGGCCTGCGCTCGCGCCGCGAGGCGCGCCGCGAGCTGGAGAAGCGCGGCGGGGACGTGTACTACCCCGCATGGGACAGCCTCAAGGCCGAGGACCGCGAGGAGGAGCCGTCCATCACGCTCACCGTCACCGACGAGGACGGCAACGTGGTGCGCCGGATGTCCGGCCCGTCCGGCAGGGGATTCCAGCGCGTGGCGTGGGACCTGCGCTATCCGTCCATGGAGCCGGTGACCGAGGGCGGCCGCGAGCTCGCCCCGTGGGACCAGCCGCCCACCGGGCCCATGGCCGCGCCGGGCACCTACATGGTCTCCATGGAGCAGCGAGTGGACGGCAAGGTGACGCCACTCGCCGGGCCGGTGCGTTTCAAGGCCGAGGCGCTGGAGAACCTGTCGCTGCCGGCGAAGGACCGCGGCGCGGTGCTGGCGTTCCAGCGCAACGTCGCGCGCCTGCAGCGCGCGGTGCTGGGCGCGGGCCTCGCGGCCCGCGAAGCCCAGACGCGCCTCTCCCTGCTGCAGCGCGCCGTGGACCAGGCCCCGGCCGCAAAGGCCGAGTTGCGCGAGAAGGTGCGCGCCCTCACCCAGCGGCTCAGCGACATCCAGACCGAGCTCGACGGCGACCCGGTGAAGGGCTCGCGCAACGAGCCCACGGTGCCCGGCATCCGCGACGACGTGAGCCGCATCGTGGGCAACATCTGGAACCAGCGCTCCGAGACCCCCGGCACCGACAGGAAGTGCTACGAGGACGCGGCGCAGAAGTTCGCCGGCACCCTGGAGAAGCTGCGCACGCTGGTCAAGACCGACCTCGCCGCGCTGGACGCCGAAGCCGAGTCCATCGGCGCCCCCTGGACCCCGGGCCGCGTCCCGGAGTGGCGGCCGTAGACGGCAAGCCGCAGGCGGAACTCGGAGGGTACGCAGGGCTGGCACACATGGCGGCAGAACACGCGAGGGGGACGGCGGATCGGCCGTCCCCCTCCTCGTGTGGCATTTGCCAGGTCGCGCCGACGCCCGCCAGTGCGCAACCCTCTCCCCGGACGCGGGTGCACCCCTCACGGTGCGTCTGCGACTGACGTAGCCAGGACGGCGAAGGAGGGAGCAGCCGCAGTGATGGCTGCGCAGGATGCGCAGCCGAACGGGCCGTGAGGGGTGCACCCGCGCCCGGGGAGAGGTCTCCGAGAACCTGGCTTCAGGCGGACGGGCGGGCGGGCCGACAAGGCGCGAAAGCCCTATTCCGCCCGCAGCGCCTCCACCGGGTCCATCCGCGCCGCCCGCAATGCCGGGGCCACCCCGGCCGCCAGCCCCACCGTGAGCGCCACGACGAGCGCCGCCGCCACGATCCACGGCGGCGTGTAGGCCTCCAGGCCCGGCACCACCCCCGAGAGCAGCGCCGACCCCCCGATCCCGGCGATGAGCCCCGCCACCCCGCCCGCGGCCGAGGTGATCGCCGCCTCGCACAGGAACCACGCCAGGATGGTGCGGCGCGTGCCGCCCAGGGCGATCACCAGGCCGATCTCCTGCACCCGCTCCTGCACCACGATCCACAGGATGGTGAGGATGCCGATGGCGCCCACCAGCAGGCTGATCGCGGCGATGGCCGTCACCGTGCCGGTGACCACGTTCATGATGTTGCCCACGATCCGCACGCCGTCCTGCTGCGTCACCACGGTGACGTCGTCGGCGCGGTGCCGCTCGATCATCAGGGCGCGGGCGCGCACCGCCAGGCTCTCGCTCTCCTCGGGTGTGGCCGCCAGCAGGTCCACCTCCGCCAGCTCGCTGCGGTTGAACATGCGCAGCGCGTTGGCCACCGGCACGTAGCCGGCGTCGTCCAGGTCCAGGCCCAGGAACTGTCCCTTGGGCTCCATGAGGCCGATCACGCGGTAGCGCTCCTCCCCGATGCGCACCATCTGCCCCAGCGCGTTGAGGTCACCGAACAGCTCGCGCTTGAGCCTGGGGCCCAGCACCACCACCGGCGAGGTGCGTTCCCACTCGATATCCGGGAGGAAACTGCCCGCCGCCACGCCCATGGACCACGCCGCGGGCATGTCGCACGTGGCCCCGTACACGAACACGCGCCGGCCACGCCCCTCGTGCCGCACCAGCGCGGTCCCGAACGACACCGGCACCGCGGCCACCGCGCCGGGCAGGCGGCGCAACGCACGCCCGTCGTCCAGGGTCAGCTTGCGCGCGGTTCCGCCCACGCCGGGAATCCCCCCGGTGGACACCTTGCCCGGGTGCACCCCCACCACCGAGGTGCCGAAGCTGCTCAGCTGCCGCATCACGAAGAGCCGCGTGCCTTCGCCGATGGACGACATCAGCACCACCGCGGCGATGCCCACCGCCACGGCCAGCGCCGAGAGGCCGTAGCGCATGCGGTGCGCCCGCAGCGCCTCCAGCGAGAGACCCACCAGGTCCTCGAGGCGCACGCCCGCGCCGCGGCCGTCCGCCCCCCCCGCGGCACCCGCGCGCCCGCCGCCCGGCACGCCCGCGCCGCTCATCGCTTCCCCCGCAGCGCGTCCACCGCCGGCATGCCCGCCGCGCGGCGCGCCGGCGAGAGGCCGAACAGGCCGCCGGCGGTGAGCGCGAGCGTGACCACCGCCGCCGTCCACGCGAGGCTCGGCTCCACGGTGAACCCCGGGAACACGCCCGAGGCCAGCCGCATCAGCACCAGGCCCAACGTCAGGCCCGCGGCCGCGCCGAGCGCGGAGAGGAGCAACGCCTCGGCCAGGAACAGCGCCAGGATCTGGCGCCGGCCCGCGCCCATGGCCTTGAGCAGTCCCACCTCGGCGGTGCGCTCCGAGACCGACACCAGCATCACGTTCATGATCCCGATGCCCGCCACCGCCAGCGAGATGGCCGCGATCCCCGCGAGTGCCAGCGTGAGCGCGTCGATGATCGAGCGGAAGCTCTTCAGCATGGCGTCCTGGGTGACCAGGGTGAAGTCCTCGTCGCGGTGGCGGTCGGCGAGCACCGCGCGGATCTGCTTCTGGGCGCCGGCCACGTCCTGGGCGGAGGCCGCCTGGGTCATGATGCGGAACAGGCCCGACTGGTTGAACAGCCGCATCGCCTGCCCCACCGGAACCAGCACCAGCTCGTCGAAATCGAAGCCCAGCGATTGCCCCTTGGGTTCGAGCACGCCGATGACCCGGAACCGCGCGCGCGCCAGGCGCACCGACCGGCCCAGGGGATTGTCGCTGCCGAAGATCTCCCGGCGGACCTTGGAGCCCAGCACCACCACCGGCTCGCCGCGGCGCGGATCCCCCGGCGGCAGCAGCTGCCCGGCCGAGGCGTGCAGGTCCCGCATGCGCGCGTACGCGGCGGTGGAGCCGGCCACCAGCACGTCCCGGTGGAGGCCGCCGAACTCCACGGAGGCGGTGCCCACCGTCACCGGCGCCACGTCCACCACCGCCGGACAGCGGCGCAGCAGCGCTTCGCAATCCTCCAGCGTCAGGTCGCGCGTGCCCCCGCTGATCCCCGAGCCCACACCGAAGGTCTCGGTGCGCCCCGGCAGCACGATCACGAGGTTGGTCCCCATGCCCGCGAACTGGCCCGTGACATAGCGCTTCGCCCCCTCGCCGAGCGCGGTCAACAGCAGCACCGCGGTGACGCCGATGGCCACCGCCATCACCGTGAGGGCGGTGCGCAGCCGGTGCAGGCGCAGCGATTCCTGCGCCAGGTCCAGCAGGTCGGCGCCCCTCACGGCGGGTCCCCGTCCACGAACCTGCCGTCGCGCATGCGCAGCAGGCGGCCCGCGTGCGAGGCCACGCCGGGATCGTGCGTGACCAGCACCACCGTGAGCCCGCCGAGGTGCAGGCGCTCGATGAGCGCGACGATTTCCGCGCCGGTGTGGGAGTCGAGGTTGCCGGTGGGCTCGTCGGCCAGCAGCAGGCGCGGGCGCATCACCATGGCTCGCGCGATGGCCACGCGCTGCCGCTCGCCGCCGGAGAGCTGGTCGGGCCGGTGGTGGGCGCGGGGTGCCAGGCCCACCGAATCGAGCGCCTCGCGCACCAGCTCGCGCCGCGCCGCGGGGTCCTCGCCGGCCAGGATCAGCGGCAGCTCGACGTTGCGCGCCGCCGTCATGCGCGGCACCAGGTGGTAGGACTGGAAGATGAAGCCGATGGTGTGCCGGCGCACGCGGGCCTGCTCGTCCTCGGACAGCCCGTGCACCGGGCTGCCCTCCAGGAGGTAGGTGCCCGCGGTGGGCGCATCGAGGAGGCCGAGGATGTTGAGCAGCGTGGACTTGCCCGAGCCGGAGGAGCCCATGAGGGCCACGAACTCGCCTCGCTCCACGCGCAGCGACACGCCGTCGAGCGCGCGGACCTCGGTCTCGCCCAGCCGGTAGAACCGCGAGACCCGCTCCAGTCGCAGGAGCTCCTCGCTCACTTCCCGGCCGCTCCCACCTTGACCGCCGAGCCGGCGTGCAGGCCCTGCCGGTCGAGCGTGGTGATCACCCGCTCGCCCTCCTTGAGGCCGGTGCGCACCTGGGTCCACTCCCAGTTCTTCAGCCCGGCGGTCACGTTGCGCGCCGCCGCGCGGCCGCCGTCCAGCACCAGCACCCGCCGGCCCTCCATGACCGCCGAGCTGGGCACCCGCAGCGCGCGCTCGGTCCGCCCCAGGATCACCTCCAGGTCGGCGCTCATGCCGGGCTTGGGCGCGGGCTTTCCCGGGGCGGACGGCAGCTCCACCTCGACCTCCATGGTGCGGTTCTGCTCCTTGAGGTACTCCACCATCGGGGCCACGCGCACCAGCCGTCCCTGCCAGGTGACTCCGGGGAAGGCGTCCACGGTGACGCGCGCCGGCTGGCCGGTCTTGAGCCGCGCGGCGTCGCGCTCGTCAATGGGCGCGCTCACGTAGAGGCGGTCGGGGTCGAGCACCTCCATCACCGGCTGGCCCGGCACCACCGGCTCGCCCACCTCCACCAGGCGCCGCGTGACCACGCCGCCGAAGGGGGTGCGCACTTCCATGTGATCCAGCTCGTCCTTCGCCAGCCGTACCGCGGCCGCGGCACTCGCCACCCGCGCGTCGGCGGCGCGAGTCTCGGCGTCGGCACGCCCGTGATCGGCCATCGCCCGGTCCAGCTGTTCCTGCGACGCAAGGTCGCCGGCCTTGAGGGTGCGGACGCGATCGTAGGTCTGGCGGGCCAGCGTGGCGGCGGCGCGCGCCACCTCCCGCGCGGCGCCGGTGGCCTCCTCGTCGCGCTGCGCGGCGGCGAGGCGCGTGCGCGCGGTGGAGCCGTCGAGCAGGACCAACGCGTCCCCGGCCTTCACCCGGGCCCCTTCGCGAAAGGGGATGGCGGCCACGCGCCCGGCGCGCTCCGCCCCCAGGCGGGCCTGCGCGCGCGATTTCACCGTGCCCGCCTCGCTGTTGGCGACCAGGTCCTCCACCGGCCCGTACCCGGCCGGGGCCACCTCCACCGCGATCGGGCTCGTGCGGAAGAGCAGCCGCGCGGCGAGCAGCCCCACGACCACCAGCACCAACGCGACCCACAGGCTCCGACGAAGCGTCATGCACCCACCTCCCTTGGCGATCGTCGCGAGTTTAGCGCATCGGCCAGGCCGCGTCTTGGGCCGGCGGACCGCGAGCGGTGCCGGCAGGCCGCGCCGGGACCGCCGGCCGCTTCCTGGCCCGGCGGGCCCCGCCCGCCGCGGCACGCTTGACCGCGGGCCGGACCGGAGTAGGCTGGACCGGAACCCACCACAACTTCCAAGGAGGTCGCCCCATGGCCGCGAAGCGCCTTCTCCCGGCAGCCCTGCTGCTCCTGGCGGTGTTCGTGCTCTCGTGCGGGAGCAGCGAGATCACCGCCCCACCCAAGGATGAGATCACCGGCACCTGGAACGCCACCAAGGTCGAGTACGCGGCCACGGGCTCGTCCGCGCGCGTGGACCTGGTGTCCGCCGGCGGCACCGCCACGCTGGCGCTGCGCGCGGACAGCACCTTCCAGTACTCCGTGACGCCCGCGGGCGGCGCGCCCGCCGTCATCAACGGCCGGTGGCTGGTCGGCACCGACATCCTGACCCTCACTCCGTCCGGATCGCCGTGGTCATGGGCGTGGTCGGTGACGCTCGCGGCGGACACACTCCGGCTCACCGGCGCGAACGCCGAATACGACTTCGATTCGGACACCGTGATGGAGGCGGCGAAGTGGAACCTGGCATTCGTGCGGACGACGCGCTGACGCCCTGAAGGCCGGGAAGCCGCGGCGTGCGCGGTGCCACGCCCGGCGTTCGGCAAGACGGCGACCCGCACGCGGAACCCCGCCGGCCGGCGCCCGGCAGCCTGCATCTCGCGGGTGGAGTCGGTCCTCGCCACCTGCTAGAATGCGGCATTCGCCGTGGAGCCGGCCCCCCGGCGCTCGCGAGCACCCTTCACCACTGACGACACGAGGACCGCATGGCCAGGCCGATCAGTGTCCGTCCCCTCGAAGATCCCGCCGCCGATCCCGAACGCAACTGGCTAGCCAACACCTACCGCCCCGGAGTGCCGCAGCTGACGGTGCGGGCCGTGCTCACCGGCATGGCCATCGGCGCGGTGATGTGCTTCTCCAACCTGTACGTGTTCTTCAAGACCGGCTGGTCCATGGGCGTGACCATCACCGCGGCCATCCTGGCGTATGCGTTCTGGGAGATGATGGCCGCCGTCCGCCTCTCGCGAAGGCCGCTCACGGCGCTGGAGAACAACGCGCTCACCACCGTGGCCTCCGGCGCCGGGTTCATGACCGGCGGCGGCAATATGGCCGCCTTTGGCGCGCTGCTCATGGTCACCACGGTGCGCCCGCCCGCGGTGCCGATGATCGCGTGGTTCGGCGCGATCGCCGCACTGGGCGTGTTCACCGCGATTCCCATCAAGCGCCAGCTCATCAACCAGGAAGGCCTGGCCTTCCCCACCGGCACGGCCACCGCGGAGACGCTGCGCGCGCTCCACGGCCACGGCGACGAGGCCACGTCCGACGACGCGGGCAAGAAGCAGGCCCGCGCGCTGGGCCTGGCCTCGCTGTTCGCCGCGGGCGTGGCGTGGTTCCGCGAGGCCAAGGCGGCGTGGCTGCCCTACCCCCACCTGCCCGCGACCTTCCCATTCCCGTTCCAGATCGCGGGAAGGCCGGCGGCCGACTGGACCCTGGCGCTCAAGACCGAGGTGGTGATGCTGGGGGCGGGCGCGCTGATGAGCTTCCGCACCGGGTGGTCGCTGCTGCTGGGCGGGGTCCTGACCTACGGATTCCTGGCCCCTTCGCTCCATGCCCGCGGCATGATCCCCGAAGTGTCGTACAAGGCCATCGTCGGCTGGACGGTCTGGCCGGGCGCGGCCATCCTGGTGGCCGCGGGGCTCACCTCGTTCGCCATGGACTGGAAGAGCGTGGCCCGCTCGTTCTCGGGCCTCACGGGAATGTTCTCGAAGAAGAAGGCGGGCGCGGTCGCGGATCCGATGGACGCGGTGGACTGCCCCGGGTGGTGGTTCCCCGCGGGCTTCGTGGTGCTGGGGCCGATCGTGGTGGTGCTGATGACGTTCCTGTTCCAGATCCCGTGGTGGGCGGGCCTGGTGGCCGTGCCGCTGGCGGTGGTGATGGGCTTCGTCGCCTCGCGCGTGACCGGCGAGACCGACGTAACCCCCACCAAGGCGCTGGGACCCGTCACGCAACTGGTGTACGGCGTGATCACTCCCGGCAACCTCTCCGGCAACATCATGAGCGCCAACGTGACCGGCGGGATCGGTCTGCACGCGGCCGATCTGCTCACCACGCTCAAGACCGGCTGGCTGCTGGGCGGCAATCCGCGGGTGCAGTTCTACGCCCAGCTCTTCGGGGTGGTGGCCGGCGCGGCCGTGGTTGTGCCCGCGTTCAACCTCCTCTTCCCCGACCCCTCGGTGCTGGGCAGCGACGCCTGGCCGGCCCCCTCGTGCCTGGTGTGGGCGGGGGTGTCCAAGGCCTTCGCCGGCGGCGTGGGCGGCATGGACGCCATGGCCAAGATGGGCATCGTGGTGGGATTGCTGCTGGGGGCCGGGCTGGCGGTGATGGAGAAGACCACGCCGAAGCGCCTCCGCCACCTGGTGCCCTCGCCCTCGGGCCTCGGGATCGCCATGGTGATCCCGGGCAGCAACGCCGTCTCGATGTTCCTCGGCGCGCTCATCGCCCGCGTGATGCAGGCGGGCAACCCGGCGATGGCGCAGCGCTACGTGGTGCCCGTCAGCTCGGGCCTCATCGCCGGCGAGAGCCTGATGGGCGTGTTCATCGCCATGATGATCGTGTTCGGGGTGTTCACCAAGTGACGCAGGGCGGGCATTCATGCCCGCCAAAGACGTGTTCGATGGGACGCAGGCAGGCATCCATGCCTGCCAGGGACGAGTTCGATCGGGGATCGGCGGGCTTGCGCGCCTGCCCTACGAGGTGCCCATGGCAGTGACGCAGACGCGGCCCGGAACCGAGACCGTGACCCAGACCAGCTGGAGTTTCCCGCGCGCGTTCTGGACCGCGAACGGGGTGGAGCTGTGCGAGCGCGCAGCCTACTACGGCACCTTCATCGCGCTGCGCACCTACCTGCTGCGCGTGGTCGGCCTGGACGACGTCCAGGCGGGCTTCGTCGCGGGTCTCTTCGGGGCCCTCATCTACCTCTTCCCGTTCTTCACCGGCGCGGCCGCGGACCGGCTGGGCTTCCGCAATTCGCTGCTGCTGGCCTTCGCGTTGCTGGCGGTGGGCTATGGCAGCCTGGGGGTGTTCCACGACCTGGGCCCGGTGCTGGCGGGGCTGTTCTGCGTGGTGGTGGGCGGGTCCATCGTGAAGCCGGTGATCACCGGCACGGCAGCGAAGTCCTCCAGCGAGGTCAACCGCGCGCGCGCTTTCAGCATCTTCTACATGATGGTCAACATCGGCTCCTTCACCGGCAAGACCATCGTGGCGCCGATTCGCATCCAGCTGGGCGTCCACAATGTCCCGTACTTCTCCGCCGCGGCCGCCGTGGTGGCCCTGATGATCGTGGCGCTGCTGTACTGGCCCAAGGAGGACGGCGAGGCCCGCCCGCGGAGCGTCGCCGAGACGCTCAAGGGCATGCGCACCGCGATGAGCAACCTTCGCTTCACCTCGCTGATCCTCATCACCGCCGGATTCTGGGCCATCCAGGGGCAGCTGTACGCGTCCATGCCCGACTATGTGATGCGCATGGCGGGCGAGACGTACAAACCCGAGTGGTATGCCAACGTGAACCCGCTGGTGGTGGTGCTGTGCGTGGTGCTGGTGACGCACCTGGTGCGCAAGTGGGCGCCGGAGCTCTCGATCTCTTTCGCCATGCTGCTGATCCCGCTGTCTTCGCTCAGCATGGCGGCCTCGCACCTGTTCCACGGCAACCTGGACATCCTGGGCATGTCGGTGCACCCCATCACCGCGATGATGGTGCTGGGCATCGCCATCCAGGGCTTCGCCGAGTGCTTCCTGAGTCCCAAGTACCTCGAGTTCGCCTCCAGGCAGGCCCCCCGCGGCCAGGAGGGGCTGTACCTGGGCTACGCCCACATGAACACCTTCTTCGCGTGGCTGTTCGGGTTCATTTTCGCCGGCTACATGCTCAAGGCCTACTGTCCCGACCCGAAGAGCCTTCCGGCGGCGGTGCAGCAACAGCACGCGCTGGCGCTGGCCGGGCAGGCGCCCATGCCCGACGCCTACGCGCACGCGCACTACCTGTGGTACGCCTTCGCCATCGTGGGCGCGATCTCCTTCGCGGCGATGATGGTGTTCATCGTGGTGACCCGCAGCATCGACGGCCGCAAGGCAGGCAGGGCGGCCTGAGGTGATCCGCACGCCACGCCTGGCGCTGGCGGGCCTGGTGTTCGCCGTTTCGGTGGCCGGCGCGGCGGACCTGCCGCGCACACCGACGGGGACGGTCCCCTCCCCCGCGCCGCGCGACACCACGTGGTGGGCGCCGGGCGCGCTGCCCGGGACTCCCCGGGGCGGCGTCCCGGGGGCCGGTCGGATCCGCGGCGGGGCGCTGATGCGCACCGTGACCCGGCTGGCGCGCCCGGAGCTCAAGGGCCGCCTGGCCGGCAGTCCCGGCTACATGCGGGCCGCCCGGGAGATGGCGGAGGCACTGCGCGCCGCGGGTCTCAAGCCCGCCGGCGACGACGGCTACTTCCAGAAGCTGAACGTGGAGTACAACGAGGTGCTGGACGCGGGCCTGGAGCTCGTCCCCCGCGACGGCCCGGGCCGCGCCTTGAAGCTGGGGCCCGACTTTGCCTGCCGCGGCCTCACCGGCTCGGGCGACCTCACCGCGCCGGTGGTCTTCGCGGGCTACGGGGTCTCCCGCCCGGAGCAGGGCTACGACGACTACGCCGGCCTCGACGCGAAGGGCAAGGTGGTGCTGGCGTTCAAGGAGGCCCCGCCCTTCCGCGTGGACAGCGCCGGGTGGGGCGGCAGCACCCTGCCGCGCCCCAAGGCGCGCGCCGCCGCGCGGCACGGGGCACGGGCGCTGCTGATCGTGCCCGTCCCGGGACAGGAGCACCCGCAGAAGCCCATCGCCAGCATGCTGGAGGGCGACGGCCCACAGGACGAGAACTTCCCGGTCATGCAGGTGGACGAGTCCGTGGCGCGCGAGCTGCTCCGGGCGGCAGGACTGGATCCCGCGGACCTGAAGGCGCGCATTGACTCCACGAAGTCCCCGGATTCCCACACGCTGCCCGTCTCGGTCCACGTGCGCGTGAAGGCGCGCTACCACGCCTCCCAGGCCTCGGTGAACGTGGTGGCGTTGCTTCCGGGAGCCGACCCGAAGTTGCGGCAGGAGTACGTGGTGGTGGGCGCGCACCTGGACCACGTGGGGAGCCAGGGGGACTCGCTGTACTTCCCGGGCGCCAATGACAACGCCTCGGGGTCTGCGGCGGTGCTGGAGCTGGCGCGCGCGTTCGCGGGGACGGAACCGTGCGCGCGCTCGATCATCTTCGCGCTGTTCTCATCCGAGGAGGCCGGGCTGTACGGTGCGAGGCGTTTCGTGGAGCGCCCCCCGGTGCCGGCCGAGCGCATCGTCGCCTACGTCAACATGGACTGCGTGGGGCACGGGGATTCCATCCAGGTGGGCGGCGGCAAGTCCTACCCGCGGCTGTGGTCCGTCGCGCGCGACCTGGACTCCGCGTCGGGCCGGCGCATGGTGGAAGCCACCTGGGCCGGCGGTGGCGCGGATGCGGCCCCGTTCGAAGAGGCCCATATCCCCAACCTGTATTTCGCCTCCAAGTTCAGCTACACGCACCTGCACCTGCCCACCGACACGCCGTCCACGCTCAACCGGCCGCTGTTCGAGGCGCTGGCGCGGCTGGCGTACGGCACGGTGTGGACGCTGGCCGGAGGAGGCGCGGCGCGGTAGGCACCGGCCGGCCCGCGCGGAGGTCAGGGGCGAATGGGGCCGGGCCCGCGATGCGCGCCCGGCTCCCGTCTTCCGGCCCCTACCACCCGATCTTCCGTCCCTTGTTCTGCTTCTCCAGCCAGGTCATCAGCGGCCTGTAGTACTCCACCATCGCCCGCGTGGACAGGTCCTCCCCGGTGGCTTCGCGCAGGATGCTGCGCCAGTCCTTCGTGGCTCCGTACTTCTGCATGCTCTCCAGGAACGCGCCCACTTCCTTGTTCCCCGCGTAGTTGCAGTCGCGGGGGTCCTGCTTGAGGATCTTGCGCGCGATGTGGTCGTGCACCTGGTAGGCGAACACGCTGGCCATGGCGTAGGAGAAGTAGTAGGCCGGGGTGTCGTTGATGTGCGTCTTGGTGGCGGGATCGCAGAGCTCCTCGCCGCGCGGCGAGGGCGGGTCGATGCCCTGGTACTCCCGCACGTACTGCCACCAGCGCGCGTTGTACTGGTCCGGCGGCAGATCGTGCGCGTACAGGTCGGCCTCCCAGTGGGTCATCACGCCGGAGTCCCAGAACATGAACGGCACCGTGCTCAGGGCGTCGCGCAGCAGCGGCGTGATGTCGTCCCCGGACCGCCCCGGCGGGAGCAGGCCCAGCTGCCGGCGGTACGGCGTCTGCCGGGCGGCGATCTCCGCCACGGTGGCGAAGCCCTCGTGGAACGCCGGGCTGGCGCCGGTGCGCAGCAGGTAGGGCACCTCCGGGCGCGTGTAGGCCATGTCGTAGTAACCGTGCCCCAGCTCGTGGTGGGAGGTGCCGAACCAGTCCTCGTCGGCTTTCACGTTCATCAGCGAGCGGATATCGTCCTCGAGGTCGATGTTCCAGCACGAGGCGTGGGTGTTCTTCCTGCGCTTCTCGGTGGCGGCCAGCTCGTAGAGATCGGAGTTCTTCCAGAAGCCCGGCGACAGCGGCCTGCGGCCCATGCCCACGTAGAACGCCTCGGCGGTCTTCACCATCCACTCGGGGCTCCTCGACTTGAAGGCCTCGTCCAGGCCCGGGACCTCCACGAACGCGGTCCACTCCTGGCTCCACCGGTTGGGCAGCCAGTGCGCGGGCAGGCGCTCCGGCACGGGCTGCCGGTACTTCTTCGCCAGCTCGTACCTGGCCCACGTGTACAGCTGCTGGTAGAGCGGCTTGAGCTCGCGCAGGAAGTCCTCGTGCATCCGGATCACTTCCGCGGTGGTCATGTCGTGAAGCGCCGCCTGCAGCGAAAAGTAGTCGGTGTAGCCCAGCTCCTTCGCCACGCCGTTGCGCAGGCCCTGCAGCTTCACCAGACCCGGCTTGAGCGCCGGCCCGGACATCTTGGAGGCCTCCCACACCGCCAGGCGCTCCGGCACGCCGGTGAGGTCGCGCAGCTTCCCGTCAATGTCGTTGGCGGTGATCGGCTGCCCGCCGAGCTTGAAGGTGAAGCCGTTCAGCGTGGAGGCCTGCTGCGTCTCGGATTCGATGCGCGCGGTCACCAGCGCCGGGTTGGTCATGGGGCCCTCGGCCGCATTCAGCAGCGCGCGCCGCAGCTGCCGGACGGTGAGCGGCGTGAGATCGGCCTCGTGCCGGAGCAGCTCGCGGCACTCGCGGAGGAGCACCGGGTTGCCGCAGAACGCGGCGCGGGCCTTGCCGGCCGCGGTGGAGGCGGCGTCGTGCTCGGGCGTGACGTCGGTGGCGGCATCCCACAGGGCCCCCTGCTCCACCGTGTAGAGCGCCTTGTAGCCCGCATTCAGGATCTCGAGGAAGCGGTCGGCGCGCTCCTGGACGGCCGCGCGGGGGACGGCAGTGGTGTCGGCGGCGGCAAGGACGCCCGCCGACCCGAGGAGGAGCGCGGCGGTGATCGTCGCGGAAATCCAGCGGCCGGTCATGGGGATCTCCTGGTTCGGTTTTGCAAGGGCCCGGGGCGCGGGGCGCGGCGGGCGGATGACGCAGGGTCCGGTGGCAGGCTAGCAGAGTTTCGAGGGAGGCGACAAACGGAAGGGCGCGGGCCTAGACCCCAGGGTACAGCCTCTCGAATTCCGGGTCCCCGTGGAGGACGGCGAGCTCCGGATCGCGGCGGGCCCATGCGGATTCGCGGAAGCCGTTCTCCCACGCCTTTCTCAGCGCGTCGAGGGCCTCGGGCTTGCGCTCCAGGGTGCAGAACACGCAGGCGGCGTTGTACTGCACGGTGGCCTCGTTGGGGCGGAGCACGATCGCGAGCGTGGCTTCGCGCACGGCGTCCTCCCCGCGGCCCATGGTGGCGTACTCGCCGGCGAGATGGATGCGCGCGCGGGCGTCCTCGGGCACCTGCTGGAGGTGGTTCTCCAGCGCCACGATGAGCCGCTGGCTCACGTTGCGGAGCGCCTCCTCCTTGCCCAGGGCACCGAGCGCGTTCTCGATGGGCACGTACACGTTGTAGTCCTCGCCGCTCACCTCCAGCGCGATGTCGGCGATGTCCGCCACCTCCTGGTAGCGGCCCGCGGCGAACAGCGCACGACCCAGCAGGTAGTACGCGCCCTCGCAGTCGGGCTTGTGCGCGATCGCCTTGCGCACGATGCGCACCGCCTCGTCGTGCTGTCCCGATGCGTACAGCACCCAGGCCTGGCCCACCTGCACCTCGGGGATGTCGGGGCCCATCGCCACCGCCTTCTCGGCGGCGGCCACGGCCCGCTGCATCCAGTCGGCGTCGCGCCCGTAGTTGAAGTGGCGGTGCGCGCAGGCGTTGGCGATCGCCGCGTAGGCCAGCGCGAAGCCGGGGTCCAGGGCCACGGCGTTCTCAAACATCTGCAGGGCGAATTCGAGGTCCTGGCGCGTCATCCGGCGCGCGTAGCTCTTGCCCCGCAGGAACAGGTCGTAGGCCTGGAGATTCTCGGTGGGCTTGGCCGCGAGGGCCGCCTGCTCCTGCGGCGAGAGCGTGACCCGCAGCGCCTCGGCGATCTTGCGCGCGATCTCGTCCTGCACCTCGAACACGTCCTGCATCTCGCGGTCGTAGCGCTCGGACCACAGCGGGAAGTCGGTGCGCGTGTCGATGAGCTGCGCGTTGATCCGCAGGCGATTGCCGGCCCGGCGCACGCTGCCCGTGAGAACGCAGGCGGCGTTCAGCTGCTGCCCGATCTGGGCGGGCGTCACCTGCTTGTCGCGGTACGCCAGCACCGTGGGCCGGGAGTAGGTGTTGAGCCCGCGGATCTTCGAGAGCTCGGTGATGATGTCCTCGGTGACCCCGTCGCGGAAGTACTCGTCCTCCTTCACCCCGCTCAGGTTCTCGAAGTACAGCACCGCGACCGAGCGATCGCCCGGGGCGGGGGCCGCGCGGCCCTCGCCGCCGTCGGCGGCCCGCTGGCGCCCGGACTCGGTGTCCCGCTTGAGCCGCGCCAGGTCGGTCTTGAAGTCGGTGGCCGACTGGTAGCGCAGCGCGCGGTCCTTCTCCAGCGCCTTGTCCAGGATCCGCCCGAATTCGGGCGGCAGCGAGGCGTTGGCCTGCGTGACCGGCACCGGGTCGCGATTGAGGATGGCGTCGAAGATCACGGCGGAAGTCTCACCCAGGAAGGGCGCGGTGCCGGTGGCCGCCTGGTAGAGCACGGTGCCGAGCGAGAACAGGTCGGTGCGCGCGTCCGTGAGCTGCCCCCGGGCCTGCTCCGGCGACATGTACGAGACGGTGCCCAGGGCGGTGCCGGGCAGCGTGAGCTCGTCGCGGGACACCAGCGTCTCCAGGGACGAGGCGGGCGGCGCTGCGTCGGCGGAAGGGCGGCGCGGGCTCTCGATCTTGGCCAGGCCGAAGTCGAGGATCTTCACCTGCCCGCGCGGGCTCACGAAGATGTTGGCCGGCTTGATGTCGCGGTGGACGATGCCCTTGGCGTGCGCGGACTCCAGCGCGTCGGCCACCTGGATGCCCAGGTCCAGCAGTTGCTCCAGCGGGAAGGGCTGCCGGCCGATCCGCTGCGCCAGGTTCTGTCCCTCCAGCAGCTCCATCACGATGAAGTGACGCCGGTCGTGCTGCTCGATGGAGTACACCGTGCAGATACCCGGGTGATTGAGCGCGGATGCGGCGCGGGCCTCGCGCTGGAAGCGCTCGAGCATCTGGCCGTCCTGGCTGAGATCGTCGGGCAGGAACTTCAGCGCCACGCGGCGCCCGAGGCGGGAATCTTCGGCCTCGTACACCACCCCCATTCCGCCGCTCCCGAGACGCTGGCGGACGGTGTAGTGGGTGACGGTGCTGTCAACCAGGGGGTCGAGCGAGGGCATAGTGAGAGGTATACTAAAGTATCATTGAGCGTGGGTCAAGCCGCGTCTGGACCTTCCCAGGGCCGGAGATTCCCGCGCAACGTATTCTGTCTGTTTGTGTTAGGTTGTGCTTCGAAGAATGTGTCTGGCGGGGAGCCCAACGGCTCCCCGCTTCACTTTCCCGCTTCGACAGCCTCAGTCCGCGTACCTGAGCCGGTGC
>JACRLI010000031.1 GCA_016235265.1 Candidatus Eisenbacteria bacterium
GAGATGGTGATGCCGGGCGACAACATCACGATGTCGATCGAGCTGATCACGCCGATCGCGATGGAGAAGGAGCTTCGGTTCGCCATCCGCGAGGGTGGCCGCACCGTGGGCGCCGGCGTCGTCGCGGAAATCATCGAGTAGCGGCCAGGGCCGCGTGACACGCGGGGCGCCCGGGGCGCCCCCGATGGAGCAACCGGATGCGCGAGCAGATCCTGCTGGCCTGTGGCGAGTGCAAGCGGCGCAACTACACCACCAAGAAGAACAAGCGCCTGCACCCCGACCGGGTCGAGTTCAAGAAGTACTGTCGCTTCTGCAAGAAGCACACGCCCCACAAGGAAACGAAGTAAAGGGACGGGCGGCGGCCGGCCGGCGGATTCGCCGGGCGGCCGTGTCGCGCGGTCCAGCGGTAGGCCTGTAGCTCAGCTGGCTAGAGCACCGGTCTCCAAAACCGGGGGTCGGGGGTTCGAATCCCTCCAGGCCTGCCATCCCTCCGGGAGGATGTTTCGGGAATGGCGCAGATCGTCCAGCAGTCGGTCACGTTTCTCAAGGAAGTGCGCGACGAGTTCCGCAAGGTCAGCCGTCCGACGCTGCCCGAGCTGCGAAACTCCACGCTCGTCGTGAGCATCACGGTGGGGCTGATCGGGCTGACCGTCGGCCTCCTGGACCAGATCTTCGGGCGCGTGGTCCAGCTCGTGCTGAGCTTCCGGTAGCAGGGGCGTGACAATGGCGAAGCAGTGGTTCGTGGTCCATACGTACTCCGGCCACGAGAAGAAGGTCCAGGAGAACATCCAGCGCGCCGCGCGGGCCGCCGGCCTCGAGGAGGCGTTCGGCGACGTCATCGTGGCGACCGAGGAATTCGCGGAGATGAAGGAGGGCAAGCGCACCGTGTCCCGGCGGCGCACCTTCCCCAGCTACGTGCTCCTCAACATGGACATGTCCGAGGCGACCCGGACCCTGGTGACGAACGTGCCCGGGGTGACCGGGTTCGTGGGCTCCGGCGCCAACCCCATCGCGCTCAAGGAAGCGGAAATCGAGCGCGTGAAGGGCCGCATGAAGGAGTCCAAGGGCGGGCGCCCGGCGCCCGAGTCGAAGTACCGCGTGGGCGAGCACGTCAAGGTGGTGGACGGCCCGTTCAACGGGTTCACGGGCGTGGTGGACGAGACGCACCCCGAACGCGGGAAACTCAAGGTGATGGTCAGCATCTTCGGGCGCGCCACTCCGGTGGAGCTCGATTACCTGCAGGTGCAGCCGGTCTAGGCTGGCGCGTCGCGCGGCGGCCCCGTCCGGGCGGACGGGCCGGCAGCGCCGGATCTTCGGAAGGACAGCAAGATGGCGAAAGAAATCACCGCTCTCGTGAAGTTGCAGGTGCCCGCCGGCGCCGCCAACCCCGCGCCGCCGATCGGTCCGGCCCTGGGACAGCACGGCGTCAACATCATGGACTTCTGCAAGCAGTTCAACGCCCGGACCCAGGCGCAGGCCGGCCTGATCATCCCGGCGGTGATCACGATCTACAAGGACCGGAGCTTCACCTTCATCCTGAAGACCCCGCCCGCCGCGGTGCTGCTCAAGCGCGCCGCGGGAATCGCGAAGGGCTCCGGGGTGCCGAACCGCAACAAGGTGGCCAAGGTCACGCTGGCGCAGGTCCGCGAGATCGCCGAGCTCAAGAAGCCCGACCTCAACTCCAACGACGTCGAGCACGCAATGAGCATGGTGATGGGCACCGCCCGCAGCATGGGCATCGAGATCGCCTCGTAGGGCAGCTTTCCCGGCGGACCGGCCGACGGGCCGCCGGGCCTCCCGGGGACGCGGGGATCGCGTCCCCAGCATCCAGCCGCGTGGGAGCGCCGTATGGCGCGCTTGGACCACGAGGAGACCGCATGAAGCACGGCAAGAGGTTCCGCAAGGGCGCGGAGATCGCCGGCGAGTCGCACGTCCCACTCCGGGACGCGGTGAAGCGCCTCAAGGAGACCCCCGGCGCCAAGTTCGACGAGACCGTCGAGATCGCCATCCACCTGGGAGTGGACCCGCGCCACGCCGACCAGCAGGTCCGCGGCACGGTGATCCTGCCGCACGGCATCGGGAAGTCGCTCCGGGTGCTGGTGCTGGCCAAGGGGGAGAAGGAGAAGGAGGCGCAGGAGGCGGGCGCCGACCACGTGGGCTCCGACGACTACGTCGCGAAGCTGCGCGAGGGCTGGATGGACATCGACGCCATCGTCGCCACGCCCGACATGATGGGCGAAGTCGGCAAGCTCGGGAAGGTGCTCGGCCCCCGCGGCCTGATGCCCAACCCGAAGGCCGGCACGGTCACCTTCGACGTGGCCAAGGCGGTCAAGGAGCTCAAGGCGGGCAAGATCGAGTTCCGCGTGGACAAGGGCGCGAACCTGCACGCCCCCGTGGGCAAGAAGAGCTTCGTGGAGGAGAACCTGTTCGAGAACACCCTGGCGTTCCTGAAGGCCGTGACGCGGCTCAAGCCGTCCGGCGCGAAGGGCCAGTACATGAAGAGCATCACGCTCAGCTCCACCATGGGCCCGGCCGTCCGCGTGGACGCCAACCTGGTCCAGGCCGAGCTGAAGGTATAGGGGGACGACGAGATGCCGACTGCGGAAAAGGAAAAAGAAGTCGCGTTCCTCGTCGAGCGCCTGGCCGCCGCGAAGAGCGTGATCCTCTCGGAATACGCCGGGATGGACGTGGAGACGGTCACCGTGCTGCGCCGCAAGTGCCGCGAGCAGCAGGTGGAGTTCCGCGTCACCAAGAACACCCTGATGCGGCGCGCGCTGAACACGCGCGGCCACGCCGGGCTGGACGAGCACCTGAAGGGCCCCCTGGCGGTCGCGTTCGCGGCCGACGAGGTCACCGCCGCGAAGGTGCTCGCGGACTTCGCCAAGGAGCACCAGCTCCCGAAGATGACCGCGGGCCTGGTGGACGGCAAGATCCTGAGCGCCGCCCAGCTGGGCGCCCTGGCGCGCCTGCCGGGCAAGACCGAGCTGCTCACGCAGCTGGTGTACGTGCTGAGCAGCCCCGCCCGCAACCTGGTCACGGTGCTCAGCGCCCCGGCGCGGAACCTGGTCATGGTGCTGGGCCAGGTGGAGAAACAGAAGGCCGGAGCGGCCTGATCCCTTGGTTTACGGAGCCCGGCGGGACGCCGCCACTGTGGACCGCAACGGGCGATGCGAGCCGAGCGACGCGGGGAAGTGATGCGCCCCGCCCGCGCGGCATAGATACCGAACCTCGAGAAGCAACCATGTCCGGGAACGCTCCCCGGGGCGGCGAGGCCGCCCTGGGACCAGGGACCCGGCAGCCACATAGCGGGGGCCCGGCGCCCCCCTAGGAGGAACTCCCGTGAGCGTCATCAACGAGATCGTCGAAAAAGTCGAGAAGATGAGCGTCCTCGAGGTCAGCGAGCTGGTGAAGGCCCTCGAAGACAAGTTCGGCGTGTCGGCCGCCATGCCCATGATGGCCATGGCCGCGGGCCCGGCCGCCGCGGCTGCCGCCGAGGAGCAGACCGAGTTCGACGTCATCCTGGCGAGCGGCGGCGACAAGAAGATCCAGGTCATCAAGGTGGTGCGCGAGCTGACCGGCCTGGGACTCAAGGAGTCCAAGGACCTGGTGGACGGCTCCCCGAAGCCGCTCAAGACCAAGATCAGCAAGGCCGAGGCCGAGGACATCAAGAAGAAGATCGAGGAGCAGGGCGGCACCGTCGAGATCAAGTGACGAGTGCGCCGTGACCTGCCGGGTCTCGACGCAGGCGTGGGCCGCCCGGAGGAGTGTTCTCCGGGCGGCTGCACGCGCTTTCGGCGTCGTGGGCCGGGCACCCGCGGTGTGACAGGGACAGGGGAGTCGCGGAAGCCTTTGTAGTCGCTGTATGGGAAAGGTGGGACCGCCTTGCAGGGCATGATTCGTCGCGAACGCGTGAGCTTCACCAAGCTGGAGAAGGAGTGGCAGCTCCAGATCCCGAACCTGCTGGACGTGCAGCTGAAGTCCTTCCGGGACTTCCTCCAGCTGGAAACGGATCCCTCGAAGCGCAGGAACGAGGGTCTCCAGGAGGTCTTCCGGAGCGTCTTCCCGATCTCGGACGCCCGGGACCTGTACTCGCTGGAGTTCATCAGCTACGAGGTGGGTGAGCCCAAGTACTCGGTGGACGAGTGCCAGGAGCGCGACCTGACGTTCTCCGCGCCGCTCAAGGCGCGCATGCGCCTGGTGATCCGCGAGGACGCGAACGGCAAGCGCGCCGTGAAGGAGGTCATCGAGCCGGAGGCCGGGGTGTACCTCGGCGAGCTGCCGCTGATCACCGACACCGGCACGTTCATCATCAACGGCGCGGAGCGCGTGATCGTCTCGCAGCTGCACCGCTCGCCGGGCGTGTTCTTCGACGAGACGCCGCACCCCAACGGCAAGAAGCTCTTCTCCGCGCGGATCATTCCCTACCGCGGCTCGTGGGTGGAGTTCAGCCTGGACATCAACGACATCATGTACGTCCACATCGACCGCAAGCGCAAGCTGCCGGTCACGGTGCTGCTGAAGGCCCTCGGCTACGTCAGCGACCACGACATCCTGGACCTGTTCTACGAGAAGGTCCGCTGCGACTTCAAGGGCAAGGCCGATCCGCCGTGCCTGCATCGCGTGTCCGCCGAGGACATCGTGGACCCGGACACCGGCGAGGTGGTGCTCGAGGTCAACGAGGAAATCACCCCCGAGAAGCTCGAGCGCCTGCGCAAGGCGAAGATCCACGAAGTCACCTACTTCGTGATCCCGCACCGCGACGAGGCCGACGTGGTGCGCAACACCCTGCGCAAGGACAACACCAAGACCGACGAGGAGGCCCTCGGGAAGATCTACAACCTGATCCGCCCGGGCGAGCCGCCGCGCGCCGAGACCGCGCGCGACATCCTCACCAAGCTGTTCTTCAACCCCAAGCGCTACGACCTGGCGCGCGTGGGGCGCCACAAGCTCAACCAGAAGCTCAACCACGACGTGCTGCTGGGCGACGAGAAGAAGCGCAAGCGGCTGGATCACCACCGCCCCGGCCAGGACTCCTCCATCCTGTGCCGGGAGGACTTCCTCGCCATCGTGAAGTACCTGGTGCTGCTGCGCACCGGCGAGGAGCTGGAAGGCGAACTGGTGGTCACCGACGACATCGACCATCTCGGCAACCGCCGGGTGCGCTCGGTGGGCGAGCTGCTGGCCAACCAGTTCAACATCGGGCTGGCGCGCATGGCGCGGATCATCCGGGAGCGCATGAGCCTCCAGGAGGAGACCCTCACGCCCTACGACCTGATCAACTCGCGGACCATCTCCGCGGTGATCCAGAGCTTCTTCGGCTCCAGCCAGCTCTCGCAGTTCATGGACCAGACCAACCCGCTGGCCGAGCTGACGCACAAGCGCCGGCTCTCGGCTCTGGGACCGGGCGGCCTCACCCGCGACCGCGCGGGCTTCGAGGTCCGTGACGTGCACTACACCCACTACGGGCGCATGTGCCCCATCGAGACGCCGGAAGGCCCGAACATCGGGCTGATCGCGTCGCTGTCCACCTACGCCCGGGTGAACGAGTTCGGCTTCCTGGAGACCCCCTACCGCGTCGTGAAGGACGGCAAGGTGCTGATGGACAAGCGCAGCATCAAGTTCCTGTCCGCCGACGAGGAGGACCGCCACTACATCGCGCAGGCCAACGCCGAGGTGGACCCGCGCAGCGGGCAGCTGGGCGAGGACCGCATGACGGTGCGGTTCCGCTCCGAGTACCCCACCGTGGCGCGCGAGGAAGTGGAGTACATGGACATCTCGCCGATCCAGCTGGTGAGCCCGGCGGCGGCGCTGATCCCGTTCCTGGAGCACGACGACGCCAACCGCGCCCTGATGGGCTCGAACATGCAGCGCCAGGCCGTCCCGCTGATCCAGACCGACGCGCCCTTCGTGGGCACCGGGCTGGAGGGCAAGGTGGCCGAGGACTCCGGCGCGCTGGTGCTGGCGAAGCGCGACGGCACGGTGGAGGGCGTCACCTCCGACTCCATCCAGGTGCGCTACGACACCCGCGACGGCGTGCCCACGCCCGACTACATCGGCAAGACCGGCGTGGACGAGTACCGGCTCATCAAGTTCAAGCGCTCCAACCAGGACACCTGCATCAACCAGCGCCCCGTGGTGCACGCGGGCCAGCGGGTCCGCAAGGGCGACGTGCTGGCCGACGGCGCCTCCACCTCCATGGGCGAGCTGGCGCTGGGCGCGAACGTGCTGGTCGCGTTCATGCCGTGGGGCGGGTACAACTTCGAGGACGCCATCCTGGTCTCCGAGCGCCTGGTGAAGGACGACGTCTTCACCTCCATCCACATCGAGGAGTTCGAGCTGCAAGTCCGGGACACCAAGCGCGGGGTCGAGGAGATCACGCGTGAGATCCCGAACGTGAGCGAGGACGCCATCAAGAACCTCGACGACGAGGGCGTGGTCCGCGTCGGCGCCCGCGTCCGGCACGGTGACATCCTCGTGGGCAAGGTGACCCCGAAGGGCGAGACCGAGCTCACGCCCGAGGAGCGGCTGCTGCGCGCCATCTTCGGCGACAAGGCCGCCGACGTGCGCGACGCCTCGCTGAAGGCGCCCCCGGGCATGGACGGCATCGTCATCGACATCAAGGTGTTCTCGCGCCGCGAGAAGGACGAGGGCTCCAAGGGCTACGAGAAGAAGAAGGTGGACCGCCTCAAGCGCCAGACCGGCAAGGAGAAGGCGCAGGTCAAGGAGCAGCGCGACGAGGCCATCCGCAACATCCTTCGCGGCCAGGCGGCGCACCGCATCGTGAGCGCCAGGACCGGCGACGTGCTGGTGAAGCCGGGCCTGAAGCTGACCGACGAGCGGCTCGGCGAGATCGACTTCGACGACCTGCAGTGGGGCCAGGAGCTCACCAAGGACGAGAAGGTCAACGAGCAGATCTGGAAGCAGATTGACGCGGCCTCGGCGGCGCTGACCCGCATCGAGCGCGACCTGGAGAAGGAAACCAAGAAGGTCACCCAGGGCGACGAGCTGCCTCCGGGCGTGGTGAAGCTGGTCAAGGTGTACGTGGCCAAGAAGCGCAAGCTCTCGGTGGGCGACAAGATGGCCGGCCGCCACGGCAACAAGGGTGTGGTGGCGAAGGTCCTGCCCGAGGAGGACATGCCGTACCTGGTGGACGGACGCCCGGTGGACATGGTCCTCAACCCCCTGGGCGTGCCCTCCCGAATGAACATCGGGCAAATCCTGGAAACGCACCTCGGCTGGGCGGCGCAGCGGCTGGGCTTCAACGTGGCCACCCCGGTGTTCGCCGGCGCCACGGTGGAGGAAATCAAGGCCAAGCTCGCCGAGGCCGGGCTGGACACCGACGGCAAGTCGCACCTCTACGACGGCCGCAGCGGCGAACAGTTCGACTCCCGGGTGACCGTGGGCTTCATCTACATGATGAAGCTCTCGCACCTGGTGGACGACAAGATCCACGCGCGCTCCATCGGCCCGTACTCGCTGGTCACGCAGCAGCCGCTGGGCGGCAAGGCCCAGTTCGGCGGCCAGCGCTTCGGGGAGATGGAGGTGTGGGCGCTGGAAGCCTACGGCGCCGCCCACACGCTGCGTGAGCTGCTCACCGTGAAGTCGGACGACGTCAACGGCCGCTCCCGGATCTACGAGGCGATCGTCAAGGGCGAGAATCCGGCCGAGCCGGGCGTGCCCGAGTCGTTCAACGTGCTGGTGAAGGAGCTCCAGAGCCTCTGCCTGGACATCCAGACCATGGAAGAGAACTGAGAGGACGTACAGGATGGAAGAGAACATCGGCCTGCAGATGCCGCCGTCGCCCCCGCCGGGCAGGATGTCGCTGACCCGTGGCGAGGACCGTGACCGCCGCAAGCCGGCGACCTTCAACTCGATCAAGATCAAGCTGGCCTCGCCGGAGGTCATCAAGGAGTGGTCGTACGGCGAGGTGACCAAGCCGGAGACGATCAACTACCGCTCCTTCAAGCCGGAGAAGGACGGCCTGTTCTGCGAGAAGATCTTCGGCCCGGTCAAGGACTGGGAGTGCAACTGCGGCAAGTACAAGCGCATCCGCTACCGCGGCGTGGTGTGCGACCGCTGCGGCGTGGAAGTCACCCAGGCCAAGGTCCGCCGCGAGCGGCTCGGGCACATCGAGCTGGCCGAGCCGGTGGCGCACATCTGGTTCTTCAAGGGCGTGCCCAGCCGCATCGGTCACCTCCTGGACATGAGCATCCGCGACCTCGAGCGCGTGCTCTACTACGAGAGCTACGTGGTGATCGACGCGGGCAACACCCGCCTCAAGCCCAAGGAGCTGCTCTCCGAGGACCAGATGGAGGAGCTCGCGGGCGACAACACCGCGCAGTTCACCGCCGAGATGGGCGGCCGGGCGATCCGCACGCTGCTGGAGCAGATCGACCTGGACCTGCTGTGCGCCGAGCTGCGCAGCACCGCCAAGATCGAGACCTCGGTGCAGCGCAAGCGCGAGGTGCTGAAGCGCCTGCGCGTGGCCGAGGCGTTCCGCAAGAGCGGCAACCGGCCGGAGTGGATGATCCTCAAGGTGGTGCCGGTGCTGCCGCCGGACCTGCGCCCGCTGGTGCCCCTGGAGGGCGGCCGCTTCGCCACCTCCGACCTCAACGACCTGTACCGCCGGGTGATCAACCGCAACAACCGGCTCAAGAAGCTCATGGACATCAAGGCCCCCGCGGTGATCCTGCGCAACGAGAAGCGCATGCTGCAGGAGGCCGTGGACGCGCTGTTCGACAACGGCCGCCGCTCCCGCGCGGTGCGCGGACAGGGCGACCGGCCGCTGAAGTCGCTGTCCGACATGCTCAAGGGCAAGCAGGGCCGGTTCCGGCAGAACCTGCTGGGCAAGCGCGTGGACTACTCCGGCCGCTCGGTGATCGTGGTGGGTCCGGAGCTCAAGCTGCACCAGTGCGGCCTGCCCAAGAACATGGCGCTGGAGCTGTTCAAGCCCTTCATCATCCGCAAGCTCGAGGACAAGGGCTTCGTGCAGACGGTGAAGTCGGCCAAACGGCTGGTGGAGCGCGAGCGGCCCGAGGTGTGGGACATCCTGGGCGAGATCATCAAGGGCCACCCGGTGCTGCTGAACCGCGCGCCCACGCTGCACCGCCTCGGCATCCAGGGCTTCGAGCCGGTGCTGGTGGAGGGCAAGGCGATCAAGATCCACCCGCTGGTGTGCCAGGCGTTCAACGCCGACTTCGACGGCGACCAGATGGCCGTGCACGTGCCGCTCTCGTTCGAGGCGCAGATCGAGGTGAGCACCATCATGCTCTCCTCGCACAACATCCTCTCGCCGGCCAACGGCCGGCCGCTGGCCACGCCCAACCAGGACATCGTGCTGGGCTGCAACTACCTGACCAAGGCGCGCGGCGCCTGCCTGAACCCGGCCTACGCGAAGTGCGAGGCCGCGATCGTCGCCGACCTGAAGAAGAAGTGGAAGGCGAAGGGCTGGCTGGGCAAGCCCGAGGACGAGGAGCGGCTGCGCAAGGTGGTGCGCGAGGACCCGCGGCGGCTGCGCTCGTTCCCGAACGCCACCGAGGCGCTGGCGACCTACGACCGCGGCGAGATCAAGCTGCACGAGCGGATCGCGCTGCGACTGCAGCCCGGGCAGCACGTCATGGAGCCCGAGAAGAAGGACCCGGCGGCCGCGCGCGACGAGCGCGCCGCCTACGACCACTTCGAGACCACCGCGGGGCGCGTGCTGTTCAACCAGCACCTGCACCCGGCGCTCCAGTTCGTGAACAAGGACATGGACAAGAAGGGCCTCGAGAACCTGGTCGGCGGCTGCTACCGCAAGCTCGGCCCGGCCGAGACGGCGGCGCTGCTGGACGAGCTCAAGGATCTGGGCTTCAAGTTCGCCACGCAGGCCGGCATCACCGTGGGGATTGACGACGTGGTGATCCCGCCCAGCAAGGCCGACATCGTGGCCAAGGCCAAGACCGAGGTGCAGCGCGTCACCAGCGAGTACCAGCGCGGCGTGATCACCGAGAACGAGCGCTACAACCTGGTGATCGACGCGTGGTCGAAGGCCGCCACCCAGGTGGAGCAGGCCACCATGAAGCACCTCTCCCTGGAACAGGACGGCTTCAACCCCATCTACATGATGGCCCACTCGGGCTCCCGCGGGAGCCCCGAGCAGATCCGTCAGCTCGCCGGCATGCGCGGCCTGATGGCCAAGCCGCAGAAGAAGATCACCGGTGGGCTGGGCGAGATCATCGAGAGCCCGGTCATCCGGAACTTCAAGGAAGGCCTGACGGTGCTGGAGTACTTCATCTCCACGCACGGAGCCCGCAAGGGACTGGCCGACACCGCCCTGAAGACGGCCGACGCGGGCTACCTGACCCGCCGGCTGGTGGACGTGGCGCAGGACGTCATCATCACCGAGGACGACTGCGGCACCGCGCTCAACCTGACGCGCTCGGCGCTGAAGGAGGGCGAGGAGGTCGTGGAGAGCCTCTCCGAGCGCATCGTGGGCCGCGTGACCTCCGAGGACGTGGTCAACGATCTCACCGGCGAGGTGCTGGTGCGCGCCGGCGAGGAGATCACCGAGGAGAAGGCCAAGGAGATCGAGGACTGCGGCCTGGAGCGGGTGATGATCCGCTCGGTGCTGGTGTGCGAGTCGCGCCGCGGCGTGTGCAAGAAGTGCTACGGGCGCAACCTGGCCACCGGCCGCATGGTGGACACCGGGGAGGCCGTGGGCGTGATCGCCGCGCAGTCCATCGGGGAGCCGGGCACGCAGCTCACGCTGCGGACGTTCCACATCGGCGGCGTCTCGGGCCGCATCGCGGAGGCCGCGCGGAGGCTGTCGAACGCCGCCGGCACCGTGCGCTTCAACAAGCTCGAGACGGTGAAGAACCGCGACGGCATGCCGGTCACCGTGGGCCACAAGGGCGAGATCCGCATCGAGGGCCCCGACGGCAACATCGTCCAGCGGTTCGAGCCGCTCTACGGCGCCACGCTGCTGGTCCAGGATGGCCAGGAAGTGCCCCTGGGCGCCCCGCTGGCCGAGTGGGACCCGTACAACACCCCCATCGTGACCGAGGTCACCGGCACGGTGAAGTTCATCGACATCAAGGAAAAGCTGACCATGCGCGAGGAGCTCGATGAGAACACGAGCATGAAGCTGTTCGTGATCATCGAGGACCGCGAGAAGCTGCGCCACCCGCGCCTGGACGTGGTGGACGCGGCCGGCAAGACGCTGGGCCAGTACCCGCTGCCCACCGGCGCGCGCCTGAGCGTGCGCGACGGCGACGCCGTGCACGCGGGCGAGATCATGGCCAAGATCCGCCGCGAGTCCGCCAAGGTGCGCGACATCACCGGCGGCCTCCCGCGCGTGGCGGAGCTGCTGGAGGCGCGCAAGCCCAAGGACCACGCCATCGTGAGCGAAATTGACGGGCGCGTGGAGTTCGACAAGGTGGTCCGCGGCATGCGCAAGCTGCGGGTGGTGAGCGACGAGGCCGACGAGCGCGAGTACCTGATCCCGCAGGGCAAGTACCTGCACGTGCAGGAGGGGGACCGCGTGCACTCGGGCGACCGGCTCACGGAAGGTCCCATGAACCCGCACGACACGCTCCTGATCCAGGGCATCAACCGGGTTCAGGAGTACCTGGTGGACGAGATCCAGGAGGTCTACCGGCTGCAGGGCGTGCGCATCGACGACAAGCACATCGAGGTCATCGTCCGGCAGATGCTGCAGAAGGTCCGGATCAAGGACCCGGGCGACACGGTGTTCCTCGAGGGCGAGGACGTGGACAAGCTGACCCTGGCGGAGGAAAACCGCCGGGTGGAGGCCGAAGGGGGCCAGCCCGCGACGCATCAGCCCTTGCTGCTTGGGATTACGAAGGCGTCGCTGTCCACGCCGAGCTTCATCTCCGCGGCCTCGTTCCAGGAGACCACCCGCGTGCTCACGCAGGCGGCGGTATCCGGTGACACGGATGAACTTAGGGGCCTCAAGGAGAACGTCATCATCGGCCACCTGATCCCGGCGGGGACCGGACTGGCTAAGTACCGCAAGATCAAGGTGTTGAAGGAGGACGAGGCGGTCGAGCGGCCGGAACCCGAGGATGCAAAAACCGCTTGACAGGTCCCGGGCACATCCCTAATATTTCCATTCTGCGCCCGGTCCAGGCAAACGTCCGAACCACGTAAGCGCTTGTAAAACCGCCCGCTGACTCTAGTCGCCGGGTCCCAGGAGTTTTCTTGCCAACGCTGAACCAATTGGTCCGCAAGGGCCGCAGTCTCGTGCGCCGCAAGAACACGGCGCCTGCCCTTAAGGGATGCCCGCAGAAGCGCGGCGTCTGCACCCGCGTGTACACGTCCACACCGAAGAAGCCGAACTCGGCCCTCCGGAAGGTGGCGCGCGTGCGGCTCACCAACGGCATGGAAGTCACCTGCTACATCCCCGGCGAAGGCCACAACCTGCAGGAGCACTCCATCGTGCTGATCCGCGGGGGGCGTGTGAAGGACCTGCCCGGCGTGCGCTACCACATCGTGCGGGGCACGCTGGACGCGAGTGGCGTGGACGGACGCAAGCAGAGCCGGTCCAAGTACGGGACCAAGAGCGGCGCCAAGGGCGCTGTGAAGAAGAAGTAGGGGAGCGTTCATGCCGCGCAAGAAGTCCATCATCAAGAAGGAGCTGCCGCCCGACCCGCGCTTCAACAACGTGCTGGTCACCAAGTTCGTGAACTCGGTGATGAGCGGCGGCAAGAAGAGCACCGCGGAAGGGATCGTGTACAACAGCATCCAGCTCCTCGCCGAGAAGACCGGCCAGGACGGGCTGTCGGTGCTCAAGACGGCGCTCAACAACGTGAAGCCGGTGCTCGAGGTGAAGTCCCGCCGTGTCGGCGGCGCCACCTACCAGGTGCCGGTGGAAATCCGCCCCGAGCGGCGCACCGCCCTGGCCATCCGCTGGCTGCTGGTCAGCGCCAAGGCGCGGTCCGAGAAGACCATGGCCGACAAGCTGGCGGGGGAGCTGCTCGCGGCCTCGAAGAACGAGGGCGGGGCGGTCAAGAAGCGGGAAGAGACCCACCGCATGGCCGAGGCCAACAAGGCCTTCGCGCACTACCGGTGGTAGGACGCCGTCCCGGTTCGCGCCGGGCGGCTGGCTGAATCAATCGCGGGGCGCCGGCCCGGGTCGCAGGCCGGAATAGCCCATAAACGGTGCACCTGCCTGTTCCGTTCGGAAAGGTGGTGATGCAAACCCGAGACCCAGAAACGAAGTAAAGGATGGCAGGAATTGCCACGCGTAACGCCTCTTAGCAGAACCCGAAATATCGGCATTATGGCCCACATCGATGCCGGAAAAACGACCCTCACCGAGCGGATCCTGTTCTTCACGGGCCGCGTCCACCGGATGGGTGAGGTTCACGAGGGTTCTGCGGTCATGGACTGGATGGAGCAGGAGCGGGAGCGCGGGATCACCATCACCGCGGCCGCGACCACCGCCCAGTGGCGAGACCATCGGGTCAACATCATCGATACGCCCGGCCACGTCGACTTCACCGTTGAAGTGGAGCGGTCCCTGCGCGTGCTGGATGGCGCCATTGCCGTTTTCTGCGGCGTTGGCGGCGTCGAGCCCCAGAGCGAGACCGTGTGGCGGCAGGCGGACAAGTACAACGTCCCGCGGATCGCGTTCGTGAACAAGCTGGACCGTGTCGGGGCCGACTTCGACTACGTGATCCAGATGATGCGCGAGCGACTCGGGGCGAACCCGGTCACGCTGCAGACCCCGATGTACGCAGGGGACGTGTTCGAGGGCGTGATCGACCTGGTGGAAATGAAGGCGGTCTTCTACAAGGACGCCGGCCCCAAGGGCAGCACCTTCGAGGAGACCGAGATTCCCCGGGACCTTAGGAAGAAGGCCGACGAAGCCCACCGGCAGATGCTGGACCAGGTCGCCGAATTCGACGACGAAATGGTCCACCTCTACCTGGAGGGCAAGGAAGTCACGACGGAAATGGTCCGCAGGGCCATCCGGCGCGGCACCGTGATCGGCAGGATCGTCCCGGTGATGGCCGGATCGGCATTCAAGAACAAGGGAGTGCAACCTTTGCTGGACGCGGTCGTGGATTACCTCCCCTCGCCGGTGGACAAGCCGCCGGTCCAGGGCGTGAATCCCGATACCCTCGAGCCCGAGACGCGTGAGATCAACGACGACTCGAAGTTCTCCGCCCTGGTGTTCAAGATCCAGACGGACCCGCACGTCGGCAAGCTCACCTTCTTCCGGGTGTATTCCGGCCAGCTCGAGGCCGGCAGCGGGGTGTACAACGCCGCGCGGGGCAAGATGGAGCGCGTCGGGCGCCTGGTCCAGCTGCATGCGAACAAGCGCGAGGAGATCGACACCGTGTACTCCGGCGACATCGCGGCGGCCATCGGCCTCAAGCAGGCCGGCACGGGCGACACCCTCACCGTGAAGGACCACCCGATCCAGCTGGAGTCCATGCATTTCCCCGAGCCCGTGATCTCGGTGGCCATCGAGCCGAAGACCCGGGCCGACGAAGAGAAGCTCTCCACCGCCCTCGGCAAGCTCTCCGAAGAAGACCCCACCTTCCGCGTCAGCACCCACGAGGAAACCGGCCAGACCATCATCGAAGGCATGGGCGAGCTGCACCTCGAGATCCTGGTGGACCGGATGATGCGCGAGTTCGGCGTGGAAGCCAACGTGGGCAAGCCGCAGGTGGCGTTCAAGGAGACGGTCGGCGTGGCCTCCAAGGCCCGCGGCCGTTTCGTGCGCCAGAGCGGCGGGCGCGGCCAGTACGGCGATTGCGAGATCGAGCTCGAGCCGCTGCCGCCGGGGTCCGGGTTCGTGTTCGAGAACAACATCGTGGGCGGCTCGATCCCCCGGGAGTACATCCCCTCGGTGGAGCGCGGGATCATGGAGGCGATGCAGTCCGGCGTGCTGGCCGGCTACCCCATGGTGGACGTGAAGGTGGCCCTGGTGGACGGCAGCTACCACGACGTGGACTCCTCCGAGATGGCGTTCAAGATCGCCGGCTCGATGGCCCTCAAGGAGGCCTCGCGCAAGGCGAAGCCGAGGCTGCTGGAGCCGGTGATGGATGTCGAGGTGGTGGTTCCGGAGGAGTACATGGGCGAGGTCATCGGCGACCTCACCTCCAAGCGCGGGCGCATCGGCGGGATGTTCATGCGCAAGGAAGCCCGCGTGATCGCGGCCTCGGTGCCGCTGGGGGAGATGTTCGGCTACGCCACGCGCCTGCGCTCGCTGACGCAGGGCCGGGCCGTGTACACCATGCAGTTTTCCCGCTATGAGCCGATGCCGGCGAGCATGGCGGAAGAGATTGTCGAGAAGGTCAGGGGTTAGCCTTGCCGGGGCCCGGGTCGCGCGCCCGGCCGGTGGTGCCAATCACGGAGGAGCGAGATGGCCAAGCAGAAGTTCGAGCGTACCAAGCCGCACGTGAACGTGGGCACGATCGGGCACGTGGACCACGGGAAGACGACGTTGACGGCGGCGATCACGATGGTTCTTTCGCAGAACAACCCGAAGATTCACGTTCGCGAC